>CAZUVO010000168.1:0-8511 GCA_964623955.1 uncultured Rhizobiaceae bacterium
CATTCTTCTGGGCCGGGTTCCAAGAGACCAGCTACACGACATTCTCGCCACCTGCGACATCGGTATCGTCTACTACCATACGTACAGGCTCAATCAGCTCTATTGCGCCTCCAACAAGATTTACGAATATGCCCAAGCCGGACTGCCGATGATATTGACGTGCCAACCGCCGCTGCGCCCGCTTCACGAAAAATTCGGCGTCGGGGAACTGATTGGCTGCGAAGCGGACCGCAAGGTAGAGGAGGTTGCGGATATGGTAAGAGCCTGCCGGACCATCGCCGCCGATCTCGACGGCTATCGCGCGAAACTGCCTGCATTCCTGGCCGAGAACCGCTGGGAGAGCGAAGCCCGCCGGCTACGCGATGCGGTCGGCAAGGTCCTGGCCGGCTCCTAGAAGCGAGGCGATCGGTGGCGAGTTTCGTCTATGTGCTGGGCAGCCGGAGCGGCGCGGACCGGCGCACCTATGTCGGCTGGACGACCGGGTTGGAGGCGCGTCTCGAGAAGCATAATTCGGGGAAGGGCGCGCGTTCGACGCGCGGTCGCACGTGGCGGCTGCTTTATGCCGAACGATTTCTCAATCGCGGCGAAGCGATGAGCCGGGAGTGGCACCTGAAGCGCGACCGGGCGTTCCGCCTGCGTCTCGCGCGCGACTGTCTCGGTTAACCTGGCCGCCGGTTATTTCGCGCTCCGGCGGACGGTGCCCGGAACGAGGCTGCGTTCGCGGTTGAGCTCATCATGATGGGCAATGACATCCGCCGCCGTGATGCGGGTGACAAGGCCGGCATCGACAAAGTCCTGGATGGCCTGGTCCCGTTCGTCCGCCGTCATTCTCGGCGCCGCCTTAACACGTTCGATCCGCTGTGATCTGCGGTTGGGTATATGCTGCATGATTGATCGCCTCCGATTCGCCGATCCATACGGTGTGTTCCCGTATTCATGCCAACCTACCCCAGGGGGAGTATGGTTAAAGTGACCGCAATCACAGGGCCGGATTGTACTTAAAGAGGCGCGCGCGGCAGATAGAGCTTAACTGTGGTGCCTTCGCCGGGCTCGCTGTCGATCGTGACCGTGCCGCCGGACTGATTGACGAAACCGTAGACCATGCTGAGTCCGAGCCCGGTCCCCTTGCCGACTTCCTTGGTGGTGAAGAAAGGCTCGAAGACGCGTTTCAAGGTCTCGTCCATCATGCCGGTGCCGGTATCCGAAACGCTCAGCATGACGAAATCGTCCGGCTGCGAACCGGTAGGGCCCGCAACGTGTTTCTCATCGAGGGAGACGTTCTCCGTTTCGATGGTAAGGCTGCCGCCCCTTGGCATGGCGTCGCGGGCGTTGATGATCAGGTTCAACACGGCGTTTTCCAATTGAGACTGGTCCACCTTGCAGGGCCATAGGTCGTCCCGATTGCCGATATGTTCAAACTTGATTCCGCTACCGAGCGTGATGCGCAGCATATCGGCCATGCCGGCGATCAGATTGTTGAGGTCCGTGGTCTCGGGCAGCAGGGTCTGTTTGCGCGAAAAGGCGAGGAGCCGGTCGGTCAAATGCGCGCCGCGCTCCACCGCTTGCATGCTGCGGTCGATCATCGCCCGTTCTGCGGTTTTGCCGTCGACACTCTCTTTGATGAGTTCCAGATTGCCCATGATAACGGTCAGCAGATTGTTGAAATCATGGGCGATGCCACCGGTCAGCTGGCCCACGGCTTCCATTTTCTGGACTTGCTGAAGCTGTTCGTCGGCGAGCTTGCGCTGGGTGATGTCGGTTGCCGAGCCGACAATGCGCTGCACACCGCGTGTCTTGTCCGTAAATATCCGCGCCTTGGTGCGGATGAAGCGAGTTTCGCCGTCCGGGCGGATGATGCGGTTCTCCGCTTCGAAAGGGGCGTTATGCTTGAGCGCCTCGATCCATGACCGCTTGACCGCGGCGCGGTCCTCCTCATGGAAGAAGCGTAAATATTAGTCGAACCGCCGAGGGACGGCATCGAGCCCGATCCCGAAAATACGGCAGAGCTGCGCGGACCAGGATGTGTGGATCTGCCGCTTGCCTTCGAGTGTCACCACCCAGCTGCCCATATTGGCGACCCGTTGCGCTTCGGCGAGGTTGGCCTCGTTCTCGCGCAGCGCTTCTTCGGCGATTCTCAACTCGGTGATATCCTGCGTCGTGCCGCGGACTCCCGTCAGGATTCCCTGCGCATCGAGGATTTGTTCAACGCTTTCGTGCGCGAAGCGCACCGTGCCATCCGGCAAAACGATACGGTAACCAAAATTATAAACACTGCCGGGCGATGCTTGATCGACGAGCGCCTGCTTCACCATTATCCGGTCGTCGGGGTGGACGACACTGAGGAAAAGTTCCTTGGACGGCTTTTCGGTGTCGCCATCAAGCCCGAACAGACGAAACATTTGATCGGACCAGACCAGGCTGCCGGAGACCAAATTGATCTCCCAATTGCCGACATGCGCCAATTGTTGCGCCGCCCCCAATCTCTTTTCGCTCTCTCTCAGCGCTTCGGTATTGCGCCTGCGCTCGGTGATGTCTTCCACCGTCGCGATGCAGCCCACGACCGATCCCTCGGCGTCTTTCAGTTCCGCGACATTGAGACTGACCCAAATACTCGAGCCATTCTTGTGGATATAACGCTTGTCGATCTGATAGATGGCCTGATCGCCCGCCATGATATCGGCGTAGATCGGCTCCTCGCGGCCCCGGTCATCGGGGTGCGTGAGGTCCCAGAACGTCATTCCGCTAAATTCCTGCTCGGTATAGCCAAGCATGCTGCGGTAAGCGGGGTTGGTCTTGATGTAACGCCCTTCCGGGTCATTTACGGTGATGCCGATCGCGGCGGTTTCAAAAATTCCGCCCAGCATCTGCTCCCGTTCGCGGAGCGCTTCCTCGACCTGCTTGCGCCGCGTGATATCGCGCATCGCGCCGATGAAGGTGCGCTGCTCGCCAATGACCATCTCACTGACCGAAAGTTCCAACGGAAATAGCGAGCCGTCCTTGCGCAGGCCCTCCACTTCGCGGGGCCCCTTGCCGAGAATGGCGCTTTCGCCGGTCTCACGATAGTGGCTGACATAGCGCTGATGCATATCGGCATGTGGATTTGGCATAAGCCGCTCGACCCTGTCGCCGATTATTTCGTCCGCGCGGTACCCGAAGGCCCGTTCGGCCGCCTTGTTGAAACTCAAGACCGTCCCGCCCTCATCGATCGTCACCACGCTGTCGGCGATATTGGCCGTGAGGCCGGCAAGGTTTTGCTCGCTCTCCCGGAGCGCGACCTCCGCCCGCTTGCGCTCGCTGATATCCTCGATCATGGCGAGGCGGAATTGCGGGCGCCCGTCGCCGGCTCCGATGAGCGAAACGGTCAAATGCGTCCACAACAAGCCGCCGTCTTTGCGGAGAAAACGTTTCTCCATGCGGTAGTTGGCAATTTCGGCATGAATGAGCTTTTCCGAGAGCTCGTTATTTTTCGCGATATCGTCCGGGTGGGTATAATCCTCCCACGGCTTGCCCTTCAGTTCGCCGGCAGCGTAGCCCAGCATCTTGCTCCAGGCGGAATTGCACTCGACCAGGCGGCCATCGAGGGTAACGATGGCGATGCCGAACGCCGCCTCCTCGAAGATCGAGCGGAAGCGCGCTTCGCTCTCGCGCAAGGTTTCCTCGACCTGCTTGCGGTCGGTAATGTCGCGCCCGAAGGCTTGCAGCTCGGTCAGGCGGCCGGCATCGTCGAAGAATGCGCGATTGACCCGCTCCTGCCAGCTTAAGGCGCCGTTCGACCTGACCACCCGGTTTTCGATCTGGTTGAAGGGCGCTTCCGGCGTCAGTTTCGCGATATGCTGGCGCACGCGGCTGCGCTCTTCCTGCGGCATGAAATCGAAAATATTCTTGCCGACCATGTCTTCCGGCTTCTGGCCGAACTGTTTCGCATAGGCGTTGTTGACGTAGGTCAGCGTACCGTCGGGCAGATAGCGCGATACGAGATCGGGCTGGTCCTCGACCAGGCTGCGATAACGCGTCTCGCTCGCCTTCAGCTCTTCCTCGCGCCGGCGGATTTCCGTGATGTCGGTGCGGATGCTGACAATCGCGCCGTCGGGCAGAATGTGATCGCTATATTTGAAACAGTCGCCGTTCGAAAAACGGTGTTCGGTGGTGGCCCCGGTTAATTGTCGAACGCGCAGTTCCTTGATGAACTCATCTTCGCGCCCTACGGCATCCGGCAGCACGTTCAACGATATAAATGCCTTTCGAAGATCTTCGCGTAGCGCGCCTTGCTCAAGCATCCCTCCCAGAATCGGAAATTGTTCGCGGTAGCGCTTGTTGGCGTAGACGAAACGCTCGTCGGCGTCGTAGAGCACGATGCCCTCGGATGCGTTGTCGACCGCCTCGCGAAATTGTCTGTTTTCTGTCTCGGCGAGTTTTTGCGCGGTGATGTCGCTGTCGGAGCCGATCATGCGCAGCGCCTTGCCCGCCGGATCGCGCACCGCGCGGCCGACGGACCGGAGCCATAAATACTCGCCGCCGGGCCGGCGGTAGCGGTATTCCACGTCGAACGGCGTGTCTTGATCCAGATGGTTGCGCAGGGCCTGCACGGTCGCGTCGCGATCGTCCGGGTGCAAGTTCGCCACCCACGGATTGCCTTCCGCTTCGATATCGAAATTTTCGGTGATTTCCGGGTCGTCGAGGCCGAACATTTGCTGATGCCCGGCGGAGCCCCAGAGCAACTTATTTTCTATATCCCAGTCCCATATGGCCGTATCGGCTGCCCACAAGGCGAGATTGAAACGCTCCGCGAGGACTTTGAAATCAGCCTCGGACGGAGCGCTCGCCGCGCGCTGGTCCGCACTCTCTTCGCCGTCAAGTCTCGTGGCCGCCGATTGCCCTGATCGTGTCTGGGACAAATTTGACTCCGCAATTTGGCTATTCTTTGTCGTAATTAACCATATTAGCCCTACAATGGTTAACCTTTTGTTATTGTTTGCGGCGCGGATGGCATTAAAGTTGTACGGGCGCGGGGTGAAACTAGCTATCCGTGAATCTAAATTTCGTTCGCAAGTCCGTCATGGCGGAGTCAATCGAGTCCATGTTGGACTTTGGAAACGACGCCGCCAGAATTGTTTCCAACTTCTCCATTGCCGCGCCGCCGGGCGGTTTCGGTAAAATATTGAGATATTGAGCCATGTTTTGCGCCGCCGCGCCGGGTGAGGGCGGTGCGGTCGTCTCATGCCCGGCAGCGAAGCGCATCATCATGCTCTGCTGAAGTTTTTCCGCTTCGAGTTCCACGCCGGCGACCTTCTTGCGCAGTTTCGCGGCTTCCTCGGATTGTTCCGCCAACGCCTTGACCATTGGTTTCATGATCCGCCTCACCGTCCGCAGACGGCCCACGACATCGGCTTGCCAGGGCGCCAGTTCCGCCGTCAGGGCCGCCATTTCCCCTTTCTCCATGGCGCCTCGCCAGCAACAATATAAGAGGAGGTTCACGTCCGCGCCGATATTGTCCTGGAGGTTCAGGCAGGCGGCCTGCACCCCCGGGCGCTTATAGGTCGCGAGCGAAAAGTCCCACAGCGAGCCGGTCATGTTTGCGTGCCTCGGCGTTCAACCTTGTAACCGGCGACGCTATCGCACATTCTCCGAACGCACCACTCAAGCTTCGGAAAGTCGGATCGCATGACAAAATTGACAGCCAAGGAAATGATTTCGCTGGTCGAAGATTCCTATTTTTACAATGTCGACAACAAGAATCTGGATGCCACGCTGGCATGCTTCACCGAGGATGCCGAACTGACCGTCCAGACGGCGCATGTCACCCATCGCGGGCAGGAAGAAATCCGCCGCATGTTCGGCGATTTCATGCGCGACACGCCGGTGATCTATCATGGCGACTACAGCCATGTGGCGGATGTCGAAAATCAACTGATCGCGTCGCAGTTTGTTGCCCGCAACAATCTGGCGGACGGCAGCGAAATTTCTATGCGCAATTGTAATTTTTTCGTTCTTCGGGACGGCCAGTTCGCCAAGGTAACCATCTATATGAGCGGCGAAAATCCGCTGGTTTGACTGCGGCATTAAGGAAAACGCAATAAATTGGCTTCATGCTTGGTGATGATTTCGTGGCGCGAACGATCGGCGGGGTAGTTCAGCCAAATTCACGCGACGGAGAACACCATGAGAAAAGCGATATTAGGAGCAGCAGCTGCTTCGCTGATTGCCGCGGGGTCGGCCTTTGCCGGCAATGCCGAGGCGGCCAACTTTTGGGTCAACACCGAAGGCGAAACATTCGAACCCGCCAATTTGAGCATCACTGTCGGCGATACGGTGACTTTCACGACGACCGAGTTCTACGGTCAGTCGATCTATTCCCTGAGCCCAGCAAAAACTTTTTCGCTCAGCATTCGCGGCGCCGGGGATAGCGACACCCTGCGTTTCAACGAGCCCGGTGTGGTCAAGGTGCGTACACCCGGCGACCCGAGTTCCGCGGCCTTGACGATCAAGATCAAGCCGCAGGGTTAGTTTGATTTAAGAGTTGGTGTGGCGGCAAGCGGGCCGGCGGCTCAGCTTTCCGTCACCTCTTGCAGCTTCAGAAGGTGGTCGAGTTCGATTTCGACCATCTTCACAATGCGCGCACCATCGTCTTCGATACGGAGAATCTTGCCGACGAACGGGATATCCGGCCTGTCGCCGTCTCCCTTGACCAAGCCGTCGAAGCGGTCCTTCTTTTTGCACTTGAAGAGCCCATAAGAGCGAAAGCCGCCCATCGACCAGTTTTCGGTCAGGATCTTTTGGCCGTTGACGATGATCGTCAACTGCCGTGCCGGGTCCATTTCGCGCTCGTGTTCGCGCCGTTCTCTGGCTTCTGCCATGACTTGCATGGGCGCCTCTCATTTCAAAATTAGATGGTCTTTGCCGCAATCTGACCCCGAATAATGAAATGATAGGGTTTGCAAACCCTTAACGGAATTTCGAGAGTTTAGCATTCATCATCATGTTCTAACTCGACGGTGGCGTGGGTAACCCCGAATCGTTCCGCCAGGCGGTGCTTTATGGCCGCCACGATTTCGCTGCTGCGCGCCGCCGGCGCTCCGGCCGGCAGGGAAAGGCGGGCATGCAGGGTCATCATCGGGCGTTCCTGGGTGATCGACCAGGCGTGGACGTGATGGATTTCGGCAATTTCGGGAATATGGCCGGCAAGATCCTCGGCGACCGTGCGGCTATCCAGACCGTCGGGCGCGCCCTCCAGTAGAATATGGCCCGATTTTTTCACGATCAGCCAGGCGCTCCTGAGGATGATCAGCGCCACCAATAGCGACAAAAGCGGATCCGCCGCCACCCAGCCGGTCAGCACGATGACAATAGCGGCAATGATCGCCGCGGCGGAGCCGAGAAGATCGCCCATGACATGCACCGCCGCCGCACGGACGTTCAAGTTTTCCCGGTCGGCGCCGGTGAGAATGGCGAAGGCCGCGATGTTTACCGCCAATCCCGCGACCGCCACGGCGAGCATCGTTTCACCCATGATTTCATGCGGCGCCGAAAATCGTGCCGCGGCCTCGAATATTATCCAGCCGGCGATGGCAAAGAGGCTCAAGCCATTGATGAAGGCCACCAAAATCTGAAAGCGGTCGAAGCCGAAACTATGGCGCCAATTGGCCGGCCGCCGGGCGATGCGAAATGCCGCCCAGGCCATGGCGAGGGCAACGAAATCGGCAAACATGTGGCCCGCGTCGGCGAGCAGGGCGAGGGAGCCGGACAGGATGCCGCCGGCGATTTCGCCGAGCATAAAGAGCCCGGTGATCGCCGCCGCCCAGGCGACCCGGCGCTCGTTATTGTGGTGGTGAATATGTCCGCCCGTCATTGTCGGCAACTTTATCAGGGGGAGCGTCCGGCCGGCCAGAAATCGCCGTGGCGGGGCCGTGTAGGGTCGGGCTCCCGCCTGCCCTCATAACGGGTGGGGGCGAATGCCATAGGCATTCTCGCGTAACGATGAGGCGCTATTACTTTCGCCAGATGATCATTTGGATAGGGAATATGGTCGGATGGATAGGGAATAAGCGAATTTGTTCAGAAAAAAGTAAACAATCTGCACCACCATATGGCGGTTAATTTTTTTTCCGGCAATTTTCCGGTTGAAGGGAATCCGGCGACCGGTAGGGGCTTGGAAATTCTTGGGCGGCCTGTCCGCCCACAGGGTATGGACGAGGTTTCATGGATAACCCATTAGAGCGCAAGGAATTGCCGCTAGGGGGGCAATCATCGGCCGATGCGGATCGGATTGCCGATGAATTTGCGTCCGGGGTTGAAACGGAGCATGCCCATCTCGTCAGTGCGGTTGAGGCCATTGCTCAGGGATTTGCCCTTTATGACCGCGACGACAGGCTCGTGCTGTGCAATGACAGCTACCGCGAAATGCTTTATCCGGATGCGCCGGACCAGGTAAAAATCGGCATGACCTTCGAAGCGGTCATCCGCGCGGCCGCCGAGCAGGACCGCATCCAGGACGACGAACAGGATAAGGAAGTT
>CAZUVO010000169.1:0-8488 GCA_964623955.1 uncultured Rhizobiaceae bacterium
CGCCGCGCGGGCGGCCGCCAAGAGCACCGGCAAGCTCTCCTACAAGGACAAATACGCGCTTGAGCAATTGCCGGGGCGCATTGCGGAGCTGGAAAGCGAAATCGCGGCGCAGAACGCAATTCTCGCCGATAGCGGACTATTCGCGCGGGATCCCGACGCGTTCGAAGCGGCGGCCGAGGCGCTTAAACAAGCCGAGGCCGCGCTTGCGGCGGCGGAGGATCAGTGGCTCGAGTTGGAAGCGGCGCGCGAAGAGGGCGAGAAGGCGTAAAGCCGATTAGCCGGTGGCCGCGAGTTTCAACGTGCCGCTTTCGAATGCGTTGAGCGCCTTCGCCAGATCATCGCTCAAATACTCGCCATGGCGGATGACCGCGACGCTGTCGGGCAGGCTGTCCAATTCGCGGCTCCCGCTGTCGAGGCTGGTGAGAAGCCCTACCGGAATGTTCGCTGTCGGCTTGATCACCGCGAGGGCTCGGGCCAGGCTGATGCCATCGATTATCTCCATGACCGCGGCGGTGATCAGCAGGTCGGGCTTAGTCGTGGCGGCGAACTGCAGGGCTTCCAAGGCATTGGAGACCCGCGTCACCGCGTAGCCGCATTCGTTCAACTCCCGCGCGACAATTGCGCCAATCGTCTTGGACGGCGTCACCAAAAGCACTTCGGTGCTCTTGGGATCAATATCTTCGATTTGGAAGCCGGTGATCGCCGGGAGATCCCGGACGATACGCGCGGCGCTGTCGGGACCGGGGTCCTTGCCGGCGGAAACAATGTCCGTCAGATGCCGGCAATAACAATCGATATCGTTCGCGATGGCCTTATCGATGACGCGCGCCCGCGCAAGATAATCCTCCAGACGATGGGAAATCAGGGTGATGGTCGGGAAACCGAAGGAGCCGCCCATGCCCTTCAGATTGTGGCATTGGCGGCGAATGGCCAGCAGAACCGCCTGCGCGTCGCAGTCGGCGTTCAAGCCGATTTCAATCTGCTCCGAAATATCTTCCAGGCGCTCTCCGGCGTCGGCCAAGAATTCGTCGCACAGTTCGGCGAGAATGAGATCATGAGCTTCCTCATTCTGTGCAAATTCCGCGTTCACCGTCATAACAGAAGTGCCTCCTACCGACCGGCCGGATCCGGCCAAATGGAACGCACTTAACGTAAGTTAATTTCGAAAATATTGTCTTAATTCGGGACGGAATTTTGAGATGCGAAGAAATAGACGGCCGCATCCCTGCCGGCCGCGCGGTTCGGCTAGCCGCCGACTGCGACCCGTGTGTCTCCGGTTTCGAAACCGGCCAACATTTCGGCCAATTCATCACTGAAATTGGCACCGTGACGCACGACCGCGATGCCGGTGGGTAATTTCTCGAGCTCGCGGCTGTCGGTATCGAGGCTGGTGATGACAGCTACGGGAATACCCTGGGTGGGCTCCATGGCCGAGAGGGCGCGGGCGAGATTGACGCCGTCGATCACATCCATCACCGCGGCGGTAATCACCAGGTTCGGCCGGGTGCTGGCGGCGAACTGCATGGCTTCCCAGGCATTGGCGAAGCGCGTCACCTTATAGCCGCATTCCGCCAATTCGCGCCCGACAATGGTGCCGATGGTCTTGGACGGCGTGACCAGCATCACCTCGGTGATCAGCGGAACGATTTCTTCGACTTCGAACAGGCTGAAGGCGGGCAGGGCCGGGATGAGGTCGGCCGCTTTCTCTGGCCCGGGATCCTCGCCGGTGGCGATGATGTTAAGCAGGCATTGGCAATATTCCTCGATATCGCCGGCGATCTTGGAATTGATGGTATGCGCCCGCGCGAGATAATCCTCGAGGCGGTGAGCCACCAGGGTGATGGTTGGAAATTCGAACGAACCGCCCATGCCCTTGAGACTGTGACATTGCCGGCGAATCGCCAGGAGCGATTTTTCCGCGTCGCCGCCCGCGGATTTGTACTGGTCCAGCTCGTGGGCGATCTCGTCCAGCCGCTCGCGCGCATCGATCAGGAATTCGCCGCGCAATTGGTTAAGGATTTGGTCGCGATTCTCTTCGGTCTGCGCGGATTTCGGGTTGCTCGCCATGCCGTTCACACTCGCTTCGAGGGAGAAACACGCGGTAGGTGCTAACGGTCAAGATACGGCCATATTACAAATATTTTGTTAAGACAAAGCCCGGTTTCGATCCTTTCCGGTCTATATCGATCCGGATAGAAAGCGTCCTCTTCCCGAACTAACGGATATAGGAACCGCCGGTGACATCCACGGTGATGCCGGTCGCGTGGCGCGCGCGGCCGGAGGAGAGAAAGGTGATGATCTCGGCGACATCCTCCGGCGGCGTCAATTCGCCGAGCGGGATATCGCCTTTCGCCGCCTCCAGCACCTCGGGCGGCGCGCCTTGCACCGCCATTTCCGTCGCGCACCAGCCGGGCGAGACGGCATAGGCGAGCACGCCGTCCGGGCCGAAGGCGCGGGAGACGGTGCGGGTGAGCGCGCCGAGCCCGCCCTTGGTGGCGGCATAATGGCCGAATTCGGGCAATTCGCCGCGATAGGCGCCGCGGCTCGTCACGTTAACGATAATCCCGCCGCCGCCGCGCTCGCGGTAATGGCGGATCGCGGCGCGGCAGAGATCGGCCGGCGCTTGAAGGTTGATCTGCAGGGTGCGCGCCCAGTTGGCATGCCAGTCCGCCAGGTCACTGTCGATATCGTTGGGCTCGTAGATCGCGGCATTGTTGACCAGCACGTCGATGCGGCCCTTCCAGGCGAGCGCCTCGTCCCACAGGCGTCCGGCCTCGGCGGGATCGGCGAGATCGGCGGAGATCGCCAGGGCGCGGTCCGGCCCGGCCGCCTCGGCGAGGCGCGCCGCTGCATCGTGGCTCGCGCCGTAATGCAGGATCACATCGCCGCCGGCGGCGATGGCCTGCTCGAAGGCACAGGCGCCGATGCCGCGCGAGGCGCCGGTCATCAGGATGATCTTTCCGCTCAACTCGCCCACCTCTGTCTCCCCTTTGGCTCTCTGTGGCTCACATAAATCTGTCGATGGTCAGGCCGCTGAGATCCACCGCCGGCGGCCGGCCCGAAATCATATCGGCGATCACCTGGGCGGAGCCGCAGGCCAGCGTCCAGCCCAAGCTGCCATGGCCGGTATCGAGAAACAAATTCTCGAAGCGCGTGCGCCCGAGGATGGGCACGCAGTCCGGCGTCATCGGCCGGAGGCCGGTCCAGAGCTCCGCCTCGGCGGGATCGCCGCACTCCGGCAGGATCGCCATCAGGTCGGCGAGCATGGCGGCGGCGCGGGCCGGATCGGCGCGCTTGTTGTAGCCGTCGATCTCCGCCGTGCCGGCGATGCGCAAGCGCGAGCCGAACGGCGTGATGCCGGTCTTATGCTCGACATCGTGCAGCGCCACCTTCGGCGCACCCGGTCCGCCGGCGGGGAACGTGCGGGCATAACCCTTGACCGGATAGATCGGCAGCTTGAGGCCGAGCGGTCGGAGGAGCGCCTTGCTTTGGCAGCCGAGCGCGACCACCACCGCGTCCGCCGCCACCGGTCCGTCATTCGTTTCCACGCCGGTCACTTTGTTGCTCGCGCGTATCAGGCGCTTGACCGCCGTGTCGTAGCGGAACGTAACGCCGAGGCGCTCGGCGGCGGTGGCGAGCCCGGCGGAGAATTTATAGGCATCGCCGGTCTCTTCCTGGTGGAAATGCAGGCCGCCCGCGAAGCGCACCCGCGTGGTGGCGAGCGCCGGCTCGAGGGCGACGCAGTCCTCCCAGCTGAGGATTTTAGGGCGGCGCGCCGGATGTTCCTCACCCCGCGCTTCAGCGATCGCCGCGGCATATTTCGCCGGGCTGCGATAAAGCCGGAGCACGCCGAGGCCGCTATGGTCGAAATCGAACGGCTCGGCGGCGCGCAGCGCGGTGATCTCCGCCAGGCTGTGAACCGCGAGACGGCGGAGATCCTCCCTGATGCGCGTCACCCGCGAGGCGGCGCAATTGCGCAAGAACCGCGCGCCCCACAGCCAGCGTTCGGGCATCGGCGAAAAGCGCACCCGATAGGGCGCATCGACGCGGAAGAAATTCTTCAGCACCATACCCGGCACGTCCGGCGCCAGCCACAGCTCGACCGTCTCGCCGAGGAGCTGGCCGCCATTGGCATAGCTCGCCTCCAGCCCCGGCCCCTCGCGGCGCTCGATCACCGTCACTTCATGCCCGGCGCGGGCAAGATAATAGGCCGCCGCCACGCCGACCACGCCCGCTCCCAACACCAAAACCTTCATCGCCGCTCCGCCCCGTTTTCAATCGCGCCTTGGCGGGCCGATCGTACAGCCCTAATATCCGCCCCAGCAACAATGGCGCGCAACGACAACAGGGAGAAGACAAATGGCATTTGCCGAAGTGAATGGGGCAAAACTGTGGTACGACGTGACGGGCGAAGGCGATCCGGTGATGCATATTCACGGCGCCGGCTTCGGCCATTTCAATTTCGCCACCGCGACACCGATCGAATCGAAATATTTCCGATGCGTCGATTACGACCAGCGCGGTTATGGCCAGTCGGACAAGCCGATCCAGCATTACGATATGGAAGTGTGGGCCGACGATCTCGCCGGGCTGATGGATCATCTCGGCATCGAGACCGCGCATGTCCATGGCTCCTCCATGGGCGGCATGGTGGCCCAGGTGTTCGGCTCGAAATATGCTCACCGCACGCGCCGCCTGATCATCAATTGCTCCGCCGCCAAGCTCGATTACGCCGGGCGGCTCACCTTCAAGACGTGGATCGATGTCGCCGAATCGATGGGCTGCGGCAGCCGCGCCCTGGCCGAGCTCTTGGCGGTGCAGGCGCTCTCGCGCAAATTTCTCGACGGGCCGGACGGGCCCGGCGCGGTCGACATGATCCAGGACATCCTGGAGCGCTCCAACCGCAAGGAAGTGTTTCAGCGCGCCTGCCAGGCGATGATCGACATGGATCTGCGCGAATGGGCCAAGAGCATCTCGGTGCCCACCCTGGTGATCGGCGGCGACGAAGACATCATGACGCCGTGGGATGTCGGCCCGGATGGCTGCGGCCAGGAATGGCTGGCGCAAAATATCCCCGGCGCGGTGAAATATGTCGTCAAGGGCTCGAACCACTCGACCCTCTTTGATGGCACCGAGGAGAACATGCGCGTGGTGGTGAATTTCTTCCAAGGGAGTAATGATTTGACGGCCGCGTTGGCCTAGAGCGAAAGCGGCGCAAGTCCCTCTTCCCTGGGGGGAAGAGGGATTAGGGAGAAGGGGCGACCTTAGCGCGTGGAACGCGCTTAGGCTCCCCCATCCACCCAACCCTCCTTCCCCGCATGTGACGCCATTGGGGGGAAGAAGGGCTTGTAACTTGGGGGAATCTCATGGAGCCGCGTCTTAAGACGGGCCTCTTGGTGCAGGCGGGGATCCGTCATTGCGAGGGCAAGCTGATCACCGCCATGCTGCGCCGGCGCGGCGATGCGGACGCCGGTGCGCTGTTCGTCAAGGTCAACCGGCTCGACGGCAGCGCCGCGCTCTACGCCCGCGTCACCTCCTTCGAAGGCGGCACCGAATGGCGGCGCTCCAGCGGCGATGACTGGTTGCCCGACGCGGATATCGAAAAGCGCCTGGAAACGGAAATCGGTTTCGATCCGGATATTTGGATCGTCGAAGTGGAAAATCCGGATGGCGGGAATCCGTTCGAGGAATTATCGTAGCAAGTCCCTCTTCCCTGGGGGGAAGAGGGATTAGGGAGAAGGGGCGAACTTAGCGCGCGCCGCGCGCTTTGCCTCCCCCATCTTCCCAACCCTTTTTCCCCCAGGGGAAGAAGGGCTTATCATTGGAGTATTGGGAGACGCATTCATGAAACTCTACACCGCGCCGACTTCGCCGTTCGGGCGCAAGGCGTCGATCGTTGCGCGCGAGCATGGCGTCGCTTTGGACGAGGAGACCACCAATCCTTTCGAATCGGAGGAATTGGCGCGGCTCAATCCGATGCGGCTTATTCCCGTTCTCGTGCTCGACGACGGTGCGGTGCTGCTGGAGAGCCATCTGATTTGCGAATATCTCGATTCCATCGGCACCGGCCCGACGCTCTACCCGGAAGCCAACCGCTGGCTGTGGCGCACGCGCATGATGATCGGCCACGGGTTGGCGGAGGCGAGCGTCGCGCTTCGCCTGCATCTGGTGCTGCCCGACGGCGAGCAGGGCGCGACCATGGCCAAGCGCTATCGCGGGCGCATTTCGCGCTGCCTCGCGGCGCTCGAAAACGAGGTGGACGCGCTGAGCGCCGGTGAGATGCGCATGGACAAGATTGCCGCCGTCACCGCCTTGGGCCACCTCGAGTTCCGCCACGGCGAAGACTGGCGCGGCGAAGCGCCCAATTTAGCTGCTTGGTATGACGATATGGCGGGGCGTAAGAGCTTTAAGGAGACGGCGCCGAAGTAAAGTTTTAAGCCCTTCTTCCCCTCGGGGAAGAGAGGCTTATCTGGTTTCTTCGAATTCTTCCCGCATCCACTTCACGCAAGCGATCGCCTGATCGAACAGCGAGTAGCGGCAGCCTTCGCCGTAATCCGTGTTGGGGATGAACTCGGTCGAGATCTGGCCGAGCTTGGCGGCGGGGTCTTTGGAATGGTGGCGCAGAAGAATGCGCATGCCCTCTTTCCAGGGCTCGAGCGCCTCGGCCGACCAGGGGGCGTGATAGCCGTCGGCGCCCGGCTCGATGAAGGGATATTGGATACCGCGTCCGACCGAGCCGTCCGGATGATGCGCCGGTGTGTTCTTCGGATTGTTGGGCACGGCGGCGCGGGCATGGCAATGGCGTATCCAGCCCGCCGCCACCCATTCCTCGATCACATTGCCGGGCTGAAACGGGTCGAGCACCAGCTCGCCGGACGCGATCTTTTTGTCGGTATCGAAGATGCGCTGCTCGTCGGGATTGTCCATCTTGAAGATGACATGGCTGTGGTCGAGGGTCATGTTGAACTCGGCGCCGCGCGCCTCGACCATGCGCCCGACGCGCGCGACCCGGGGAAAATCCTCCGACCACATATTGACATGCACCTCGAAGCAGGGAATGCAGCCCTCCCGCTCGCCGACCTCGGCGGCGCGCAGGTAAGCCGCCATCACTTCTTCGTCGCTCACCACATGGCCGTCCGCATGGTGCAGCATGATCTGCGTGTTGTGCACGGTGGAGCCGAGCCGCCCGCCGAGCGCGAGATTGCTCTCCAACAGCGCCTCGTCGGCGCCGAGGGTGTAGAACCAGCCGCCGGCGCGGACCGGCAGATCATATTTGTCGCGCGCGGCGATGAACTCGTCGATCTGATCCGGGTCCGGCGTCTTGTCGACATAATCGAACACACCGGCCTCGCGCACCATGGCGAAGCGCGTGTCGATTTCCGGCATCGCATCTGCGTGCGTGTGCTTGATGCCGTTGGTCTGAATGCCGAACTGTAAATCCCCGCTCATATTATCTCTCCCTGTGCCTCCCGCAGATTATGCTCTTCTTCCCCGGCGGGGAAGGAGGGTTGCGAAGTCGAGCCGCTCCGACTCGATTGGCCGCGCCAGTTGCGTTACCCTGCGCCCTATCCGCGACCAGGAACCGAACACCGGAGCATTCGCATGCCGACATTCGAGCATGAAGGCTTGAACGCTCATTATGCCGAAAGCGGCGCCGGCGATCCGCTGATGCTGCTTCATGCCGGCGGCAGTTCCGGGCGGCAATGGCGCAAGGCGGGCAGCCATTTGGAAGCGGATTACCGCCTGATCGCTCCCGACTTTATCTGTTTCGGCGAGACCGACCCCTGGGCCGGGCCGGGCGACCTCAGCCATGACGATCAGGCGAAGCTGGTGCTGGCGCTGATCGAGCGCTTGTGCGATGGCGCGGTTCATGTGATCGGCCATTCCTATGGCGGCGCGACGGCGATCCGCCTGTGGCTGGCGGCGCCGGAGAGGGTGCGGAGTTTCGTTTTTATCGAGCCCATCCTGCCCTCACTTCTGCGCGAGGCCGGCGAGGATGCGCTCTATGGCGAATATCGCGCGGTCGCCGAGGGTTTCATGAACAATGCGGCTGAGGGCTGCGACGCGGAGGCGTGGCGCGGTTTTCTCGACGCCCGTAACGGCGCCGGCACGTGGGACAAGCTCTCCGACGAGACGCGCCAACGCTTCGTGGCGGGGACCAGGCAGACCGTCGACGGGTTCATATCGAACCTCAACAATGCGACGACACAGGAAGAGTGCCGCAGCATAAAAGTGCCGACATCGATCCTGCGCGGCGCCGACACATCGGCGCCGGAGCGGCGCATGACGGAAATCTTACATGACGCATTGCCGGCTTCGGCTTACGAAATCATCCCCGACGCCGGCCATATGTCGCCGCTCACCCACCCGGCGGAAGTGGCACAGCTGATCCGCCAACATATGGCCCGCGCAGCTGCGTAAGCGGACAGGGCGAGCCCTTCTTCCCCAGCGGGGAAGGAGGGTTGGGTGGAAGGGGAGAGCCAAGCGC
>CAZUVO010000170.1:0-4790 GCA_964623955.1 uncultured Rhizobiaceae bacterium
ACGGCACCCAGGCCGCGTTCGAGCGCGACGGTGATCTGTTGTTCGCCTCGACCCATCAGTCGCCGCTTTATCCCGGCACCGGCGCCGCCGACGAGCGCGGCGTCGGCAATATCTTCAACGCGCCGCTCCGGGCGGAATCGGGCTCGCAGGAATTCCGCGACGCGATGCAGACGAAGCTCTTTCCCGCCATTCGCAGCTTCAGCCCGGAGCTCATTCTTATTTCCGCCGGGTTCGACGCCCATCGGGACGACCCGCTCGCCAATCTCCGCCTGGTCGAGGCGGACTATACCTGGGTGACGGACGAGCTCTGCCGCATCGCGGCGGAAAAATGCGCCGGACGTGTCGTGTCGACCCTCGAAGGCGGTTACGATCTCCGCGCCCTCGCATCCAGCGCCGCGGCCCATGTCGGCGCCCTCATGGCGGCCTAGCTTGCCCTGCTCCGGGGCAATCCTTATTGTCAGGCCGTCATGAGCAAATCGGACAAAGACAAAAAAGCGGATCTCGAAAAGCTCGATTTCGAGACGGCCCTGGGTGAGTTGGAAGACATCGTGCAGCGCTTGGAGTCCGGCGACACCAGCCTGGAAGGCGCGATCGATGCCTATGAGCGTGGCGTGCTCCTGAAAAAGCATTGCGAGGGCAAGCTGCGCGACGCCCAGCTCCGGGTCGACAAGATCGCCAAGGACGGCACCCTCAGCCAGGAGCCGATGGACGGCGAATGAGGGGGCCCGATTGAGCCGCCTCGCCGATGCCATGCGCGCGACGGCCGAAGAGGTCCAGGCCGCGCTCGACACCTATATTCCGCGCTCCGAGGATAGCGACGGCCGCCTGTTCGACGCCATGCGCTATTCGACGCTGGCCGGCGGCAAGCGCCTGCGCCCGTTTCTCGTGCTCAATTCCGCCGCCCTGTTCGACCTGCCGGCGGGCTGGGCGATGCCGAGCGCCGCGGCGATCGAGATGGTGCACACCTATTCCCTGGTGCATGACGATCTCCCCGCCATGGACGATGACGATCTCCGCCGCGGCAAGCCGACCTGTCACAAGCAGTTCGACGAGGCGACGGCGATCCTCGCCGGCGACGCGCTGCTGACGCTGGCCTTCGAGACCGTCGCCGCGCCGGACGGCCATCCGGATACGCAAGTGCGGGCCGAACTGGTCCATGCGCTTGCCGCCGCCGCCGGCGGGTTGGGCATGGTCGGCGGCCAGGTGATGGATCTCGCGGCGGAAACGGCCGAGACGGCGCTCGACCTCGCGGCGGTGACGCGCCTTCAGGCCGGCAAGACCGGCGCGCTGTTCCGCTTCTCCTGCACCGCCGGCGCCATTCTCGCCCAGCGTAGCGGGCCCGAGCGCGAGGCGCTCACCAATTACGCCGATCATATCGGCCTCGCCTTTCAGATCGCCGACGATCTTCTCGATGTCGAGGGCAGCGAGGCCGATCTCGGCAAGGCGGTCGGCAAGGACGCCGCCGCCGGCAAGGCGACCTTCGTCGATCTTCTCGGCCTCGAAGGCGCGCGCGCCCGCGCGGCGCAATTGACCGAGGACGCGGTGGCGGTGTTGGAGCCGTTCGGCGAAAAGGCGGACTTGCTGCGCGATGTCGCGCGTTTCATCGTCGCGCGGCGCAATTGAGAGCTTAGGACAACGGCCAAACAGCAGAAAATCCGCCTCGACAGCCTGCTCGTCGAACGCGGGCTGGTGGAAAGCCGCGCCAAGGCGGCCGCGCTCACGATGGCCGGCAAGGTCTATTCCGGCGAACGCAAGCTCGACAAGCCGGGGACGAAGCTCGATCCCGAAACGCCGTTGAGTTTGCGCGAGGCGCCCCATCCCTGGGTGTCGCGCGGCGGCATCAAGCTCGCCCATGGGCTCGATCATTTCGCGCTCGATCCGGAAGGGCGCACGGCGCTCGATGTCGGCGCCTCGACCGGCGGGTTCAGCGATGTGCTGCTCCAGCGCGGCGCGGCCAAGGTCTATGCCGTCGATGTCGGCTATGGCCAGCTTGCCGACAAGCTGCGCAACGACGCGCGCGTTATCGTTTTGGAGCGCACAAACGCCCGCCATCTCACCCGCGAACAGGTGCCCGAGCCCGCCGGCGCCATCGTCTGCGACGCCAGTTTCATCGGTCTCAAGACCGTGCTGCCGGCAGCCCTCGCCTTCGCCGCGCCGGGCGCCTTTCTCCTCGCCCTGATCAAGCCGCAATTCGAGGCCGGTCCTGAGCGCGTCGGCAAAGGCGGCATCGTGCGCGACCCGGCGGTTCATGCGGAAGTGTGCGAGGAGATTCGGGAATGGCTGGCCAATCAGCCGGGCTGGCAAGTGCTCGGCATCTGCGAAAGCCCGATCACCGGCGCGGAAGGCAACAAAGAGTTCTTGATCGCCGGGAAACTCAGTCCGTGACAAGCCCTTCTTCCCCAGCGGGGAAGGAGGGTTGGGTGGAAGGGGAGAGCAAAGCGCGTTCCACGCGCTAAGTTTGCCCCATCTCCCCAGCCCTCTTCCCCTCGGGGAAGAGGGTTTTATTCGTGGCGGTTGGCGGGTCAGCTAGCGCTTTAGGTAACCGTCCCGGGTCTGCGGCAGGCGTTTTCCTAATATCCGCGAGGCGACCTGGGTGCGGAGGATTTGTGCGGTGCCGCCGCCGATGGTGAACATGCGGGCGTCGCGCGCCATGCGTTCCAGCGGGTTGGCGCGCGAATAACCGGCGGCGCCGAAGATTTGCAGCGCGTCGTTGGTGACTTTGATCGCCATCTCAGAGGCAAAAATCTTCGCCTGGGCGGCCTCCAGCACGTCGGGAAATTCGCCCTCCGGGCAGATCGCCGCGCGGTGGATGAGATTTCGCGCCGCGGCGAGGCCGATGCTCATATCCGCCAGCATCCATTGCAGGCCCTGGAATTCGTCGAGAGGTCGGCCGAACTGCTCGCGCTCCTGCACGAAATCGAGCGCCAACCGGTACGCGCCCTCGGCGATGCCGAGCGCCACCGTCGCCGCGCCGACGCGCTGGCCGTTATAGGCGGTCATCAGATCGGCGAAGCCTTTTTTGAGGCCGCGCGGCGGCAGCACCAGCATGTCCGCGTCCACTGCCATGTCGTTCATCAGGATTTCGCATTCCGGAATGCCTCGGAGGCCCATGGTCTGTTCGCGCTTGCCCACCGCGAGGCCCGGCGTTTCGTCGCGGATGGCGATGAAGCCGCCGATGCCTTGCTCCTCGCCCGCGGCGTCGAACACCCGGGCGAAGATGACATGCAGGCGCGACACGCCGCCGCCGGTGATCCAATGCTTTTTGCCATTCAGCACATAGCCATTGCCGCGCTGATCGGCGCGGCTGGTCATCTCCGTCGCGGCGCTGCCGGCCTCGGGCTCGGTGATGCAGATCGCCGGCTTGTCGCCGGAGAGCACCATCTCGGCGGCGAGTTTTTTCTGCGCCTCTGAGCCATAGGCCATGATGATGCCGATCGCGCCCATATTGGCCTCGACTGCGATCCGCCCGGTGACCGCGCAGGCCTTGGCCATCTCCTCGACCACCAGGGCGGCGTCGAGATAGCTCAGGCCCTGGCCGCCATAGGCCTCGGGGATCGTCATGCCGAAAAAGCCGGCGTCTTTCAGGAGCGCCACATTGTCCCACGGATAGGCCTCGCTGCGGTCAACCTCCGCGGCGCGCGCGGCGATCTCGCTTTCCGCCAGCTCGCGGGCGCGGGTCTGCAGCTTTTCCTGTTCCGGGCTCAAAGTGAAATCCACGGCGCGACGCCCCTCTTTTGTGTCCCTCGCGAGTGTGCCATGGTGCCGGGCGATTCCACCCGGGCGCAAGGATTCATTGTTCGATGCATGACGATTGCTTCGGCCTGGCCATGACGGCGGCGAGCCGCGAGGCCGTCGATCATTACGACGAAACCCTGCGCGCCTTTCTCGGCTATCGGCGCGATACCGGCGCGCATCTCAAATCGGCGCTCGGCGCCGATGCCGGGCTCTTCATGGGCCATTGCCTGCGCGGCTATTTCTTCAAGCTCCTCACCCTGCCGGCGCTCGAACAGAAGGCGCAGGAAAGCGCCGAGAAGGCGCGCGAGCTCGCCAAGGTGGTGAGCGCGCGGGAATGCGAACATCTCGAAGCGCTCGAAGCCTGGTGCGCCGGCGACATGATCGAATGCACCGAGCGCTGGGAGCGCATCCTGATCGATCATCCGCGCGACGTGTTGGCGCTGCGCCTCGCTCATTACTGCCATTTCTATATGGGCCAGAGCTTCGCCATGCGCACCTCGATCGCCCGCGTCCTGCCCTATTGGCCGGCGGACGAGCCCGGCGGCGGCTTCGTGCGCGGCATGTATGCCTTCAGCCTGGAGGAAAGCGGCGATTATGGCGCCGCCCGCGACATTGGCGAGCAAGCGGTGGCGCTCGATCCCGGCGATGCCTGGGCGGTGCATGCGGTCGCACATGTGCACGAGATGCAGGGCCAAAGCCGCGACGGCATCGCCTGGCTGCAACGCACCGAGGCGGGTTGGAGCGGCTGCAACAATTTTGCCTATCACGTCTGGTGGCACCGGGCGCTGTTTCATTTCGAGCTCGGCCAAACCGACGAAGCGCTCAAGCTCTATGACGAGCAATTTCGCGCCGATCCGTCGGAGGATTATCTCGATATCAGCAATGCGGTGGCCATGCTGTGGCGCCTGGAGACCGCCAGCATCGATGTCGGCGCGCGCTGGGCGGAGCTCGCCGATAAGGCGGAGGCGCGCACCTCCGATCATTTGCTGGTCTTTGCCGATCTACACTTCGCCATCGCGCTGGGCGCAGCCAAGCGCCGCGCGGCGCGCGACGAG
>CAZUVO010000170.1:4802-8462 GCA_964623955.1 uncultured Rhizobiaceae bacterium
ATGATCGAATCCATGCGCGTCAACAGCGAAGGCGCGCGCAACACCCAGGAGCAGGTGCTGGCCAAAGTCGGCGCCACGATGACCATGGCGATCCGCGCTTATTCTCTCGGCGAGTTCGATTTTGCGCTCCGTCTCATGCGCCCGCTCATGAGCCGGGTGCGCGCGATCGGCGGCAGCCATGCCCAGCGCGATCTCTTCGCCCAGATGCAGATCGCCGCCGCTCTCAAAGCCGAACAATTCCCCTTCGCCCGCGCCCTGCTGCATGAGCGCACCAATCTCAGACCCAACGACGCCCAGGCCTGGCAGTTGCTGGCGGATGCGCTCGATGGTGAGGGTAGGAGTGGGGAGGCGGGTGAGGCGCGGCGCCGCGCGGAGCAGATTCTCGCCGCTTAACCCCCGCACTGGGCGCGGTGAAGCAGCAGGTGATCTGCCAACACGCAGGCCATCATTGCCTCGCCGACCGGCACGGCGCGGATGCCGACGCAGGGGTCGTGCCGGCCCTTGGTCGATATCTCGTCTTCCGCGCCGTCCTTGGTCACGGTCTTGCGCGGCGTCAGGATCGAGCTTGTCGGCTTGACGGCGAAGCACAGACGAATGTCCTGGCCGGTCGAGATGCCGCCCAAGATACCGCCCGCATTGTTGGAGAGAAATTCCACCGCGCCGCCCTTGCCGGCGCGCATTTCGTCGGCATTCTCCTCGCCGCTCAGTGCCGCCGCGGCGAAACCGGCGCCGATCTCGACGCCTTTCACCGCATGGATACTCATCATCGCCGCCGCGAGATCGGCGTCGAGCTTGCCGTAATGCGGCGCGCCCCAGCCCGCCGGCGCGCCGGCGGCCTCGATCTCAATCACCGCGCCGACCGAAGAGCCTTCCTTGCGCACAACGTCGAGATAGCTTTCCCACGCGCCCGCCGCTTCCGTGTCCGGGCACCAGAAATCATTGTTCTCGGTCTCGGCCCAATCCCAGCGCGCCCGGTCGATCTCTTTCTCGCCGAGCTGGATCAGTGCGCCGCGAATGGCGATGTCCGGCCCGAGGATCTTGCGTGCCACGGCGCCGGCGGCGACGCGCATGGCGGTCTCGCGCGCGCTCTGCCGCCCGCCGCCGCGATGGTCGCGGATGCCGTATTTGGCTTGATAGGTGTAATCCGCATGGCCCGGGCGGAACTTGTCGCGGTTCTCGTCATAATCGCCGGAGCGCGCATCCTCGTTGCGGATCTCGAGCGAAATCGGCGTGCCGGTGGTCTCGCCTTCGAAGGTGCCGGAGAGGATGGCGACACTGTCGCTCTCGCGCCGCTGGGTGACGAAGCGCGAGGTGCCCGGGCGGCGCTTGTCGAGAAAAGGCTGGATGTCGCTTTCGTCCAGTGCGATGCGCGGCGGCACGCCGTCGAGCACGCAGCCGATCGCCGGCCCGTGACTTTCGCCCCAGGTCGTGACGCGAAACAGGCGGCCGAAACTGTTGAGCGACATGGCTCAGACCACCGAGATGTCCGGCGCGTCCGGGTGTTTCATTCCAACCACATGATAGCCGCAATCGACATGGTGCACTTCGCCGGTGACGCCCGCGCCGAGATCGCTCAGGAGATAGACGCCGGCGCCGCCCACTTCGTCGATGGTGACGTTGCGCCGGAGCGGCGAATTGAGCTCGTTCCATTTGAGGATGTAGCGGAAGTCGCCGATGCCGGAGGCGGCGAGCGTCTTGATCGGCCCGGCGGAGATCGCGTTGACGCGGATATTGTCGGTGCCGAGATCGGCGGCAAGATAGCGCACGCTCGCCTCCAGCGCCGCCTTGGCCACGCCCATCACATTATAATGCGGCATCACCCGCTCGGCGCCGTAATAGCTCAGCGTGAGGAGGCTGCCGCCGTCCGGCATCAGCGCCGCCGCGTGACGGCAAAGCGCGGTGAAGGAATAGCAGGAGACCGCGAGGGTCGAAGCGAAATTATCCGCCGTCGTGTCGAGATAGCGGCCCTTCAACTGTTCCTTGTCGGAGAAGGCGATGGCATGGACGAGAAAATCGAGGCTGCCCCAGCGCTCTTTGACCGCCGCGAACACCGCCTCGATGCTGGCGCCGTCGGTTACGTCGCACGGCAGGATCATGTCCGAGCCGACCGATTCGGCGAGCGGCACGACGCGCTTTTGCAGCGCCTCGCCCTGATAGGTAAAGGCCAGCTCCGCGCCATGGCTTGCGGCGGCACGGGCGATGCCCCAAGCGATCGAACGATCGTTGGCGACGCCCATGATCAGCCCCCGTTTTCCCGCCATGAGCAGGTTCGTCTCGTTCATAAAATCCCCGAGTTGGCGTGTCCGCGCGGCCCGAATCCGAGCGTGCGCATCCTACACCAAAGGGCTGTGCGGGCCAAACATCCGCGCCCCGGAGAGGGTTGCGCGCGAGTTGGCCGAAAGGGGCGGCGGTAACTTAGTTTACAATGCGCCAGCTGCCGTCCGCCTCACGGCAGGCGGTGCCGTAAGCCTGCTGGGTCTCGCCGCCGATGGTGACGGTCTGCTGATATTCCCGGCAGGGCTGGCCTGAATCCGTATAAGACGTGCGGGTCGGCGTGATGGTGCCGCTATTGCCGCTGTCCGGATTGCTCCAGCTGCTGCTTTGCCCGGTCGGGTTGGATTCGAGAGCTTGGCCGGCGGTGCGCTCGGCATAGAGCTGGTCCGCCTTGTCGAGGGATTTGCCCACTTCGGAGCCGATGAAGAAGCCGATCAATGCGCCCACCGCAGTCGCCGCGAGCTGACCCGAGCCGCTGCCGATCTGTGCGCCGGCAAGTCCGCCGGCCGCGGCGCCGCCGAGACCGCCGAGGGTCTCTTTGTCACCGGCATTCTGATTGCACGCGCCGAGCCCGATCATACCGACGAGGGCTATGCCGAGGGCTGCGTTTCTGACGATTTTCATAATATTGCCTCCAGTCTACGGAACCTTAAGCGCTGCCTTGCCGCGCCTTACCGTTAGCTATGGAATGCCTATAGCTAAAAATTGGCCAATTTCTTCATATAGCAATAGATTGTGGCGAATTTATGTGTTTGTGATCACACCCAGCGCCGCGACGTTCCGCCATTTCGATAGCAAATAATTGTTGTAAAAGGATAAATCCCGCCATGGCGATTCCCGAGGACAGAGACCCGTTCGACCTGTTCGGCGAATGGTATGCGGGCGCCCAGGAGTGCGGATTGCGCGAGCCCGGCGCGGTGGCGCTGGCGACGGCGGATGAGGCGGGCCGGCCGAGCCTCCGCATGGTGCTGCTCAAGGATTATGATGCGGCGGGCTTCACCTTTTACACCAATCTCGAAAGCCGCAAGGGCAGCCAGATGCGCGCCAATCCCCATGCGGCGCTCTGCTTCTACTGGATGCCGATCGGCCGCCAGGTGCGCATCGAAGGGCCGGTGAGCCAGGTCTCTGCGGAGGAGGCGGACGATTATTTTGCCACCCGCCACCGCGACAGCCAGCTCGGCGCCTGGGCATCGCGCCAATCGGCGCCGCTTGAAGGCTTGCTCGCGCTCGAGCGCCGGGTCGCCAAATTCGCTCTCAAATTCGGCGTCGGCAAGGTGCCGCGGCCGGAGTTCTGGTCCGGCTTCCGCGTCGCGCCGGCGCGCATCGAGTTTTGGCAGCACCGCGCCTCGCGCCTGCATGAGCGGCTCGTCTTCGAGCGCGACGGCG
>CAZUVO010000171.1:0-1185 GCA_964623955.1 uncultured Rhizobiaceae bacterium
CCACCTGCTCGGGATTTGCTCTCTTAATGTTAAAGCAAATGCGTCGTCGCAGGTGATCCCACCTGCTCGGGATTTGCTCTAGACTCTTCCGCCATGAAATCGAGTCGGCGCGCGATCCCGGCGATTGTGGCGGCGTCCGCCCTGTCGCTGCTGCTTGTCGCCGCTTGCGCCCGGCAGACCCTGGCGCCGGTGGTGATGGGCAGCACGAGCACGACGAGCGCGGAAGAGGCCAACGCCACAGAGCAACCGCCCCGTCCCGCCACTAAACCCGCCACCACCGCAGCCGTGGTGCCGCTTCCTAAAGCGAAACCCGCACCTGCACCTAAGCGCGAAGCGGCCCCCGCTGCCGCTGGCAGCGTCAAGGTCCGCGCTGGGGATACGGTCTATGCCCTGTCGCGCCGCCATGATGTCGGGGTGCGCGATATCATCAGCGCCAACGGCCTCAAGCCGCCCTATAAGCTGCTGATCGGCCAGACCATCCGCCTGCCGAGCGCGCGCTATCACACGGTGCGCCCGGGCGAGACGCTCTATGGCTTGTCGCAGCATTACGGCGTCGATATGAGCGTTCTCGTCCGTGCCAACAAGATCCCCGCGCCCTATCGCATCGCGGTGGGCCAGCGCCTGCGCCTCCCCGACGCCGCGCCGAAAGCGGCAAGGAAAACCGTGCAGGCCGCGGCGCCGACCGAGACCGCGCCGGAGCGGCCGGCCAAGCGGGTGCGCAAGGGCATGCCGGCCAAGCCGCCGCCGCTCGCGGCAAAACATTTCCTCTGGCCGGCGGAGGGCAAGCTCCTGTCGAGCTTCGGCCCGAAGGAAGGCGGCTTGCACAATGATGGCATCAATTTCGCCGTGCCGCGCGGGGAGCCCCTGCGCGCCGCCGAAAATGGCGTCGTCGCCTATGCCGGCAACGAGCTTCCGGGCTATGGCAATCTGCTCCTCATTCGCCATGCCGGCGGCTGGATGAGCGCCTATGCCCACAACGAGAAATTACTGGTCGAACGCGGCGAGATCGTCGAGCGCGGTCAGGTCATCTCCCGCGCCGGCAGCACCGGAAACGTCTCCTCGCCGCAGACCCATTTCGAGCTCCGGCGCAACGGCAAGCCGGTCAACCCGATAAAATATCTCGCCCGGCTATAGCAGTGCTTGAGGAAACGAGAAAGATTCTTGCAAACGGCACTACCCCCGGAA
>CAZUVO010000171.1:1208-8391 GCA_964623955.1 uncultured Rhizobiaceae bacterium
GCATTCCGGCAAGCGCGCCAAGCCAAGGGCGCGGACGCGCCCGCCCGGCGTTTGAGGGAACATCAAAAAAGCGGCGGACGTCCCCGCCCGGCGCTTGAGGGACCAAATAAAAAGCGCGCGGATGCCCCGCCGGCGTTGCGAGCGCGTTCCACGCGCTTGGTTTGCCCCTTCTCCCCAACCCCTCTTCCCCTCGGGGAAGAGGGGCTTATCCGTTTTTGAGCACCGTTCCCGTGCGCCCGGCGAGGTCCTGGACAAACTGCCAGGCGACGCGGCCCGAGCGGGCGCCGCGAGTCATGCTCCACTCGATGGCCTGGGCCTTCAGCTCCGCCGCGCCGATTTCGATGCCGTAGCGCGCCACATAGCCCTCGATCATCTCGAAATAGGTCTTTTGATCGCAGGTGTGGAAGCCGAGCCAGAGGCCGAAACGATCGGACAGCGATACCGATTCCTCGACCGCCTCGCTGGGATGGATTGCGGTGGAGCGTTCATTCTCGATCATGTCGCGCGCCATCAGATGGCGCCGGTTCGAGGTGGCGTAGAAGATCGTGTTGGCCGGCCGGCCCTCGATGCCGCCTTCGAGCACGGCCTTGAGCGATTTAAAAGTGGTGTCGTCGGATTCGAAGGAGAGATCGTCGCAGAACAGGATGGCGCGCCGCGAGGTGCCGCGCAGCTTGGTGAGCAATTGCGGCAGCGACGGGATATCTTCGCGGTGAATCTCGATCAGGAGAAGGCTGCCGGGCTCGCGCGCGTTGATTGCCGCGTGCACCGCCTTGATGAGCGAGCTCTTGCCCATGCCCCGCGCGCCCCAGAGCAGGGCATTGTTGGCCGGCAGCCCGGCGGTGAAACGCTCGGTATTTTCGAGCAATTGATCGCGTACCTGGTCGATGCCTTTTAAGAGGTCGAGCTCGACCCGGTTGATTTGCGGCACCGGGTCGAGATATTCGCCCTCGGCATGCCACACGAACCCGTCGGCGGAATCGAGCGGAACCGCCTCATTTTCCGGCGGCGCGAGGCGTTCGAGCGCTTCCGCCACGCGGCGCAGCAACGGCTCTATGTCATTCTCGGACATCAGGAATCCCGGCTGGGAATGAACGGTAAATGGTTCGCGAAACCTACCATAAGCTTCGCGCCGGTCAACGTGTCCGCCATGTGCGATATTATTTGCCCGTACGGGCATTTATGCCTATCTTGCGGGGCAATTTTCGGGCCCGATTTGCGCCCGGTTCAGATAAGGGGAAGAAATATGCCTCGTATGTTTGCCAAGGCGGGAAATCTCGCTGTGGCGGGAAAAGTAACTTTGCTGACAGCGGTGCTGTTCGGCCTGACCGCCTGCCCGCCTCCGGGCCAGGGCGGCGAAGGCGGTGGCGGCGGGCTTGGCGGCATCGAAGCGATCCTGCCGCTGATCCTGATTTTCGTCGTATTTTATTTCCTCTTGATCCGCCCGCAGCAGAAAAAGCAAAAGGCGCACCGCGCAATGCTTAGTGACGTGCATCGCGGCGACGATATTGTCACCAATGGCGGAATTGTCGGCCATGTGGTCAAGGTCGGGCGGGATGACAATCTCCTGGTCGAGATCGCCCCCGATGTCCGCGTCCGTGTCATGCGCAACATGATTTCCGAAGTGATCCGCCGCCCCGATCCCGACTTCGACGACGAGGACGAAGAAGACGAGGATTATGAGGAAGGCTACGAGGAGGGCTACGAGGAGGAGTATGAGGACGATGGCGAATTCGAAGAGGAAGAGCCGACAGATGAATCGTCCGGAGACAAGCCCAAAAAGTAGCGGCTCGGACGCGGCGTCGCCCGGGCTGTAACCTCCGCGCATGCTGCGAATACGTTTATGGCAGGTAATCGTGGTCGTGCTTGTTTGCGCGGCCGCGGTCCTGTTTGCCGTCCCCAACCTGTTCACGCAGCAATCCCTAGGCACGTCCTACCCGGGATGGCTGCCGAGCCAGCAGGTCAATCTCGGCCTCGATCTCCAGGGCGGCTCGCACCTGCTCCTCGAGGTCGAGGTCGCGAAGGTCATGGAAGAGCGCATCGACGCCATGGTCGACGATGCCAGGACGGCGCTCAGGAGCGAGAAGATCGGCTATACCGGCCTCAAGCGGCGCGGCGAAATGGTCGTGCTGCAATTGACCAATCTTGAACATCTCGAAAAAGCGCAAGAACTGCTGGAGGAGCTTGACAACGAGGCGGTTGTCGCCGGCTCCGACGACGGCGCGTTTCAAGTTATCCTGAGCGAAGCGGCGGTCGCCGAGCGTAAAAACTCCGCCCTTGGCCAGTCGATCGAAATCATCCGCCGCCGCATCGACGAAACCGGCGTGAGCGAGCCAACCATCCAGCGTCAGGGCGATGACCGCATCCTCGTCCAGCTTCCCGGCCTGCAGGACCCGGAACGCCTCAAGCGGCTCTTGGGCAAGACCGCCAAGATGACCTTCCATCTCGTCGATCAGACCGTCTCGGACGCCGATCTCGCGCGCGGCCGCCTGCCGCCGGGGACGATGCGTCTGCCGTCCGACGATGAAGTCGACGAGGCGGGCAATCCGCGCTTCTACCCGATCCGCAAGCGCATCATGGTAAGCGGCGATTCCCTGGTCGATTCCCAGCCGACCTTCCAGGACAATCAGGCGGTGGTCAGCTTCCGCTTCGATGCCAGCGGCGCCAAGAAATTCGGCCGCGTCACCCAGGAGAATGTCGGCCGCCCCTTCGCCATCGTGCTTGACGGGCGGGTGATCAGCGCGCCGGTGATCCGCGAGGCGATCCTCGGCGGCAGCGGCATCATCAGCGGCACATTCAACACCCAGAGCGCTCGCGATCTCGCGCTCCTGCTGCGCGCCGGCGCGCTGCCGGCGCCGATGACGATCCTCGAGGAGCGCACCGTCGGCCCCGATCTCGGCGCCGATTCCGTCGAGGCCGGCAAGATCGCCAGTCTGATCGGCCTGGTCGCCGTGATCGTCTTCATGCTGCTCTATTACGGCGCGTTCGGCATCGTCGCCGATATCGCGCTGATCCTGAACCTGATCATCATTTTCGGCCTGCTCTCGATCCTGCAGGCGACGCTGACGCTCCCCGGCATCGCCGGCATTGTGCTGACCATCGGCATGGCGGTGGATGCCAATGTGCTGATCTATGAGCGCATCCGAGAAGAAGTAAAGAGTGGGCGATCGCCCTTCTCCGCCATGGAGGCGGGCTATAAGCGCGCCTTTACGACGATTTTCGATTCGAACCTGACCACCCTCATTGCCGCGGTGATTCTGTATATTTTCGGCTCCGGGCCGGTGCAGGGGTTCGCCGTGACGCTCGGCATCGGCATCGTCACCTCCATGTTCACCGCCATGCTGGTGAGCCGTTTCATCCTGGTCTGGTGGCTGAAACGCTACCGTCCGAAGACGCTGCCGTTGTAAGGGGATGATGCGATGACGTGGCGTATCCGCCTGCTCCCCGACAAAACCGAGATCCCCTTCCTGCGGTGGCGCAAGGGCCTGTTCGCCTTCTCCGCTGCCCTCGCCATCATTTCGGTGGTGCTGCTGTTCGCCAAGGGGCTCAATTTCGGCATCGATTTCGAGGGCGGCATCCTCATTGAGGTCGGTACCGAGCAGTCCGCCAAGATCGGCGAAATGCGAAGCGCGCTGAGCGACCTCGATCTCGGCGAAGTGAGCCTGCAGGAGTTCGGCTCGGATACGGAGGTGCTGATCCGCATCGAGCGCCAGGCCGACGATGCGGCGGATCAGGCGGCGATCACCGCCGTGCGCGCGGCGCTCGAATCGAATTATACCGGCGAGCTGAGCTATCGACGAACCGAGCGTGTCGGCGCCAAGGTCGGCGCCGAGCTCATTCAGGCCGGCGCCATCGCCATGGTCCTCGCGATCGCTCTGATGCTGGTCTATATCTGGTTCAGATTCGAATTGCCCTTTGCGATCGGCGCGATTATCGCGCTGGTGCATGACGTGCTGCTCACCATCGGCATGTTCGCCCTGTTCGGGCTCGAGTTTAATCTCGCCATCGTCGCCGCGATTCTGCTGATCGTCGGTTATTCGATGAACGACACCGTCGTCGTCTATGACCGGGTGCGCGAGAATTTGCGCAAATACAAGAAGATGCCGTTGATGGATCTCTTGAATTTGAGCGTCAACGACACCCTCGCGCGCACCGTGATGACCTCGCTGACCACCCTGCTCGCGCTTGTCGCTCTGCTGATCTTCGGCGGCGAGGTGATCCGCGATTTCACCATCGCCATGATCTGGGGCGTCGTTGTCGGCACCTATTCCTCCGTCTTCGTCGCCGGTTCGATCCTCATGTATGTCAAGCCGGGCTCCGGCACCAATGTGGCGAAAACCGGCTTCGGCGGCGCAGAGCGCACCGCGTCGCGGGACGACCCCACCCAGGACGAGGCGGTGCAGCGTTTCGCCGCGCTGCCCGACCCGGGCGATGACGATGATGAGGACGAGGCCGGCGAGGCAGAAGCGGCCGAGAGCGCGCCCGACGCCGCCCCCGCCGGCTCACGCGCGCGCCGCCGGGCATCCTCTTCGCGGGAGCGGCGCAACAAACGCCGGCGCAAGAAGAAGCGCTAGAGGAAGGGCGCGGGCGGATGGACATCACGCCTGAAATTCCGGCCGACCGGAAATATATCGATCATTATGGCGAGGGCGGCTTCCGCATCGGCGGTGAGCGCTATGAAGGCTCGGTCATCGTCGCGCCGGAACAGGTCTGGCCCTGGGCCGTGATGGCCATGGCGGAGCTGACGGTGGAGAGCGTCGCCGACATATTCGCCGCCGATCCGCCCATCGATCTCCTCTTGATCGGCTGCGGCGCCCAGGTGGCGCGGCTGCCGCCCGACCTGCGCGATGCCCTGAAGGCGAAAGCGATCTTCGCCGATGGCATGGATACCGGCGCGGCGTGTCGCACCTACAACGTGCTCATGGCCGAAGAACGCCGCGTCGCCGCCGCCCTCATCGCAATTTGAATCCTCCCCCACAAAAAATCCGGGCCCCCGTGAGGGAGCCCGGCTTTCCGTCGTGATGCTATTCGGTCAGTAGATGTTCTGCGCCGAGACCATGGCGTAGAGCATCGGGATCGAGAGCATGGTGTTGGTGCGCGAGAACAGCATCGCCGTTCGCGCCGCCTTCTTCTTGGCGTCCGCATCGACCTCGACGATGCCGAGCGCCTTTTTCTGATTGGGCCAGATCACGCCCCATACATTGAAGGCCATGATGATGCCCATCCACATGCCGATGCCGATCGCGGTGTTCTTGAGCACGAACGCGTCTTCCGCCGCGCCGACGATGCCGAGGGTGATGGCGTCCAGGATATCGCCTGACCAGCCCATGAGTGCGAGCCCGGTCACAAGGGTCGCCAATGCAGCCCAGCGGAACCAAAACAGCGCCGCCGGTGCGATCACCTTGCCGATCGCCGGTTTTTGATCGTCCGGGATTTTCGGCATATTGGGGATCTGCACGAAATTGAAATACCACAAGAGGCCGATCCACATAACGCCGCTCAGCACATGCAGCCAGCGGATCATGAACAGGCCCCACATTTCATCGAATAAATACATTATGCGTTCCTCCCTGCGATCATTCGATTGCGGCGAGGACGGCGACCATGATGACGGTGAGGGCGATCCCCATCACTACGGTCGATTTTAGGGATTCTAGTGGATTCTTCATTGCAGGGTTCCCCCCTTTGGTTGTCGCGCTGGTGAAAAAGCATAGTGCATTGCTGGGGTGTTTCAATTGCTTTGCTGCGAATTTCTTGCCCGCCGCCGCTGGCGCACTCGCCTAATTCCGCACCTGGCCAAGGGCGAGCCGGGCGGCGAGCTGGCCCGAGCGGACGGCGCCCTCGATGGTCGCGGGCAGCCTCGTCGCCGTCCAGTCGCCGGCGAGAAAGAGATTTTCATAATCGGTCCGCGCCGGCGGGCGCTGGGCGAGGGCCGCCGGTATTTGCGCGAAGGTCGCCCGCTTTTCCTTGACGATTCGGACCGCAGGCGGCGCTGACGGCGGCTTTCCGAGGGCGATCGCGACATCGCGCCAGAGCCGCCCGGCGATCTCCTCGGCGCTTTCCCGGGCCAATTCATCCGCCGCGCTGACCGTCACAGAGGCGATGTCGCCGCGCGCGAACAGCCACTGGGCAGTGCCGCCGACGATGCCGAGCAATCGGTTTCCGCCGGGCAATTCCACCTCATGGTCGAGACGGAAATGGGCATTGACGATGGCGCGGGTCTCGAGCGGCGCGGAAACTTCCGGCAGCAATTGCACCAGATTCGGCGCCGGCAGGGCGAGCACCACCGCGTCGCCGGGTGCGAGCGCCACCGACTCGGCGGCGAATTCGAGCGCTTCGATTCGCCCGCCGTTCCGGCGCAGTCCGCTGAGGCGCCGATTGAAATGCACGCTAGCGCCATGGCCGGCGACGAATTTTACCCCCGGCTCGACCAGGTCCGGGCCGAGACCCTGCTTGGCGATATAGGCGCGGCATGCCGCCTCGCCCTGGCCGAAGGTGAGCCGCAAGACCGGCCATAAGAGGCGCGCCGCGCCTTCCGCGACCGAGGCATTGAGCACCGCGACCGTGAGCGGCTCCCACAGGCGCGCGACCAGCGGTCCGGACCTGCCGACGCAATCGGCGATGGTCGCGCTTTCCGGCGCCCAGGCCAGTTTCAGGCCGGCGAGATAGTCGGTCCAATTGCTGCCGGGCACGCGGCGCGACGGCGAAAAAATCCACCAGGGCAGGCGCCCGGCATTGGGCCGCAGCGTCCAGCGCTCGCCGCTTGCGATATCGACGAAGGGGAATTCGGCGCGGCTTTGCCCGGCCAGCCCGGCGCGCCCGCCGATGGTGTCGAGATAGGAAAATACCGCCGGATTGGCGCCCAGGATCAAATGGTTGCCATTGTCGATGAGCCGGTCCAGGGTTTCGTCATGGAACGAACGGCAGCGCCCGCCGGCCTGGCCCGCGGCCTCGTGCAGCGTGACCTCGCGGCCTGCCCGGGCGATCTCGACGGCGCAGGCGAGCCCCGCCATGCCCGCGCCGACGACATGGATCATGGCCATTCCTGTCTCCGTTTCTGAGCGCGTTCTATATCGCATAGCGCTCGGCGCTCTGGCAAACCGGGGGAAGCGGGGCCATCTTATATGGCCAGGAGCCCGCCCGATTCCTTTCTCGCCCTCGCCGCCCGCGCCCGCACCGCCGATAT
>CAZUVO010000172.1:0-8291 GCA_964623955.1 uncultured Rhizobiaceae bacterium
AGCTCCAGCAGTTCCGCGCGCTCGGCGGCGCGCAATCCTATCCGTCGCGCACCAAGGACAGCGACGAGGTCGATATCTCGACCGGCTCGGTCGGTCTCGGCGTCGGCCTCACTTTGTTTTCATCGATGGTGCGCGACTATGTGCAACTCCACAAACTGACGCAGCCCGAGGAGCCGCCCGGGCGCATGATCGCGGTGATGGGCGATGCCGAACTCGACGAGGGCAATGTCTACGAGGCCCTGTTGGAAGGCTGGAAGCACGATGTCCGCAATCTCTGGTGGATGATCGACTATAACCGCCAGAGTCTCGACCGGGTGGTCTCGGACAGGCTCTTCCAGAAGATCAAGGATTTCTTCCAGGCGGTCGGCTGGCAGGTCGTCATCCTCAAGCATGGCAAGCTGCAACAGGCCGCTTTCCAGCGCCCCGGTGGCGAAGCGCTCCGCCAGTGGATCGACGATTGCCCGAACGAGCTTTACTGCGCGCTCACCTTCAAAGGGGGTGCTGCATGGCGCGAGCGGCTCCTACGCGATATCGGCGATGTGCCTGGCATGCGCGACCTCCTCGGAGGCCACAGCGACGATGCGCTGCAGGACCTGATGACCAATCTCGCCGGTCACGACATGGCATCGGTCCTGGAAGCGCTGCATGCCGTCGACAGCGACGTGCCGCATTGCTTCATCATCTACACCATCAAGGGCTATGGCCTGCCCTTCGCCGGCCATAAGGACAATCATGCCGGCCTGATGAACCTCGAACAGATGGCGGATTTCCAGCGCGCGATGAATGTTCCGGAGGGCGACGAGTGGGAGCCTTTCGCCGGCATGGATATCGACGAGCAGGGCCTGCGCAAATTCATCGAGAGCGTGCCCTTTACCCAGAGCGGCACATCGCGCCGGCTGATTTCTGACCAAATTCCCCTGCCCGCCGGCTTCGATCTGCGAGCTTCCGGCACGATGTCGACGCAGGAGGCGTTCGGCCGCATCCTGAACGATCTCGGCCGCGGCGAGAGCGATCTGGCCGAACGCATCGTCACCACCTCGCCGGATGTGACGGTCTCGACCAATCTCGGCGGCTGGGTCAATCAGCGCGGCATCTTCAACCGCGCCGACCGGGAAGACGTGTTCCATTCGGAAAAAGTCGTCTCCATGCAGAAATGGGCGATGAGCCGCAACGGCCAGCATATCGAGCTCGGCATCGCGGAAAACAATCTCTTCCTGCTGCTCGCCGCCCTCGGCCTCTCCGGCCCGATGTTCGGCGCGCGCCTGCTGCCGGTGGGCACGGTCTACGACCCGTTCATCGCGCGCGGCTTGGATGCGCTCATCTATGCCTGCTATCAGGATGCTCGTTTCATGTTGGCCGGCACGCCGTCGGGCATCAGCCTGGCGCCCGAAGGCGGCGCGCATCAATCCATCGCGACGCCGCTCATCGGCATGGGCCAGCCCGGCCTCACCCTGTTCGAGCCGGCTTATGCCGACGAACTGGCGGAAATCATGCTGTGGGGCTTCGGCCATATGCAGGCGGCGGATGGCGGCTCGCTCTATTTGCGCCTCTCGACCCGTGGCCTCGACCAGCCCGAGCGCGAGATGAGCGAGACGCTTAGGAGCGATATTCTGAACGGCGCCTATTGGCGCCATACACCGGCGGGGGATGCGCCCCTGGCGCTGGCCTATTGCGGCGTGCTCGCGGCGGAGACCGATGACGCCTTCCAGGCGATCCTCGAGGATATTCCCGGCGCCGGGCTCCTCGCCGTCACCTCGCCGGACCGTTTGCACGCCGATTGGCGAGAATCCAGGCGCGCGCGCAGCGAGGGCAAACCCGGCGCGCCGTCCCATATCGAAACCCTGCTGCGCCAACTTGCGCCCGGCGCGGCGCTGATTAGCGTGCTCGACGGCCATCCGGCGACGCTTTCCTGGCTTTCTTCGGTCGCCGGCCACCGGTCCTACCCCCTCGGCGTCAGCAAATTCGGCGAGTCCGGCGACGTGAACGACCTCTACCGCAAGCATGGCATCGACGCAGATGCGATCCTTGATATGGCCGCGCTCGCCTGTCTCGACGCCGCGCTTTAGCACCATTCGGCGTCGCCTCGGGGGTGGCGCTCGCGCGAAAACCCTTTATGATAGTTTAACAACCAGCTTGATCCTGGCTTTCGATCCAGTAGTCATGCGAAATAACAAATAAATATAATTGGTTAGGGAGCTTTCTTAAGCCAATCATCTAATGCAATAGAACAACGCAGTGGGAGGCGATGACAAATGCCTAAAAAGTCCAAGAACGACGTACATCCTTATATTCCGGAGCTTGCCAACAAACTTCGCAAAGGCGAGGTGACGCGGCGCGATTTTCTGCAGACCGCGACCCTCCTCGGCGTCTCGGCCGGCGCGGCCTACGCCATGGCCGGTTTGCCCGGTACCGGGCGCAAGGCCCATGCCGCGGCGAAGAAAGGCGGCAATCTCCGCGTATCGATGAACATCAAGGCGACCGACGATCCGGCGACCTTCGACTGGTCGGAAAAAGGCAATGTCGCGCGCCATATGACCGAGCCGTTGGTCCGCGTCGGCGATGACGGCGTCGCCCGTCCCTACCTCGCGGAAAGCTGGAGCGCCTCGGAAGATCTCAAGACCTGGACCTTCAAACTTCGCAAGAACGCTTCCTGGTCGAACGGCGACGCCTTCGGCGCCGACGATGTGATCCATAATTTCCGGCGTTGGCTCGATCCCAATACCGGTTCGTCCAATCAGGGCCGCTTCTCGTCGATGACGACGACTTCCGACACCGGCAAGAAGGACGAAAACGGCAAAGCCATCATGACGACGACGGAAGCCGGCGGCGCACTTGAAAAAGTCGACGATCACACCGTGCGCTTCAATCTCAACAATGCGGATTTGGCGCTGCCCGAGAGCATGGCCGATTATCCCGCATTGATCGTCAACCGGCGCTTCGACGACGACGGCGGCGATCTGATCAAAAATCCGGTCGGAACCGGGCCCTACGCCCTGAAAGATTTTGCGATTGGCGAGAAAGCAACCCTGGTGCGCCGCACGGATGCGCCGTGGTGGGGCGGCGACGTCAATCTCGACCAGATCAGCTATATCGATCATGGCGACGATCCGGCGGCGCAGATCGCGGCGCTCGCTTCGGGCCAGGTCGACACCAACTACCAGACCAGCATCGAGCAGGTCGAGACCATCAAAGGCATTGCCGATCTGGAGATTTACGAGCGAGTCACGGCGCAAACCGGCGTCGCGCGCATGCATGTAACGGCGGCACCCTATGACAACAAGAAGCTGCGCCAGGCGGTGCAAGCCTGTGTCGATCACGATAAAATGCTGAAGTTCGTCTATCGCGGCCGCGGCGGCCCGGCGGAGGATCATCATGTCGCGCCGGTGCATCCGGAATATGCCGAACTGCCGAAGCAGAAACAGGATTACGACAAGGCAAAGAAACTGCTGGCCGAAGCGGGCTATCCGGACGGTATCGATCTCAGGATCGACTGCGTCGCCAACCCGCCCTGGGAGCAGAACGCCTGTAAGGCGCTGTCGCAAATGGTCAAGCCCGCCGGCATCAATCTCGATCAACATCATGCCGGGCGGCACCTATTGGGATGTTTGGGCATCGACGCCGTTCGGCTTCACCGCCTGGACCCACCGCGCGCTGGGTACGCAAGTGCTCAACCTGGCCTACCGCTCCGGCGTGTCGTGGAACGAGACCAATTATTCCAATCCGGAGTTCGACAAGACCCTCGATCAGGCCGGCGCCATCCTCGATCCCAACGAGCGGCGCAAGGTGATGCATAAGCTCGAAGGGATCCTGCAGGATGACGCGATCATCCAGCAGGCGCTCTGGCGCTCGGTCTTCGTCACCGCCAACAAACGGGTCAAGGGTCTCTACGCCCAGGTCGCTCTCGAGCATCACTACAACCACGTTTGGCTCGACGGGTAGAGGATTTAGGCCGTCAGGAAGCCTAACGGCGGGGGCCCGCCCCACGCCTCCTTTTTAAACATCGCGGGCTCCGGCGGGTACGCCTGATGCTGATTTTCATCGGCAAGCGGATCGCTTTCATGATCCTCACCATGGTCGTGGTGTCGATCCTGTTGTTCCTGGTGCTAGAAATTACCCCCGGCAATGTCGCAAGAGGGGTGCTTGGCCCCTATTCGACCGACGAGCAACGCAATCTCTGGCTCGAAGCGAACGGCTATTTCAGGCCCTTCTATATCCGCTATTTCGATTGGCTGGGCGATTTCGCGTCCGGTAATTTCGGCGATTCGGTGCGCTTCAAAGTGCCGGTCTCGGAAGTGCTGTGGCCACGCCTCGGCAACACCGCGATATTGGGCATCGCCACCTTCGCCGTCATGATCCCGCTCTCGCTTATCCTCGGCGTACTCTCCGGCATGCGCGAAGGTTCCAAAACGGACCGTTCGATTTCGGTCATCAGCATTATCACCACATCGGTTCCGGAATTCGCCAGCGCGGTTTTTATTGCTTTCGTTTTTGTGTTCTGGCTGAAGCTCTTGCCCGGCACCAGCACCATGAGCGACGGCTTCGATATTCTGCAACTCATTCTGCCGGCAATGGTGTTGATCATTTACGATTTCGGCTATGTCACGCGTATGACACGTGCCTCCATGGCCGAGGTGATGACCACGCAGTATATCCGTACCGCGATCCTCAAGGGTCTGCCGTACCGGCGCGTGGTCATGCGCCATGCCCTGCGCAACGCCCTGATCGCGCCCTTCACCGTCATCATGCTGCAAATCAACTGGTTGCTGTCCGGTGTCATCGTGGTCGAATTTTTCTTCGCCTATAAGGGCTTCGGCGCGCTCCTGCTCGAAGCCTCGCTAAACAAGGATGTCTATTTGATAGAAGCCTGCGCCATGGTGGCGGTGTTGGTCGCCGTGGCGACGCAAACCATCGCCGATATCGGCTACACCTATCTCAACCCGCGCATCAGGTTCAGCTGAGATGAGCGAAAAAAGCATCATCCCGGCGAGCGGCTACGGCACCGCGCTGCTACGCGCGCTGAAATCCTTCGCGCTTTTGCGCGAGAGCAAGGTCGGCTTGATCGGCGCCGGACTGGTCATATTTTGGATCATCATCGCCGTCTTCGCGCCGCTCATTGCGCCGTACGATCCCAACGAGTGGATCCATCTCGATGCCCTGCCGGGGACAACCGACCCGGACGGCAATTTCTTCCTGCTCGGCGCCGACGGCAACGGGCGCGACATTCTCTCGCGTATCGTTTGGGGCTCGCGCACGGTGCTGATATGGGCGCCGCTCGCGACCCTCACGGCCTATGTGGTGGGAATCGTCATGGGTCTCGCCGCCGGCTATTTGCGCGGCTGGGTAGACGACGTGCTGTCGCGCATCGCCGATATCATTCTCTCTTTCCCGGTGCTCGTTCTTTACATTCTGATCATCACCACGTTCGGCGCATCGAAGGTCAACATCGTCATCGCAATTACTTTCGCGAGCTCGCCCGGCATCATGCGTATCGTGCGCGGCCTGGTGCTTGATCTGCGCAACCGTGACTATGTCGCGGCGGCGCAAACGCGCGGCGAAAGCGCATGGCACATCATGCTGGTGGAGATTCTGCCCAACGCGCGCGGGCCGCTTATCGTCGACGCGTGTCTCCGCCTCGGCTATGTGATCATCACCATCGGCGTGCTCGGCTTTTTGGGCCTCGGTATGCCGCCGCCCGATCCGGATTGGGGCGGCATGATCAATGAGTGGCGCGCCCAGGCGCTGGATTTTCCGCACATGACGATCTTTCCCTGTATCGCCATTTCCTCGCTGATCCTCGGCTTCAATCTGCTGGCCGACGGCTTGCGTGAAATTTCGTTGCGGGATTAGGAGAAAGCAATGGACGCAGTAACCCCGCTGCTCGAAATCGAGGATCTCTGCCTCTCCTACTACACCCGCGCCGGCGAAATTCCGGCGGTGATCGATTTTTCGCTTGATCTGAAAGCCGGCGAGAGCGTCGGGCTGGTCGGCGAATCCGGCTGCGGCAAGTCGACCGTCGCCATGGGCATCATGCGATACATGGGCAACAATGGCGATATCGTCGGCGGCAGCATCAGCTTCAAGGGCCGCGATATGGCCACCCTGTCGGCAAAGGAGCTACAGCAATTGCGCGGCTCCGAGATTGCCATGGTCTATCAGGAGCCGATGGCGGCGCTCAACCCGAGCCTCACCATCGAGACCCAACTGATCGAAGTGCCGATGTTCCATGAAGGCATCTCGGCGGCGGATGCGCGCACCCGGGCGATCGGTATCCTCAATGACGTCAAACTGCCGGACCCGGAAATGATGCTGAAAAAATATCCGCATCAGCTTTCCGGCGGCCAGCAGCAGCGCGTCGTCATCGCCATGGCGCTCCTGTCCAATCCCGCACTTCTCCTCCTGGACGAGCCGACCACGGCGCTCGACGTGACGGTCGAGGCAGGCATCGTCGAGCTAATCGCCGATCTCAGCAAAAAATACGGCACGGCGCTTTTGTACATTTCGCACAATCTCGGGCTGATCCTCGAAGTGTGCGACCGGGTCTGCGTGATGTACTCCGGCGAAGTCGTCGAGGAAGGCAGCGTCGCCGAAGTGTTCGACAAGCCGCGCCATCCCTACACCCATGGCCTGTTCGATTGCATTCCGCTGCCGAGCGCCGACAAAAACGCACGCCCGCTGGTGCCGATCCGTGGCCAGCTGCCGCTGCCCCATGAGCGGCCCGAGGGGTGCGATTTCGGTCCGCGCTGCGATCACTTCAAGCAAGGCCTCTGCGACGGCAACAATATTCCCCTCGAGACCCTCGGCGAAGGCGACACGTTGCACCGCGGCCGTTGCCTGCGCTGGCGTGATGTCGATTGGGGCACCAAACAAGCGGCCGACGATGCCGCCCCGGCTACGCCACCGGCGGAGATTGGCGAGGAAGTGTTGCATGTCGAGAACATGCAGAAATATTACGCCGTGCATGATCGCTCGATCGGCGCCTTCATCTCGGGCAAGGGCACGCGCTACGTCAAAGCCAACGAGACATTGAGCTTTACCGCCCACCGCCAGGAAACCGTCGCCATCGTCGGCGAGTCCGGCTGCGGCAAATCGACCTTCGCCAAGGTATTGATGGGCCTGGAGACGGCGACCGACGGCACCATCGAATTCGACGGCCACGAAATCGGCAAGCAATCGGTCCACAACCGGACGCCCGACCAGCTCGGCTCGTTGCAGATGGTCTTTCAAAATCCCAACGACACGCTCAATCCAAGCATCACCGTGGGCGGCCATATCGCGCGGGTGATCCGCAAGTTCGGCGTCGAGAGCGACCCCGCCAAAGTGCAGGACCGCGTCCATCAATTGCTCGATCTCGTCAAGCTGCCGCGCGATTTCGCCAAGCGCCGGCCGCGCCAGCTTTCCGGCGGGCAGAAGCAGCGCGTCGGCATCGCCCGCGCCTTTGCCGGCAATCCGGCGATGGTGGTGGCGGACGAGCCGGTCTCGGCGCTCGACGTCTCGGTCCAGGCGGCGGTGACCGAGCTGCTGATGGACATCCAGCGCGAGCACGGCACGACGCTCTTGTTCATCAGTCACGATCTCAGCGTCGTGCGCTATCTCGCGGACCGCATCATTGTCATGTATCTCGGCCAGATCATGGAATCGGGCGCGACGGACGATATCTTCGCGCCGCCCTATCACCCCTATACGGAGGCGCTGCTCTCGGCCATTCCAATCGCCGATCCCCACGTCAAGAAGCGCCACATCGTGCTCGAAGGCGCGCTGCCCAGCGTGCTCGACCCGCCGTCCGGCTGCCCGTTCAACACCCGCTGCCCGAAGAAGATCGGCGATATTTGCGAGCGCGAAGCACCGCCGGTGCATGAATCCTCCGACGGCCACCGCATTTCCTGCCACATCCCGCTCGAGGAACTACGCCGCGCCGAAGCGGTTATCCAGACCGAACAATAGAGCACTTCGCGTTCACATGCGTTCACGCGAAATGCTCTATCTCTCTTTGGTTTAAGCAAATGCGTCGTCGCAGGTGATTCCACCTGCTCGGGATTTGCTTTAGCGAATCTCTTTCCGCAGATTCTTGAGATAATCCGGCACCTGTTCCGCCGGCACCACGGCACCCCGGATCAACAGGTCGAAATGGCGCGTGAGGACGCGGATATGCTCCGTTGTGTTGAACACGAAATACATCTGCCCGAGATAGATCGCCGCGCGTAACGGGCCGAACACGGTGAGCGGCACGGAATAATGAGTGAGTGCGTCGAACAGATATATTCTGAGCGAGGGATAAAGCTCGTCACTGAGCG
>CAZUVO010000173.1:0-8272 GCA_964623955.1 uncultured Rhizobiaceae bacterium
CCCTTCATTGCCGCCGCCGGCGCCGCGGCCAGTAGGACGGCGGCCAGCAAAGGGATGGTTATGATTTTCGCGATCACACCGGCCTCGTCTACAACAGGCCCAAGAATTTGAACGAGTTATGGCCGCCCCGGCTGATGATCAGATGATCATGCACGGCGATGCCGAGCTTGCGGCCCGCTTCGCACACCTCCGCCGTCATCTCGATATCGGCGGTCGATGGCGAGGATAATCGCCGAGGCGTTGAGCTCCAGCGCCCGCTTGATCACCTCGCGCGGATAAAGCGGCACATGGTTGACTGTGCCCTTTTGCTGGGCTTCGTCGGCGATCAGCGAATTCTTGTTGTCGAGAAAGAGCACATGAAATTGTTCGTTTGCCTTATGCGCCAGGCTGGCCCTGCAATAATCGAGGAGCGCCTGCCAGTTGGACAAGACCGGCTTGTCCTGGATCTCGTCGCCGAGGGTGCGGATCGCGATGGCCTCGGCGAGCTTGATGGCGTGCACCACCGCCGGGCCCGCGCCATCGACCTCGGCGAGGGCGCGCGGCTCGGCCGCGAGCAGCGCGCCGACAGAGCCGAAGCGCGCGAGAAGTTTTTTGGCCAGGGGCTTCACATCGCCGCGCGGCAGGGCGCCGAACAGCAAAAGCTCGATCAATTCATAATCGGCCAGGCCGTCCGCGCCGGCTTTCGAGAAGCGCTTCCGGAGGCGCTGGCGGTGACCCGTATGATGCGGTTTATCCGGCACAATGCGTTCAGCCATCTCCTGCGGCAGGTTCGGACCGAAACAAGCCGGTCTTATTCGTAGGGCGGCTTCGTATAGCCCGCCGGCGAGAGAGTGAAAATTTCGGCGCCGTCGGCGGTGATGCCGATGGTGTGCTCGAACTGGGCGGAGAGCGCGCGGTCCTTGGTCACGGCGGTCCAGCCATCCTTCAAAAGCTTCACCTGCCAGGTGCCCAAATTGATCATCGGCTCGACGGTGAAGAACATGCCTTGCTTGAGTGTCAGCCCATTTCCCGCCTCGCCGTAATGCACCACATTGGGGGCGTCGTGAAAGATGCGGCCGATGCCGTGGCCGCAAAAGTCCCGCACCACGCTGCAGCGATGCTCTTCGGCATAGCTTTGAATGGCATGCCCGATATCGCCGAGAGTGGCGCCCGGCCCGGCGGCGGCGATGCCGAGCATCATCGCGTCATAGGTGATGTCGACCAGACGGCGCGCCTTGGCGGAGGGCTTGCCGACATAAAACATACGGCTCGAATCGCCATGCCAGCCATTCAGGATGACGGTCACGTCGATATTGACGATGTCGCCCTTTTGCAGCCGCTTTTCGCTCGGGATCCCATGGCAAACGACATGGTTGATCGAGGTGCAGATGGATTTGGGGTAGCCGCGATAGCCGAGCGGCGCCGACACCGCGCCGCGCTCGACGGTCATCTCGTCGCACAATCGGTCAAGCTCGTTGGTGGTTACGCCGGGCACGACATAGGGCGAAATATAATCGAGCAGTTCCGCGGCAAGGCGGCCGGCCTGACGCATCGCCTCGAACTCGTCCGGGCCGTGGATCTTGATGCTGCGCTCGGCAATTTCGCCGTTATTCACGGCAAGGTCCACCGCATCCGGCGCGGGCCGCTTCTGGTTGGTTTCGTACAATCCGCCTGCTTTCCATATCCGCGCGCCGAAGCCGGCGCTGGGGGACTTCAATCTGGCACAATATAGCAGTTTTGCTTGCCGTTGCGTTAATCGCCGCGCAAGGCCGGAATCCCCCTGCTGCCGCCATTCTTGAGCGCGCGCTCATTTATTTTGCGCGACATAAACGCCGTCCCAATCGGGGATCGCCGGAAGTTGCGAATATTCCTCGACCCGCTCCGCAAAGACGCCGTAGAGCTTGTCGAGATCGAATTGATCGGTTTCGCGGCAGCGCTGGAGAAGTTCGCGCGCCTTGCCCCAGTCTTGTGCGCGATACGCGGTGAGGAAGGCGTCGTGATGATCCTTGTGCGCTTTGAAGGCGTCGGATTCGGCAAATTGCGGGTTGCCGAGAAGTCCGTATATCCGCTCCGGTTCGACGCGTCCCTGCACTTGCACCAGATCCAGCTCCAGCACCGCATATTCCGTCGCCAGCTCTTGTGTTTGCTCACCGATGATAATGGTGATGCCGTAGGTTTTCTGCTGACCCTCCAGGCGCGACGCGACGTTGACCGCGTCGCCCATCACCGAATAGTTGAGCCGGTGTTCGGAGCCGAAATTGCCGACCAGGCAATCGCCGGTATTGAGGCCGATGCCGATGCGCATCGGCATATGGGTGCGGCCTTCCTGTTCCGCCTCCTGTTCCAGATTGACGTTGAGCTTCGCCACGCCGTCGAGCATTTCGAGTGCCGCGTCGCAGCAATGGCGGGCATGGTCCGGGTCGTCGAGCGGCGCGTTCCAAAACGCCATCACCGCATCGCCCATATATTTGTCGATCGTGCCGCCATTTTCCAAAATACGGTCGGTCATCTTGGTGAAGTACATGTTGAGCAGGCGGGTGAGGTTGGCCGGGTCGTCGCCGAGCTCCTCGGAAATCTTGGTGAAGCCGCGCACATCGCTAAAGAGGATCGACATGTTGCGGATTTCGCCGCCGAGATTGAGCTTGTTGGCGTCATTGGCGAGCTGCTCCACCAGCTCCGGCGCGATGTAATGGCCGAAGGCGCGCCTGACCTCACGCCGCTGGGCCTCTTCTTTGACGTAATAGATCGAGACCAGAATGATGTAGAGCAGGAGGCCCGAGATTGCCGGGAAGGTGACATCGAGCAGAATGCCGCCCGAATCGAAGAGATACCAGGACGCGCCGATGACGCCGGCGAGGACCGGCACGCCGCTGACAAAGCGGAAGATCGGCTTGAGGCCCGGGATGCGCACCAGCAGCAACAGACCGAACAGCGCGATGGCGGCATATTCGATAATGACGACGAATTGCGGCCGCGTCAGATAGGCCTTGGAGAGGATCGCCTCGAGGATCTGCGCCTGAATCTCGACGCTCGACATGGCGTCGTCCACCGGCGTCGCCTTGAAATCGAGGAAGCCCGCCGCCGAGGTGCCGATCAGCACGAGCTTGCCTTTCAGCTTGTCCGCCCCGGCTTTGCCATGCAGCACATCCTTGGCGGATATGAAGCGCGCGCGGTCGTGCGGCGCGTAATGGAACCAGATGCGCCCCGATTGATCGGTCGGGATGACGCGCCCGGCGATGGCGACGCCGGTCATGCCGGCGGCATTGCTCTTCAGCACCAAGCTGGTTTCGTTGAAGGCGACGCGCAACATCTCAAGCGCCATGGTGGGGTAAATTTCATCGCCGACGCGGATCAACAGCGCCGGGCGGCGCACGACGCCGTCGGCCTCCGGCAAGAGGGTCACCATGCCGAGCCCCGCCGCCGATTTTTCCAGCAGCGGCAAATTGCGCGCGATGCCGAGAAAGCGAAACAGATTCGCCGACGGATCGCCGCCGACATGGACGATGGACGCCTTGCGGGCCAATTCCTCGCGTTCGCCGCCGATTTCCCGCGTCGTGGTGGATTGGCCCATGACCACCCGCGCACGGCGCAATTGCCGGGCAAAGATGCCGTCATTATTGGGCATACGCTTGAGCGCCTGGGCGATTTCCTTGCTCAGTTGCGGCGCGGTCTGCACCCATTTATCGGGCGAAGCGCGGTCCGCCTCGGGAAAGAGGAAATTAAAGCCGACGCCGACGGCACCGCCTTTGTTGAGGGTCGCGACCAGTCCGGCAAGCAGCGTCCGGGGCCAGGGCCATTGACCGAAGGCGGCCAGGCTCTCCTCGTCGATATCGACAATGACGATCGGCAGCTTGGCTTTTTCCCTGGGCTGCATATTTTGCAGCAGATCGAACTGGCGATGGCGCAGGCTTTCCACCGGCAGCGGATCCCAGGCCCGGATGAATATTAAGATCGCCACCGTGACGAAGGCGACAATATAAATGAGATAGCGCGACAACATGCCGGGCGTCCCTGCTTCCCCTGCTAGATGCCGTCACGCCGCGAAGACGCGAAAGCGGTCATCAGTTCCAATTGGTAACGCGGTTTATCAGGATGACGCAGCTTTGCCGAGGATTCCAGTCTTTGCGTGCGCAGCCTCCGGGGGCGTGCGGCCTCAGGTGGGGCTGGGATCGTCTTCCGGCTCGTCGCCGGCTTCCGTGCTGATTTCGGAAAGGGCCTGGGCGAGGGCGGTGGAGAGGATTTCCTCGGGGTCGAGTTCCTCGTCAAATTCCTCGATCGGGTCGAGCACGATGGCTGCCAGGAAAATTTCGTCCTCGCCGAGGAATTCGATTTCCAGCACGCCGTTGACGATTTCCACTTCGATGGTCACCGCGCCGCCGACGCCGTCGCCCGCTTCGCCGTCGCCGGCATCGAAATCATCCGCGTCGCCGCCGGAGGAGGGCTGCGGCGGCATGGCGTCGCGCACGGCCTCGAAAAATTCGCTGATTTCTTCGGAATCGATGTCGAGCGGCTCCAGATCGCCGTCCTCATTCAGGAAAAACACATCGAAATCGCCGGACAGCAAAATCTCTTCGCCGGTCGAGGTGGACGAGACGGTGAACGAGCCGAACAGGCCGGAATCTTCATCCGGCAGATTGAAATAGTTCTCGGTGCCGTCGTCGGCATCGACGTCGAAGCCCGGATTGGTGCCGCGGATGGCGGCCATGGCGCGCGGGGTGCGCACGATCATCGCCGTTTCGTCGGTCTTGGCGATATTGCCGGTCTTCATGGTGAACAAGCCGTCGAGGATGGATATCGACAGATTGCCGGTGTCTTCGTCCGGATTGTAGACGAGATCGTCGAGCACCATCTCCGCCTTGGAGGCCATGGCGACGGTGGTTTCGTCGCCGAGCAGCAGGCCGAGGGACGAGCCGGTGCCGGTCGACAGCTTGTCGCCCTTATAGATCGGCGCGCCGAGGGTAAGGGTTTCGGTCTGGCCGTCGACGCGCACCACGGTGGCAAAGCCGGTGACCGTGTCGACGCGGCCGACTGGCTCGCCGTAACGCTCGTTCCCGGCCATCACTTCCGGGTCGACGCGCGGGAATTGCAGCCCTTTTTCGGCGAAGTCGAGATCGTCCCGGCGCAGCGACGAAGAGCCTTTCTTGCCGGTATCCATGATCCAGTCGCTCGGATCCTTGGTCAGCACGCGCACGGTCTTGTCGTTGACCCGCACGCGGTTGCCGAAGGGGCGGGGAATTTTCGACCAATCGCCGAGATCGTCGGTGATCAGGGTGACCCGGTAGATGCCGTTCGGCATATCGGTGGTGAATTTCTTGACGCCGACGATGCCGTGCGCCACCACCGGCTTATCGGTCGGCCGGCGCAGCCCCGACATTTCGCCGTCGCTCTGGACGCGCTCGTCATTGGGGGTGACGCGCTCATAGCCCGATGTCTGCTTGGAATCCGGCGTCGCGAAATCAAAGCCGATCGCAGCCTCGGGCAGATTGAATTCCTCATCATCCTCGAAGCGGGTGACATATTGCGCGTTCAGCGCGTCTGTCGCGGCATCGGCGATACGCTCCGCGGCGCCCGACAAGAGATCGGGATCGTCGCTCAATTCGCGGATCATATCGGCGGCCATTTTCGCCACGCCTTCCGCGTCGCGCCCGTTGGAGGCGAAATAATCCGACAGCAGTTCGAGATCGGCATCGCTTTCGCCGATGGCCAGTTCCATCGCCTGATCGTGAGAGATGGCGGAGGAGGTCTTGCCGGTGCCGACCAGGGCCTCGAACTCGTTCAGATCCATCTCCTGGGCGTGAATGATCGTGGTGCCGGCGAACATCGCCAGCGCCAGCGCCAGGCTGACGGCCAGGGAGCGGTAGGAACCAAGTGAGCGGCGTGCAATCATGAGACCGATCCTGTTTGTGACGACAAAACTTCGCCGGCCCGCCCAGCGGTCCGGTGGTTCACGGCAAAATTATGTCGAACCAACACGTTAAACGAAGATTCTAACGCCATTTCCGATTCCAGGTCAATTTCAACCGGAGCCAAAAAAGCGCTTATAATTGACATTGTTAACATATAGGGTCTCCACAGCAAAATGTCACCCGTCACAATCCATTAAATCTAAAGTGAATTAATTAACTTTGCCTGAGCCGCACGGGCGCTTGCTTAGGCGGAAAAATCGACCGGCAACTGCCGATTCAGGATGATTTCCCCCTCATCCAGCCGGCAATCATAGCACAGCGCCTCCACGCCGCTCTGCCGCGCCGCCGCGAAGGCCGCCGCATAGGCCGGGTCGATATCGCCGGCCAGGGTGAAACGATCGCAATCGGCGCGCTGCACGAGATAGAACATCACGGCGCGCCCGCCCGCCTCTACCACCCTGGCGAGCTCGGCGAGATGCTTGGCGCCGCGCTGGGTGACCGAATCGGGGAATTCCGCCAGCCCGACATCGCGCAAGAGATGGACATTCTTCACTTCGACATAGCAGGGCGGCGCGCCGTCCGCTTCGAGGAGAATATCGATGCGTGAATTTTCACCATATTTCACTTCGCGGCGGAGGTTCGAATAGCCGTCCAGTTCGGCCACCTCTCCCGCTTGAATAGCCTCGGCAACGATGCCGTTGGGATGCGAAGTGTTGATGCCGACCAGCCCACCCGCGCCGGGCGCGGTGCGAATCATCTCCCAGGTGTAGCGCAGCTTGCGCTTGGGATTGTCCGCCGGCGACAGCCAGGTCTCCGATCCCGGCTCCGTCAGCCCCAGCATGGCGCCCGGATTGGCGCAGTGCGCCGTGACCATGCCGCCGTCCTCCAGCTCGTGATCCGAGAGAAACCGTTTATAGCGTTTGATCAATGTGGCGCGCAGCAGGGCGGCAGGGAATTTCATGCGGTGAAAATATGCCATGCGCCGGGCAATCGTCTATGCTCGCCCGAGCCCCCTCGATTCCGGAGTGATTTATGGCCAGCCCGCCGAAAACCGTCACCGCCGCGCTTTTGCTGATCGGCAACGAGCTGCTGTCGGGCCGCACGCAAGACGCCAATCTCAACTATCTCGCCAAGCAGTTGACGGCGATGGGCATTCAACTCGCCGAGGCCCGGGTGGTCGGCGACGACGAAGCGGAAATCGTCGGCGCGGTCAACGCGCTCAGAGCCGAGTATGATTACGTCTTCACCACCGGCGGCATCGGCCCGACCCATGACGACATCACTTGCGAATGCGTCGCCAAGGCGTTCGGAAGGCGCTACCTGCTCAATCCGGAGGCCCAGCGCATCCTCGAGGATTATTACGACGGCTCCGGGCGCGAATTGAACGCGGCGCGTCTGCGCATGGCCTATACGCCGGAAGGAGCGGAACTGGTCGACAATCCGATCAGCCGCGCGCCGGGCTTCCGGGTCGAGAATGTCATCGTCATGGCCGGCATTCCGGCGGTGATGCGCGCCATGTTCGAGAGCGTCGCGCCGAGCCTCGAAGGCGGCGCCAAGGTGGTCTCGCGCGCCGTCTCGGTGCTGATGGGCGAGGGCGACATCGCCCGGCCCCTCGGCGAATTACAGGAGCGTTACGAGAGCCTCGAGATCGGCAGCTACCCGTTCGTGCGCAAGAGCAAGTTCGGCACCACCCTGGTGCTGCGCGGCACCGACGAAGCCGCCGTGGAAGCCGCGGCGGAGGAGTTGAAAACCATCCTCCGCGGCTTCGGCGCCACCCCCGAAGACGAGCCGGCTGTCTCCGACGGCAGTTGGCCAAAGCCTGAGGCGTAGCCGGTGGCGCCAAAATATGCCTGAGGCCTAGACATACGGACCAAATTTGGTCACAAACGCCACAGCCGCTTGATTGACACATCTCAGCCCGCGTGGCGGAACTGGTATACGCGACGGACTTAAAATCCGTTGGTCTTCGGACCTTGGGAGTTCGAGTCTCCCCGCGGGCACCAATTATTTTCTAGACGAAGTTCTGAGTACGGCGCGCCGTTGTAACCCCGCTGCGTTTACGGCCGTTCACCGTCTGCAAGGCGGTCATCACCCTTGCCGCAATAGGACATGAAATTAACAGGCGAAGACACCGCGCATTCATCGACGTCTATGGGAGGAATGTGGCGAGAGGCTCTCAACGGAAGTTGCAGGGGAGATGGCATCTCGATTTGTTAATCTTTATGAAATATTGTTGCGACCTCTAGCCAAAAAATCGAACGGCGAAGGGCTAGCGTAACTTAATCGGTGAGATATTTTTCTTCTCGTGCAACTTTCGAATGCCGTCCATGACTCCCCGCACTTAACAGCTAGAATGGGACACTGTGTTTCGTTCTAATTTTCTATTG
>CAZUVO010000174.1:0-524 GCA_964623955.1 uncultured Rhizobiaceae bacterium
CGCGGGATGATGTAGAAGCCGCCGTCGCTATGCTCGAACCAGACCGGTACGACATAGGGCCAGCCATCGTCGTCGAGGCAGCCGAGCCGGCAAATCGGGTTGCCCGCCAGGAATTCGTCCATTTCCTCCTTGTCCATGCCGCCAACTTTGCCGCGCCAAGCTTCGCTCTCGCTCATAACCGTCTCCATTACATTCTATGTCGTTGATTCCATTAGATTGCCTGCGCGGCGGCCGGATGTAAATAGATCCCGCCGTGACGGGCGGGCAACATCTATGATATGGCTCGGTACTAAGAATTGACTAACGAATTACCAAATTGGGAGAGCCTTAATGCGTATCGGCGCCGTATTTCCGCAAACCGAAATTAGTTCCGACCCGGCCAAGGTCAAGGATTACGCCCAGGCCGTGGAAGAAATCGGCTGCGATCATATCCTGACCTTCGATCATGTTCTCGGCGGCAACGCCGCGACCCACGACCTCAAAGGCCCCTACAAACACACCGACAGTTTTCATGAACTGTTCGT
>CAZUVO010000174.1:534-8225 GCA_964623955.1 uncultured Rhizobiaceae bacterium
GCTCTATGGCTTCCTCGCCGCGGTCACCGAGAAGATCGAGCTGGCGAGCGGCATCATCATTCTCGGCCAGCGGCAAACCGCGCTCGTCGCCAAACAGGCGGCGGCGATCGATATTCTCTCCAACGGGCGGCTCCGCCTCGGCGTCGGCATCGGTTGGAACGACGTGGAATATGAGGCGCTGGGCATGAATTTCGCCGATCGCGGTAAGCGCTGCGAGGAGCAGATCGATGTGATGCGCAAACTGTGGTGCAACGAGCTCATCACCTATGAGAGCAAATGGCACAAGATCACCGATGCCGGGCTCAACCCGCTGCCGGTGCAGCAGCCGATTCCGGTGTGGTTCGGCGGCCATGCGGATGCCGTCATGCGCCGGGTCGCGACCATCGGCGACGGCTGGTTCCCAATCTTCGGTCTCGACGATGACGGTAAGCGGGAACTCGACAAGCTGCGCGGCTATATCGCCGACGCGGGGCGCGATCCGTCCGAGATCGGCATGGAAAGCTTCAACACCGCCGGCGGCACGACCCCGGACGATTGGTCGAAGAGCGCGGCGGCCTGGAAGGCCGAAGGCGCAACGCATATGTCCTTCAACACGATGAATGCGGGCTTCAAATCGCTCGACGAACATATCGACGCGGTCCGGCGCTTCCACGAAGCTGCCTCCGCCGCCTGAGGTGACGCCGGCGCAAGCTGCCTTTCTCGATGCTGCCCGGGTCGCCCGGCTGGCAACGGCGGACGGCCAGGGTGCGCCCCATCTCGTGCCGGTGTGTTTCGTCCGTATCGGCACGCGGATTTTTATTACTGTCGATGAGAAGCCGAAGCGCGGCACCGACCTGAAGCGGCTCCGAAACATCCGCGACAACCCCCAGGTGGCGCTTACGGTCGACCGCTATGACGATTCCGACTGGTCGCGCCTCGGCTGGGTGATGATCCGGGGCAGCGCGGAAATTCTGACCGGCGGCGAGGAACATGACGCGGCGCAACAGAGCCTCCGCGCCAAGCATGAACAGCTGCGAAATATGGAGTTGGCATCCCTGCCGGTGATCGCTATTCAGGTGGAAAAGGTCGCGAGTTGGGGGGACCTCGCACCGACGCCCTAGCCTCACCACCCCGCCGGACAGCCTACACATCATGCCCAACCGCCTGACGCTTTTCGCGCTTCCCGATATTCCGCTCGTCGAACCCGGCGACGATCTCTGCGATCTCATCGCCGATGGCTTGGCGCGGGCCGGCGAAACGTTGCGCGACGGCGACGTGCTGGTCGTCGCCCAGAAGATCGTCTCCAAGGCCGAGGGCCGCTATGCCGATCTCGATGCGGTGGAGCCCTCCGCCGAAGCCGTGGCACTTGCCGGCAAGACCGAAAAGGACCCGCGCCTGGTCGAGCTGATCCTCTCCGAATCCAGCGCCGTGCTGCGCCACCGCCCGAATGTCATCATCGTCGAGCATCGGCTCGGCTTCGTGCTCGCCAATGCCGGCATCGACCAATCCAATGTCGCGCCCAACAATGACGGCAGGCGCGTTCTCCTGCTGCCGCTCGACCCGGACGGCACCTGCACGCGGCTGCGCGGCGAGATCGCCACGCGCTTCGGCAAGGATGTCGCGGTGGTGATGAATGACAGCGTCGGGCGCGCCTGGCGCGTCGGCACGGTGGGCATTGCCCTCGGGGCCGCCGGCCTCGAATCCGTCGTCGATCTGCGCGGCCAATCGGACCTCTACGGCCGCCCGCTCGCGGTTTCCATCGTCGGCCTCGGCGACGAGCTCGCCGCCGCCGCCACCATCGTCCAGGGCGAAGGCGATGAGGGCCTGCCGGTGGTGCTTATCCGCGGCCTCGACCGTGCGTCGGAGGGCGAAAGCGGCGCCACCTTAGTCCGCGACGCGTCGGAGGACCTTTTCCGGTGAGCGGCCCGGCCTGCCTGGCGCTTTCCGGCGGCGTCGGCGGGGCCAAGCTGGCGCTCGGCCTGAGCCACCATCTGCCGGCGGGCGAGCTCTCCATTTGCGCCAATATCGGCGACGATTTCGAACATTTGGGTCTTACGGTGTGTCCGGATATCGACACCCTGGTCTATACCCTCTCCGGCCTCGCCAATCCGGAGACCGGCTGGGGCCGCGCCGGCGACAGCTCGCAATTCATGGAGACCCTGAAAAGCCTTGGCGGTGAGAGTTGGTTTCATCTCGGCGACGGCGACCTCGCCATGCACATGGCACGCACGGAGCGCTTGCGCACCGGCGAAAGTTTGAGCGCGATCACCGCCGGTATCGCCGTGCGCCTCGGCATTGAAGCGCACATTCTGCCGGCAAGCGACGACCGGTTGCGCACTGTCGTAGAAACGGCATCGGGTCCCCTTCCCCTCCAACATTATTTCGTGCGCGACCGATGCGAGCCGGAGGTCATCGGCTTTCGCTATGAAGGCGCGGAGAGTGCCAAGGTCAATGACGGTATTCTCGACGCCCTCGCCGCGCCGTCCCTCCGCGCGGTCATTATCTGCCCGTCGAATCCCTATATCTCGATCGATCCGATTCTCGCCATCCCGGCGCTGCGCCAGGCGCTGATCGACTGCCGCGCGCCGGTGGTCGCGGTCTCGCCCATCGTCGGTGGCGACGCGTTGAAAGGGCCGACCGCCAAGATGATGCGCGAATTGGGATTGCAAGTCAGCGCCATTGCCGCCGCCGACCATTATGGCGGGCTGATCGACGGATTTGTGCTCGACCCCGCCGACGAAGCGCTCGCCCCCGCGATCGCCGATCTCGGCATTGCACCGCATATCGCGCCCGCCGTGATGACGAGCCTCGACGACAAGATCGCCCTCGCCCGGGCGAGCCTCGAATTCGCCGCGTCGCTCGCCTAATTGAAATGCGGGATTACGTGCTCGCCATATTCGGCGACGATCTGCTCTTCCGAACCGTTGGTGAGATAGATGGTGAACTGGGTCACCCCGGCCGCCTCAAGCTCTTTGATCTTTTCGACATGACGCTCGACCGGGCCGAGGATGCCGAATGAATCGGTGATTTCCGGCGTCACGAAATAGGTGTTGTCGGAATCCTTGTCGGCATGCTGGCGGTAATTATAGGCGTCGCCCCCGGCGGCGCCGGCGCGGCGGTTCTCGATATAGTCGGTCAGGCTCTTCGGCACCAGATCCGAGCCCTCGCCATATTTCTCGACGATGTCCGCGACATGATTGCCGACGAGGGCGGGGAACCATTTGGTCTGCGCCACACCGGTTTCCATATCGCCGACCCAGACCGGCGCGCAGGAAAGCACGCGATAGTTGGACATGTCGCGCCCCGCCGCCTTGCCGGCGGCGATGGCCTGCTCGGAGAACCAGGCACAGAGGCCCGGATCGGCGAGCTGAATGACCAGCCCGTCGCCGACCTCGCCGGCCATCTGCAGCGCCTTCGGGCCGTAAGCCGCAATCCAGATCGGCAGATCGTGTTTGTCGACCCAATCCATAAACACCGGATTGGGGCTGTCTTCATAGGTGTAGGTCTCGCCCGCGACCATCTTGCGCACGGCGTCGCAGAATTCCGTGGTGTAGGCGATGGTGCCGGGCTTCTTGCCCATCACCCGCATCGAGGAATCGCCGCGCCCGACGGCGATATCGAAGCGCCCGCCGCTGATCTTGGAGAGCGTCGCGAACATGGAAGAGGCGACCGACCAGTCGCGCACCTTCGGATTTGTCACCAACGGACCGAAGCGGAGCTTTTCCGTATGCTCCATGCATTGTGCGATCTTCGGATAGGGATCGGCCCAGAGAATATGTGAATCGAAAAACCAGCAATATTCGAAGCCCGCCGCCTCGCATTGCCGCGCGATGGCGATCGTCCGTTTCGGTTCGATTTCGCCCTTGAACGCGATGCCGAATTCCATGGTCCCTGCCCTTCCCTGCGTTACGTCTCTTACTTATCTAAAGTGCGGAATGATTTTGTCGACATATTCGGCGACGATCTGTTCCTCATTCCCTTGCGTGAGATAGATGGTGAACTGGGTCACCCCGGCGGCTTTCAGCTTCTCGATTCTCTCGATATGCACTTCCGGCGGCCCGACGATGCAGAAGGATTCGGTCACCGCATTGTTCACATAATAGAGATTGTCGGACTCCTTCACCGCGTGCTTGCGGTAGTCATAGCCCTCATCCGCGCCCTTGCCCTGGCGCGTTTCGATGAACTTGGTCAGGCTGTCGGGCACGAGGTCTGTATCCTTGCCGTATTTCTCGACGATATCGGCGACATGATTGCCGACCACGGCGGGGAACCAGCTTGTCTGCTGAATTCCCTCCTCGACATCGCCGACAAAGACCGGCGAACAGGCGAGCGCGCGAAAGTTTGCCATGTCGCGCCCGGCCGCCTCGCCGGCGGATTTGGCCTGCTCGGTGAACCATTGGCAGAGCCCCGGCTCGGCGAGCTGGATAATCAGCCCGTCGCCATGCTCGCCCGCCACTTTGAGCGCCTTGGGGCCATAGGCGGCGATCCATACCGGCAGATGAAGCCCTTCCGTCCAATCCATGAACACCGGATTGGGGCTGCCGTCATAGGTGTAGGTATCGCCGCTGGTCATGGTGCGGATGGCCTCGACACATTCGATCAGGGTCGCCAGCGTCGCCGGCTTCTTGCCCATCACCCGCATCGAGGAATCGCCGCGCCCGATCGCCATATCCATGCGCCCGCCGCTCATGCGGTTAAGCGTGGCGAAGACACTGGCCGCGACCGACCAGTCGCGCACTTTCGGATTGGTCACCAGCGGGCCGTAGCGCACGCGGTCGGTGTGCTGCATGCTGGCGGCGATCTGGGTATAGGGATCGGACCAGATGATGTGGGAATCGAAGAACCAGATATAGTCGAACCCGCCGGCCTCGACCTGGCGCGAAATGGCGAGCATGCGTTTGTGATCGAGGTCGCCCTTGAAGGCGATGCCGAATTCCATTGGTTTTCTCCCCGGCCTGCGTTTCTTCGGTTTTAGCGAAACTGCGGTATCACATGTTCGCCATATTCCGCAATCTGGCGTTCTTCTTCGCCTGAGCACAGATAAATATTGAACTGAGTCACCCCGGCCGCCTCGAGCCGGCGCATTTTCTCGACATGCGCCTGCGGGGGGCCGATCACGCCGAACGCCTCGGTGGTTTGGTCGGTGACGTAATAGGTGTTCTCATCGTCCATCTGGGTGTGTTGCTTATAGTCATAGCCCTCATCGGCGCCGGAGCCCTCGCGTTTCTGAACGTAGGCGGTCAGCGCCTCCGGTACTTCGCGCGTGTCCGAGCCGTACCATTTGAGAATATCGGCGATGTGATTGCCGACCAGCGCCGGGAACCAGCGCGTCTGCTCGACCCCCTTCGCCTTGTCGCCGACCCAGACCGGCGCGCAGGCCATGACGCGGTAGCCGCTCATATCGCGCCCCGCCTCCGCGCCCGCTGTTCGTGCAGCGTCTCCCATCCATTCGCACAAAGACGGCTCGGCGAGCTGCACGATCAGCCCCTCGCCCGCGCGCCCGGCGGCGGCGAGCGCCTTGGGGCCGTAGCCGGCGACCCAGATCGGCATATCATAGCCGCCGGTCCAATCGAACTGGACGGACTCGGGCCGGTCGTCATAGATGACCGCCTCGCCCTTCACCAGGCCCTTCATGGCGGCGCAGAAATTCTCCATGCGCGCTACGGTCGCGGGCCGCTTGCCCACCACGCGCACCGCGCTGTCGCCGCGTCCGACGCCGATATCGAAGCGTCCGTCGCTCTGCACCGCCAGCGCCCCGAACAGGCTGGCGGCGACCGACCATTCGCGGGTTTGCGGATTGGTCACGCAGGGCCCGAAGCGGAGCTTCGAGGTATGCTCGATCGCGACGGCCATCTGCGGGTAGAGATCGCGCCACAGCACATGGCTGTCGAAAAACCAGCAATAGTCGAAGCCGGCGGCTTCCGCCTGGCGGCAGATCGCCACGACGCGTTTCTTGTCGAGATCGCCGCGAAAGGTGAAGGCGAATTCCATTTCAGTCTCCCTCTGGGCTATTCGGCCCAAATCCTGACGCCGCCATGCTTAAACGGCGTGGCTTTCGATATATTAAGCCGGATCAGAATGGGTGTCAGCGCCTCGATGCACCTGGCGCTTTCCGCCAAGCCGCAATTGTAGCAGGTGACGCCGAGCTTGGAGATCAGCGCCATCACCTTCTTCTTGGCTTCGAGATCGTTGCCGCACACCAGAATATCGCAATTGATATCGGCATCGAGATCGGCGAGCACATGAGCCGAGACGTTATGCAACGCGCCGACCACGGCGATATCCTCGCCGAGCATCGCCTGCGCCGCCTCGGTCGCCGAGCCCTCGGGCGGCATATCGGCTTTTTTCGGATTGCCCTCGGCGAGCGGCACGACGATATCGACGAGAATCTTGCCGGCAAGCCCCTCGCGAATACCCTCGATGGTCGCGTCATGCCCGCCATAGGGCACGGCGAGAATGACGATCTCGTCCGCCGCCTTCACCGCTGAGAGATTGTCCATGCCGGTTATCTTGCCCGGCGCGGCACCGAGCGGCTCGGAGAGCTCCGCCGCGATGCCTTCCGCCCGCGCGCCATCGCGCGAGCCCACGATTACATCCACGCCGGCCAGCGCGAAACGCTGCGCCAGGCCCTTCCCTTGCGGCCCGGTGCCGCCGATAACGGTGATTTTCATATTCTCTCCCGAATTGACGTTTTCTTGTCCTGACCGACCATTGCCCCGTACAGGGCTAATCGGCGGCTTTGCGCAATGTTACCTTGTCGACCTTGCCATTGGCCAATAACGGTAGCTCGCTGCAAATATCGAATCGTTTGGGAATCTTATAGTTGGCCAGCCGCTCCGCGCACCAAGTCTTCATTTCCTCCGGAGACAAATCCGCATCGGGTGACGTCATGATGTAGGCGCGGCCGACTTCATCATAGAGATCGTCCGCGACGCCGATCACGGCAACCAGATTCACTTTCGGGTTGGCTTCGATGCATTCTTCGATTTCCGCCGGATAGACGTTCTCCCCGCCCGACTTGTACATATCCGAATTCCTGCCGATAAAGCTCAGATTGCCGTCAGGCAACACTTGCACCAGGTCACCGGTCTTGAGCCAGCCGTCTTCGGTATAGGCCGCCGCCGTCGCTTCGGGGTTGTTCAGATATCCCGCCATACAGAATTCGCGCCGCGCCTGAATCTCGCCGATTTCGCCGACCCGGCACACCTTGCCGTCCTTGTCGACGACACGCAGCTCATCCGAGCGCGACCGGCCGATGGTGATCGCCAGCGTATCGAGGTCCAAATCCGGGTCGCTGCAGGTCAGAGATGAGCACAGCTCCGTCGCGCCGTAGTTGGTACGCACCTGGCCTTTGCCCATTCCGCGCAATTGCTCGATCATCGGCTTCGGCATGCGCGCGCCGCTCCAGAAGAATATTTCGACGTCCTTGAACCGCCCCGCATCGAAGCCGTCGGCATCGAAGATCATGCGGTACATCGTCGGCGGCAGCGCAATAAAATTGATGCCGTGCGTCTCGACGATAGCGCCGACATCGCCGGGGGCGAATTTCTCGCGGAAATGCGCGGTACCGCCGGATGCCATGGCAAATCCGCTCATGAGCACCAACCCGCCGACATGATTGAGCGGAAACGGCACATAAATGCTGGGCGGCCAGGCGAGCGGGTATTCGTCTATCTGAACCAAGACTCTGTGCACCATCGATCGGTTCGGCA
>CAZUVO010000175.1:0-8049 GCA_964623955.1 uncultured Rhizobiaceae bacterium
AGCGCCGGCCGGGATAGCCCTCGGCATATTTGTTGGTCATCACCGAGCCCTGCGCCTCGAGAACGGCGCGCGAGACGATGTTCTCCGAAGCGATCAGCTCGATCGAATTCTGCAGCCGGTCGACCTCGCTTTGGATCGCGTCATGGACGGCCGGGTCCGCCGCGGCGAGGCTGCCGGTGAAGAAATCCTCGCGCCTGATCTCGGGCGCGGATTCGACCTCTGTGTCCGGTACGGCCATGCTGCTCTTTGTCCCTGCGTACCGCGCTTAGCCCAGCTTCGCCACCCGGCGGGCATGGCGTCCGCCGTCGAAATCGGTGTCGAGAAAGGCGCCGAGGCAGGCTTCGGCCTCTTCGTCGGAGATGGTGGCGCCGGGCAGCGTCAGCACATTAGCGTTATTGTGCTGACGGCTGAGGCGCGCCTGGCCGGCATCGTGACAGAGCGCCGCGCGCACCTGGCGGTGGCGGTTGGCAGCGATGCTCATGCCGATGCCGGAGCCGCAGATCAGCACCCCTTGCGCCACGCGGCCACGCTCGATTTCCTCGGCCAAGGCATCGGCGAAATCGGGATAATCGACCGCATCCTCGCTCTCCGGACCGAGGTCGACAACCGACAAGCCCCGGGCGCGCAACAGCTCGGACAAATTGGCTTTTAGAGCGATGCCCCGATGGTCCGAGGCAATCGCGACGGCGTTCCGCGACATGAACCTGAAACTCTATGATTGGCTATCCGGCTGATTGTATACGCGCACATCCGGGCGCGGGGCAAGCCTACCGACACCATATCTCGCGTTGCGCCCCCGCTGGGCCACAAGAAATCGCTCCCGGCGCCATACGGCGGCGCAATCCCCGAGATAACGCATAGTCTGCGTTACACTTCTCCGATCCGAGTAGTCCGCGCGAATTATTACCTACTCGCTTAAATTTTATTTGACACTAGCTAATCACACTGCCATTAAAGTCCTGCATTAAATAGAATTCAACGCCATTACTATGTCTGACGAACAAGACAACAGCAAAAACGAAGACGAATTGTTGCGGCTGACGGCGAGGATCGTCGCATCCTATGTCGGCAACAATTCGCTCACCGCCGAACAAGTGCCGGAAATCGTGCGCACGGTCAGCACCGCTTTGCGCCAAGTCGAGCAGGGCGCCGGCGGGGCCGAAAAGACGGCGGCGAAACCCGCCGTGCCGATCCGCCGCTCCATAACGCCGGATTACATCATCTGCCTGGAAGACGGCCGCAAACTGAAAATGCTGAAGCGCCATCTGCGCACCACCTTCGGCATGACGCCGGACGAATATCGCGCACGCTGGGGCCTGCCGGCGGACTATCCGATGGTTGCGCCGAATTACGCCAAGCGGCGCTCGGAATTCGCCAAGAAAATCGGCCTCGGGCAAAAGCGCGGCGGTTCCGGCGATTCATAAGGAGCGCGACGAGCGCTCGGCATTGCCTCAGGCGAATTTGCCCTGTCCGGGCTTGGCATCCGCGGCGTGGCGCCTTTTCTCCAAAACGTGATCCAGCTTGCGGACGGCGATTTGCGTAAGCTGGTGCTGCGGCGTGCGGGGCGAGCCGACGATCGAAGTTTCGACATTGGTCCGCGCGTCGATCGCGGAGACTTTGACATAGTCCCCGACCTGGTGAAATTCCAAGTAAACTTCCCGGCCACCGATTCTTTGCCGCGGCATGGTCTCCCTCGAAGCAAATCCCGTAATGGGTTTTAGAGATCGGGCGGCGAAAGGGCGGCCGCCACCCGGTGCGAGAATGCCGCAGGAATATTTTAAAAAATTTTAAAAAGTGTGACTGCCGTTACCTTTTGCGCCGCATCTCCCCTATATTCATTGTCGAACAAGTGCCGGCGCCATTTGCCGGCACGTAATAGCAAATCAAATCGAAGGGGGAGACGGCTATGAAACTTCGTCCAACTTTCAAGAGCTTGGCGGCTGTCGCCGGCGTTTTGGCGCTCGGCGCCTGTTCCGGCCTCGGCGTGCAGGAAGCGCGCATGGTCCAGCCCACCGGCGGCGCCTTCGAAACGGCGCTCCACGGCGAATATCTGGCACTGTCGGAAGCGGAATACGCGGAATATGACTATAGCGATTCCGACGTTTTCGCGGCGAATGCGGTGATGGCGGCGGGCGGCAGCGCGCCGGAGCCGGAGATGCTGGAATATCGCGAAATTCCCGAAGCCAATGTGGAAGAGTTGGGCAATGCACGGGACCGCCTGGTCGCGGCGCTCGATGCGTCGGGCCGGAGCAAGGCGCCGGGCAGTGCCGCTCACGCCCAGGGCATGTTCGACTGCTGGATGCAGGAGCAGGAAGAGAATATTCAGCCCGAAGATATCGCGGCCTGCCGCGCCGGTTTCTTCGGCGCCATTGTCGCGGTCGAAAACGCGTTGCGCCCGGCGCCGGAGCCGATGGTCGAGGCCGAGCCGGAACCCGAGCCCGAGCCCATGGCGCTGCCGGAAGTCGAGGCGCCGTCGACGCATTATGTGATCTTTTTCGCTTTCAACAGCTCCGAGATCAGCAAGGACGCGTCGGGCACGATCGGCGACGCGGTCGCGGCAACGCGGCAGTTGAAGGTCGTCAACATCACCGTTGCGGCGCATACCGACCGCGCCGGCGCATCGAGCTACAACCAGGATCTGGCGCAACGCCGGGCACTGGCCGTGGTCGACAAGATCCGGCGCTTCGGTGGCGTCAATCTCAACATCAACATCAAGAATCACGGTGAAAACAAACTGGCGGCGAATACCGTCGACGGCGTAAAAGACGGCCGCAACCGTCGCGTCGAAATCTTCATCGATCAATAATCGGGCGCACCCTGCGCTTTAAAGGGGCCGGCCCAGCGCCGGCCCCTATTTTTTTGTCCTCCCTCACGAGCTTTGGAGTCTCGCCGCGCCGGCTCCAGGCGGCGTATGGAATGCGCTTTCCATGCCGATTGGCCGGTGCTACGGTTTTTTGAACAACGGCGAAATAAAGGGGAGCAAGCCGATGAAATTCGAGTGGAAGAAAGGCAATCCTGTCCTCTGGGAGGAGTTCACCTGGGAGGAAGTCGAAGAATATGTCGAGCACTGCAACATGGTGATCATCCCGGTCGGCGCCATCGAGCAGCACGGCCCGCATCTCCCCCTGGTGACCGACACCGCGCAAGCCATGGAGATTTCCAAACGGGTATCCGCCAACACGGGAGTTCCGCTGATCCCCCCCCCGTCGCGGTCGGCATCTCGCAGAGCCATGGCAACTTTCCCGGCACACTCTGGCTGCGCGCCGACACGATGATTCGCGTGCTCTATGATTTGTGCACGGCGCTCTACGAGACCGGCATCCGGAAGTTCTTTTTCATCAGCGGGCACATGTATAACGACTGGGGGATCAAAAGCCTGCGCGATCACTTCCGCTGCGATTACGACGATGTCCAGATCACCACGGTCAATTATTGGCTGACCGCCGAAACCCGCTTCGCCGAGGACTGCCCGCAAAACAAGCATATCCACGGAAATTTCGGCGAGACGGCGCAAATGCTGGCGATCCGCCCCGATCTGGTGAAGATGGACCGTGCCGAGGACACGCCGGATTTCTTCACCCTGTTCGATTACCGCTTCGATCAGGTGTCGGCGAACGGCGTCATCGGCGGAAACGCGACCGGTGGCACCGCCGAGGCCGGCCTCGAGATGCTGGCGGCGTTCGAGGCAAGCATCACGGATTTGGTCCTCAAGGGGATGCAGGAAAAGATCCCGATCCCCGAGGGTTACCAGAGGAAGAACAAAGACCTTCAAGTGAAGCGAAGAAGGAGTTGGAGCAACTAGCGAGGCAATTGGCCGAGGGGGACAAGCAGATGGCGAAAATTCAGAACGTTGGCGTGCACAGGATTCCGATGTCATCGCCGAGCGATGTGTCGGGCATCGAGGCCTTGATCGAGAGCGGCGACATCAAGCCGGAAAACATCGTTGCCATTGTCGCCAAGACCGAAGGCAACGGGCTGGTCAATGATTTCAGCCGGGGCCTCACGGAACTCTCGCTCAAGGTGATGTTGTCGGAGCGCATGGACATATCCCGGGACGACGTCGCCGACCGAATATCGATGGTCATGTCGGGCGGCTGCCCCGGCTTGATGAGCCCGCACTACACGATCTTCACCAGCGAATGGGTGGAGGGCGAAGAATCGCCCGACAAGCGGCTGGTGGTCGGTGTCGCCTATTCGCGCGAACTGCTGCCGGAAGAGATCGGCCGCATGGGCCAGATCGAAGAGGTCGCCAAAGCGGTGCGGGAGGCGACCGAGAATGCCGGCATCACCGATCCCGCCGATATCCATTTCGTCCAGGTCAAGAACCCGCTCCTGACCAAGCCCCGGATCGCCGATGCCAAGGCGCGCGGCGAGACGGTGGTGACCGAGGAAACCGGCGTCACCTATCACGGCTCGATGTGTTATGCGAACGACGCCTCGGCCCTCGGCGTCGGGCTCGGCACCGGCGAGATTCCGCGCGACAAGTTGAACGACGACATGGTGCGCAAGGATTTCTCGCAATATTCCAACGTCTCCTCGACCTCGTCGGGCGGCGAGAAGTCCCGCGCCGAGGTCGTCGTCATGGGCAACGCCGCCAAATCGTCCAGCCCGTTCAGGATCGGCCACAGCATCATGAAGGATCTCATCGATGCGAACGGCGTCAAAGAGGCGTTGCGCAGCGCCGGGCTGGATTTTGCCTGTTGTCCGTCCGACGCGGATCTTGAGCGGGTGGTCAATGTGCTCGCCAAGGCCGTCGTGCCGAGCCATGGACAATTGCGCGGCCGGCGCTTCGCCATGCATGACGATTCGGATATCAGCACCAAGCCGGCGCGCGCCGTCGGCAATGCGGTCATCGCTTCGGTCATCGGCGACACGATGAATTATGTCTCGGGTGGCGAGGTCGATTCCCATTCCGGCCCGCCGGACGGCAATCCCGTCGCCGCGATCATCCGCGTCTGACAACGCTCGGAGCACGCCATGGCATTCGAACTTTTCGTCAACGGCACCCTGATGCGCGGCCTCGCGCTGCACGACAATCTGGCCGGTGCCGAGTTTCTCGGCGAGGCGGTGACCGAGCCGCTCTACCGCATCCATTCGATCGGCGATGTGCATCCCGGCATGTATGAGGTCGGCGCGGGCGGCGTCGCGGTGAAGGGTGAGCTCTATCTGGTGCCGGACGATGTGTGGGCCGGCATCGAGGCCGGCGAGCCGCCCAATCTCTATCGCGGCGAGGTTAAGCTCGCCGGCGGAAAGCGGCCGTTCGGCATTCTCTATCCCCGTGAGCTGGCCGAGGGGAAGCACCGCGACATCTCCGAATATGGCGATTGGCGCGCTTACATGGAAGACGCCGGCGCCAAGCGCTGACGCCGCCCACAGCAAATCCCGAGCAGGTGGAATCACCTGCGACGACGCATTTGCTTGAATTCAAGTGAACGTGAAACGCTCTAGCTGCGGCGTACCGAAATGAAATTGACCAGCAGCAGACTGGCGCCGATCAACACCAGCGCGACCCAGATCCAATAGCTGTGCGCGTCGCTGAAGATCCAGATGCCGAGACCCATGCCCATCAAGGTGACGAGATAATTCACCATCGAGAAGAAAACCGGTCCGGCGCGCTTGATCAGCTCGAAAATCAGATAAAAGGCGAGCGCGTTGTTGGCCATTGCCGCGATGGTCGCCCAGTGCCCGTCGCCGAATTCGCCTTCAAACGCCCACCACTCGCCGGAGACCGCCATGACGGCGAGCATCGAGACGCCGGCGATGAACATCAAACCGGCGGCGTACTGAACGGAATCGCCCTCGGGCGGACGCAGCAATGCCACGCTGATCGCGTTCAGCGCGTAGCACAGCGGCGCCACCAGGCTGAGCGCCACCCATCCCGCCATCTCCCGCTCCGGCAGGCTGGAATCCGGAATGAGGACGCAGAGCAGCCCGGCGAGGCCGAGCAGGATGCCGAAGAAACGGATCGTGCGGAACGCGTCGAGGCGAACGATCAGGGCGAGCGCGTAAATCATCATCGGCACGAGGGAGAGGCCGAGGCCGAGAATACTGCTCGGCACCTTGTCCGCGACATAGGCAAAGATCACGTAGGGAATGGTCAGATTGAGCGAGCCGGCGACGATATAGAGGCGCCAATGGGCCCAGCCGAGCGGCGGTCTGCCACGCGTCGCCAACGCCACGACGAGGGCGATGACGCAGCCGCCGAGGCTCTGCCAAAACACATAGGGGATGAACGGTACGCCGTTTTCCACGGCAACGCGGTTGAACACGAGCACCAGGGCAAGGGCGAGCCCGAGTACGAACAGCATCAAGATGGGCGCGGCGCCGGGGTTGCGCCAGGCGGCGCGTGCCGCATCTTTCGTGCTGTCAGCCATGCGCCAAGTCTCGCCGCAGGCGAGCCAAAGTCAACGCGCCTTGGCCTTGCCGCGGTTCACCAGATAGAGCCCGGCCAGGACCAGGACGATCGCCAGCCACACCCACATGGTGTGGCGATCGCCGAAGATGGCGACGCCGAAGGCGACGCCGAGCAGCATGGAGACATAGTTGACGCCGCCGAAATATACCGGGCCGGCGAGGCGGATGATTTCGAATATCAGGATCAGCAGCAGCGCATTGTTGACCATGGCGGCGAGCACCGCGCCCTGGCCGATGCCGAAGGAGCCGTCGAACGCCCACCAATCGCCGCTCGCCGCCATGACCACGAGCATAATGACGCTGGCGGCGATCAAGAGCCCGCAGGCGAGCGCAATCGACGGCGTCGCCGGCGGGCGCATCAGCGGCACCAGGACGGCGCGGAGCGCGAAGCTGACCGTCGCCACCAGGCTGAGCGCGAGCCACCCGGCCATGCCGGGCTCGGGCAGGCTGGCCTTGGGCACGAGGATCAGCAGCACGCCGGCAAGCCCGATGCTGATGCCGGCAAAGCGCATCACCCCGAAACGCTCGAGCCTGAGGGCGAGCGCCATCAGATAGATGACGCCGGGCACCAGGGCGAGGCCGATCGGCAACAGGCTCGCCGGCAGCTTGGGCGCGACAAAGGCGAGCACCCAATAAGGGATCGCCACATTGAGCAGCGCCATCACGACATAGATGCGCAAATGCGCGCCCGTCACCTTGGGCAGCTGGCGCGCGCCCGCCGCCACGACAATCACGATCACCGCCGCACCGGCGGTCTGCCAGAACACATAGGGGATCACCGGCACGCCGTTGGTGGTGGCGAACCGGTTGAGGACGAAGCTCAAGGCGAAGCAAAGGCCGAGCACGAACAAATAAAACAGCGGCAGGAGGCCGCTCCGTGCCGGGCTCGCGGCGCTCGCCTGCGCCGGCGGGGTGTCGTTCAAGTTACGTTCCGAGCAATTGGCGAAAACGCCATTGTCGCGCCTCGGCGGCGATATTGATAGCCCCGGCGATGCGCGGCGCCGGACTTGGAGCGCCCTCCCAGCAATGCTAGAAAGATAGTGCTGAATTCGCCGATACGGAGAGCCATCCATGAGCGAGCCCGCAGCCGACACGGGAGACGCCCGCAAACCCGCCAAGGCGTCGCGTCCGAAATTCCAATGGGACGACCCGTTCCTTCTCGAAGAGCAATTCTCCGAGGAGGAGACCCTGGTGCGCGACACGGCGCACGCCTATGCGCAACAGGAGCTTATGCCGCGCATTCTCGAGGCCAACCGCCATGAGCGTTTCGACCGCGAGATCATGAACGAGATGGGCGCGCTCGGTATGCTGGGTGCGACCATCGACGGCTATGGCTGCGCCGGCGTCTCGTATGTCTGTTACGGCCTGATGGCGCGCGAGGTGGAGCGCGTCGATTCCGGCTACCGCTCGGCGATGAGCGTGCAGTCGAGCCTGGTGATGCACCCCATTCACGCCTATGGCAGCGAAGCGCAGAAGGAAAAATACCTGCCGCGCCTGGCGACCGGCGAGTGGGTCGGCTGCTTCGGGCTGACCGAGCCGGATCACGGCTCCGATCCGGGCTCGATGAGCACCCGCGCGAAATCCTGCGACGGCGGGTTTCTCCTGTCGGGCGCCAAGAACTGGATCACCAATTCG
>CAZUVO010000176.1:0-7975 GCA_964623955.1 uncultured Rhizobiaceae bacterium
GCCCGATTTGTGATCAGGGCGGCGAATGCGATCTGCAGGATCAGGCCATGGCCTATGGCCGCCATTACAGCCGGTTTGACGAACATAAACGCGCGGTCAAGGACAAGGATGTCGGGCCGCTGGTCGAAACCATCATGACGCGCTGCATTCATTGCACGCGCTGCATTCGTTTTGCCACCGAGATTGCCGGCGTGGAGGAATTCGGCGCCGTGTTCCGCGGCGAGCATATGGAAATCGGCACCTATGTGGAAAAGGCGGTGTCATCCGAGCTTTCCGGCAACATGATCGACCTCTGCCCGGTCGGCGCGTTGACCTCGAAGCCTTATGCGTTTTCTGCACGTTCGTGGGAGCTGCGCAATACCGAGAGCATCGACGTGCATGACGCGGTCGGCAGCAATATTCGCATCGATGCGCGTGGCGGCGAGGTGATGCGTGTCGTGCCGCGTCTCCATGAAGATGTGAACGAGGAATGGATTTCCGACAAGTCGCGCTTCGCCTGCGACGGGCTACGCAAGCGCCGTTTGGATCGCTGCTATGTGCGCAAGAACGGCAAGCTTGAAGAGGCGAGTTGGCAGCAGGCTTTCGAGGCTATTGCCAAGGCGTTGAGGGGTCTCGGCGGCGAGCGGATTGCCGCCATTGCGGGAGATTTGGCCGATTGCGAGGCAATGATCGCGCTCAAGGACTTGATGGCCGGTCTTGGCTCGGCGAATATCGATTGCCGCCAGGATGGTGCCAAGCTTGGCGGCGCCCGCGCCGGTTATCTCTTTAACAGCACCATCGCCGGGATCGAAGAGGCCAACGCGATCCTGATCGTCGGCGCCGATCCGCGTTGGGAGGCGCCGCTGGTTAATGCGCGCATCCGCAAGCGCTGGCGCCAGGGCGGATTGCAGGTCGGCGTCATCGGTGCGCAGCGCGATCTCACCTATCCGGTTACCCATCTCGGTGCGGGTCCTGAAAGTCTGAGCCAAATTGCTGCGGGGACTCACGATTTTGCCGCGGTGCTCGAAAGCGCCGAGCGTCCCATGCTGATCCTCGGGCCTGGTGCGGCAGCCCGGGCGGACGGTGACGCCGTGCTGACAGCTGCTCGTGCGATCGCCGAAAAATTCGGCATGGTGAAGGAGGGCTGGAACGGCTTTAACGTCCTTCATCGCGCCGCATCGCGCGTGGGCGGACTCGATCTTGGTTTCGTTCCCGGTGCTGCGGGACATGATGTCGCCGGAATTCTCGACGGTGCGGAGAGCGGCGCGGTTAAATTCATCTGGCTGCTCGGCGCCGATGAAATCGACACGACGCGCTTGGCCAAAGCCTTCACCGTCTATCAGGGCCATCACGGCGATGCCGGCGCGGTAGCCGCGGATGTCGTCCTGCCGGGTGCGGCCTATACGGAAAAGAGCGCGACTTACGTGAATTTGGAAGGGCGGGTACAGCGCGCCTATCGGGCGACATATCCGCCAGGCGACGCGCGTGAGGATTGGACGATTCTGCGCGCCTTCTCGCAAACGATCGGCAAGACCTTGCCTTACGACACGCTCGACGCGGTGCGCGCGCGTATGACCGAAATCGCGCCCACATTCGGCGCTTCGGACGAAGTCACAGCAGCCGAATGGAGCGAGTTCGGCGCAGCCGGCGAGATGTCGAGCGAGGCCTTTACCGGCTCGGTCGCCGATTTTTATCAGACCGACGCCATCGCCCGCGCCTCCGACACGATGGCGAAGTGCAGCGGGTTGTTCGTCGCCGGCGATCAGGGAAAGACGGGCACCGATGGCTGAATCGAGCATCTGGTCGGATTTCATTCTGCCGCTCCTGCTGATCGTCGGATATATCGCCGCGATCGTGGTGCCGGTGCTGCTCGTCGTCGCGGTGGTTACCTATGGCGAGCGCAAGATCTGGGCGGCCATGCAGTTCCGCAAAGGCCCCAATGTGGTCGGGCCGTTCGGCCTGTTCCAGCCGCTCGCCGATGGCCTCAAACTGTTGATGAAGGAAACCATCATTCCGACCGGCGCGAACCGGGTACTCTTCATCATCGCGCCGATGATCATGTTCACCCTCGGCCTCGTCGGCTGGGCCGTGATTCCGTTCGACTCCCATCTGGTGCTCGCCGATATCAATGTCGGCATCCTTTATCTCTTCGCCGTCTCGTCGCTCGGCGTCTACGGCATCATCATCGCTGGCTGGGCGAGCAATTCGAAATACGGCTTCCTCGGCGCGCTTCGCTCGGCGGCGCAGATGGTGTCCTACGAGGTTTCCATCGGTTTCGTCCTGGTGACCGTCATGCTCGCGGCGGGCTCGTTGAACTTGCGCGAGATCGTCGAGGCGCAGAAGGGGCTCTGGTTCTTCATTCCGCTGGCGCCGATGTTCGTCATCTATTTCATCTCCGCCCTGGCGGAGACCAACCGCACGCCGTTCGATTTGCCTGAAGCGGAAGGTGAGCTGGTCGCCGGTTATCAGGTCGAATATTCGGCCATGACCTGGGCGCTCTTCATGCTTGGCGAATACGCCAATATCGTTCTGTTGAGCGGCCTTTGCGTTGTGCTGTTCCTCGGCGGGTGGCTGCCGCCGTTCCATGTTGAGCCCTTTATCTGGATCCCGGGCTTCATCTGGTTTATCGCCAAGACCGCGTTCATCATCTTCCTCTTCACCTGGGTGCGGGCGACCCTACCGCGCTATCGCTACGACCAACTCATGCGTCTTGGCTGGAAGGTTTTCCTGCCGGCATCCCTGGCCTGGGTGGTGATTACTGCGGGCGCCATGCATTTGTTCGGATGGATGCCGCAATGAGCGGGAAAGGCTGATCATGTCGTTCATTGAACAGACAACCAAATCTCTGCTGCTGAGCGAGCTGCTGAAGGGCATGTCCATCACGTTCCGCCAGATGTTCACGCCCAAGGCGACGGTGAATTATCCCTATGAGCGCGGGCCGATCAGCGCGCGGTTTCGCGGCGAACACGCGCTCCGGCGCTATCCCAACGGCGAGGAGCGTTGCATCGCCTGCAAGCTGTGCGAAGCGATCTGCCCGGCCCAGGCGATTACCATCGAGGCCGAGCCGCGCGCCGACGGCAGCCGGCGGACGACGCGATACGATATCGATATGGTCAAGTGCATTTATTGCGGCTTCTGCCAGGAGGCGTGCCCGGTGGATGCCATCGTTGAGGGGCCGAACTATGAGTTCGCCACCGAGACGCGGGAAGAACTGCTCTATAACAAACAAAAGCTTCTGGACAATGGCGAGCGCTGGGAAAGCGAAATCGCGGCGAACATTGCTTCCGAAGCGCCCTACCGGTGAGGAGCATCGGCCGCAAGAGCCGAGTGAGTTGAGAGATCGAATGACGTCATGATTATCGAAACGATCGTCTTCTACGTTCTCGCCGTGGTCACCGTCGCCGCGGGCGTGATGGTTATTGCCTCGCGCAATCCGGTGCAGTCGGTGCTGTTCCTGATCCTGGCGTTCTTCAATTCGGCCGGCTTGTTCGTGCTGATGGGCGCGGAATTCCTCGCGATGATATTGGTCATCGTCTATGTCGGCGCGGTCGCCGTGCTGTTCCTCTTCGTCGTGATGATGCTCGACATAAACTTCTCGGAGCTGCGTGCGGGCTTCCTGCAATATCTGCCCTTGGGCGCCATTGTCGGCATTATCCTGCTGGCTGAGCTCATATTGGTGTTTGCCACCGGCTCGATCGATATCCATGTGCCGGAGGTCGTTGCCGTCGCCATGCCACCGGCGGAGGAGGTCAGTAACACCAAGGCCTTGGGCAATATTCTCTATACCCGATACGCCTATTTGTTCCAGGGCGCGGGATTCATTCTTTTGGTCGCCATGGTGGGGGCCATCGTGTTGACCCACCGCAGGCGCGTCGAGGTACGCCGGCAGAAGATCGCCGAGCAGGTGGCGCGCGACCCCAACGTGGCCGTGGTTCTCAAAGATATCAAACCGGGCGAGGAGGGGCCATGGAAATCGGATTGACCCATTATCTGACCGTCGCCGCCATTCTCTTTACACTTGGCGTGTTCGGCATTTTTCTCAATCGCAAGAACGTCATTATCATCCTGATGTCGATCGAACTCATGCTGCTTGCGGTCAATATCAACTTCGTCGCCTTCTCCGTCTTCCTCGAGGATATGGTCGGGCAGGTCTTCGCCATGCTGGTGCTCACCGTAGCGGCCGCCGAAGCGGCCATTGGCCTCGCCATTCTCGTCGTCTATTTCCGCAACCGCGGCTCTATCGCGGTTGAGGATGTCAATGTCATGAAGGGCTAACGCTTCGTGCTGCTTTACATCGCTCCCGTCTTTTTGCCGCTGATCGGCGCTGCGGTAACCGGCCTGTTCGGCCGCGTCCTCGGCGACCGGCCCTCGCAAATTATCTCCTGCGGGGCGATGGGGCTTGCGGCGCTGGCGGCGATCTTCGTCTTCATCAATGTGGTGATGAATGGCGAGGTGCAGCACATCTATCTGTTCAATTGGATGACCTCAGGCGCGTTCCAGGTCGATTGGGCGCTCAGGATCGACGAATTGACGGCGATGATGGTGTTCACCGTCTCGATCGTCTCCTTCCTGATCCATGTCTACTCGATCGGCTACATGTCACATGATTCGAGCATTCCGAGATTCTTCTCCTATCTCTCGCTCTTCACCTTCTTCATGCTGGCGCTTGTCACTTCGGACAATTTCCTCCAGCTCTATTTCGGCTGGGAGGGCGTCGGTCTCGTCTCTTATCTGCTGATCGGCTTTTGGTACAAGCGGCCCTCGGCCAATGCCGCGGCGATCAAGGCTTTCGTTGTCAATCGGGTGGGCGATTTCGGCCTTGGCCTCGGTATCCTGGCGATCTACCTGACCGTCGGCTCGGTCAGTTTCGATGAAGTATTTGCCGCCGCGCCCGGTCTCGTCGGAACCGAATTCGAATTCCTCGGACATTCCTTCGACACGCTCACGGTCATCTGCATCCTGCTCTTCGTCGGCGCCATGGGTAAATCAGCGCAATTCCTGCTGCACACCTGGCTGCCCGACGCGATGGAAGGTCCGACGCCGGTCTCCGCGCTGATCCATGCCGCGACCATGGTGACCGCCGGCGTGTTCCTGGTGGCGCGCGCCTCGCCGATGTTCGAATATGCGCCGATCGCGCTTGCCGTCGTCACCTTCGTCGGCGCGACCACCTGTATCTTCGCCGCGACCATCGCGATCACCCAGAACGACATCAAGCGGGTCATCGCCTATTCGACCTGCAGCCAGCTCGGCTACATGTTCTTCGCCTGCGGCGTTTCGGCCTATTCAGCGGGGATGTTTCATCTGACCACCCACGCTTTCTTCAAGGCACTGTTGTTCCTCGGCGCCGGCTCGGTCATCCACGCCATGTCGGACGAGCAGGACATGCGCAAGATGGGCGGCATCTGGAAGGCTATTCCGCTCACCTATGCGCTGATGTGGATCGGCAGCCTGGCGCTCGCCGGCGTGCCGCCGCTCGCGGGCTTCTTCTCGAAGGACATCATCCTCGAATCCGCCTTCGCGGCGCATACCGGCCTCGGCTATTACGCTTTCGCTCTCGGTATCGTCGCCGCCGTGCTGACGGCGCTTTATTCCTGGCGGCTCATTATCCTCACCTTCCATGGTAAGCCGCGCGCCGACGAGAAGGTCATGGCGCATGTCCATGAATCGCCGCCGATCATGACCATACCGCTCATTCTCCTGGCCGTCGGCGCGATCATCTCCGGCTATCTGCTGCTGCCGATGGTCGGCTCCCATTCAGACTTCTGGGGCACCTCGATCCTCGTGCTGCCGCAGCACCACGCGCTTGAGGAGGCCCATCATGTCGCTTTCTGGGTCAAGGCGCTGCCGACCATCGTTGCCGTCATCGGCATTCTCGCGGCCTATTACCTCTATATGACCAAGCCGCAATTGCCGGCCCTGTTGGCGCAACGCTTACGGCCGCTTTATCTCTTCTCGTACAACAAATGGTATTTCGACGAGCTCTACGATTTCGCCTTCGTGCGGCCGGCGAAATATCTTGGTCATGGCCTCTGGAAACAAGGCGATGGCGGCGTCATCGATGGCATCGGCCCGGACGGCGTCGCCGCGGCGGCTTCCGCAATTGCGCGCCGCTTCATGAGGTTCCAAAGCGGCTATGTCTATCACTACGCCTTCCTGATGCTGGCCGGCGTGGCCGTCATCGTCACATGGATCTTGATTCTGGGATGATGGCATGACTGATTGGCCGATCCTTTCCACCGTCACCTTCCTGCCGCTTCTGGGTGCTGCATTCATTCTGCTGATTCGCGGCGATGAAGCGACGATCGCGCGCAACTCGCGCCATGTGGCACTGTGGACTACGGTGGTGACCTTCGGTCTCTCGCTCTTGCTCATCGCCGGTTTCGACACGACCACGGCTGATTTCCAATTCGAGGAGAATACGCCCTGGCTGCCTGAATTCGGCATCGGCTATCACCTCGGCGTCGACGGCATCTCTATCTTCTTCCTGCTGCTGACCACGCTCCTCGTGCCGATCTGCATCATATCCTGTTGGGACGCGGTGAAGACCCGGGTGCGCGAATATATGATCGCGTTTCTCGTGCTCGAGACGCTGATGATCGGCGTGTTCTGCTCCCTCGACCTCCTGATGTTCTACATCTTTTTCGAGGGGCAGCTCATTCCGATGTTCCTGATCATCGGCATCTGGGGCGGCGCAAGGCGGGTCTATTCGGCCTATAAATTCTTTCTCTACACCCTTGTCGGCTCGGTGCTGTTCCTGCTCGCCATTCTGTTCATGTATTTCCAGGCGGGCACCACCGATATTCCAACCTTGATGAACGAGGTCTGGTCGCCCGCTGTACAAACCTGGCTATGGCTCGCGCTCTTCGCCTCCTTCGCCGTGAAGCTGCCGATGTGGCCATTCCACACCTGGCTGCCGGACGCTCATGTGGAGGCGCCAACGGCGGGCTCGGTGATCCTTGCCGGCATTCTCTTAAAGATGGGCGGCTACGGCTTCCTGCGTTTCTCGCTACCCATGTTCCCGGACGCCAGTGAATTTTTCATGCCTTTCGTCTTCTCGCTCTCGGTCGTCGCGGTGATCTACACATCGCTGGTTGCGCTGATGCAGAAGGATATGAAGAAGCTGATCGCCTATTCCTCGGTCGCCCATATGGGCATCGTCACGATCGGTCTATTTACCTTCAACGGCCAGGGCATCGAAGGCGGCATCTTCCAGATGCTGAGCCATGGCGTGGTCTCCGCCGCGCTGTTCCTGATCGTCGGCGTGATCTACGACCGCATGCATTCTCGCGAAATTTCCGACTATGGCGGGCTGGTGCACCGCATGCCGGTCTACGCCTTTGTCTTCATGGTGATCATGCTGGCCTCCATCGGTCTGCCGGCGACGAGCGGTTTTGTCGGCGAATTCCTTATTTTCGTCGGCGCGTTCCAGGTCAACACCTGGGTTGCCATGTTGGGTCTGACCGGCGTCATTCTCGGCGCGGCCTATATGCTGTGGCTCTATCGCCGGGTGATCTTCGGCGAGCTGAAGAAGGAAAATTTGAAAACGATTACCGATTTGAACATGCGCGAAATCGGTTTCTTCGCGCCGCTCGTCGTTTTGGCGTTGTTCATGGGCATCTATCCCAAGCCGTTCCTCGATGTGCTCCATGTCTCGGTGGAGAATTTGGTCCAACAGACCCAGGCGGCACGCATGGGCGGTGCCGAGGTCGTGGCCGACCTCGTGCCCGAAGCGCTGGCCAAGGCGCTGAGGTAGGGCCGACATGATCGAATTCACCGCACCCGAATATCTCACCGCGCTGCCGGAAATGTTTTTGGCGGCAGTCTCTCTCGTGCTGCTGATGGTCGGCGTGTTTCTCGGCAACCGCTCGACCAATCTTTTGACCTGGCTCAGTGCCGTCGCCATGGGCGTGGCCTTCATTATGGTGCTGGCCGGCTCGCACGACCAGAGCACCACATTTTTCGGCATGTTCGTGAGCGACAGCTTCTCGATCTTCAT
>CAZUVO010000177.1:0-7939 GCA_964623955.1 uncultured Rhizobiaceae bacterium
ATGGTAGCAATCGCCCAATAAAATTGTCAATTTTGACAGACCCCGAAAACCCTTCGAGCGCGCGGATCAGAGGCCGACACAGATGAAAGCGTTGATTGCAGGCGGTGGTATTGGCGGCATGACGATGGCGCTCAGACTGCATGCTGCCGGCATCGATGTGGAGGTGTTCGAATCCGCCGTCGAGATCAAGGAGCTTGGCGTCGGCATCAACCTTCTGCCCCATGCCATGCGGGAGCTGACCGAGCTTGGCCTGCTCGAACAGGTCGCGGCGACGGCAATCGAAACCCGCGCGCTCAGCTATTACACAAAGTATGGCTACCACATTTTTACCGAACTGCGCGGCAGCGAGGCCGGCTACCAATGGCCGCAATTTTCGATCAACCGCGGCAGCCTGTTGATGATCCTGACCGATGCGGTGCGCGCGCGCCTCGGCGCGGATCACGTCCATACCGGGCATCATCTCGACGGTTTCGACCAGGACGCGGATGGCGTGACGGCGCGTTTTATTCATCCGGAGAGCCGCGAAGCGGTCGGCGAACATCGCGGCGACCTTCTAATCGGCGCCGACGGCATCCACTCCCGGGTGCGCCAACTGCTCTACCCGGGGGAAGGCCTGCCGCAATTCTCCGGCATCACCATGCTGCGCGGCGTGACCGAACAAGACCCCTTTCTCGACGGGCGCACCATGATCCTCGCCGGCACCTGGAACGAGCGCATGGTGGTTTATCCGATCTCCGAGGCGGTACGCAAAAAGGGCCGCTCGGTGATCAATTGGGTGGCGGAAATTCGCGACGAACGCAAAACCCTCGACGAGCGGGACAGTTGGAGCAAAATCGGCGACAAGGCGGATTTCCTCCCGGCCTTCGAGGATTGGCATTTCGACTGGCTCGACATTCCGAGCCTGATCGAGAACTGTGACACTGCCTTCGATTTTCCCATGGTCGACCGCGAACCCCTCGAACGTTGGAGCTTCGGGCGCGTCACCCTATTGGGAGATGCCGCCCACCCCATGTATCCGAGCGGATCGAACGGCGCGGCCCAAGCCATACTCGATGCGACAGCATTGAGCGAAATTCTCGTTAAGGCGAATACTATCGAGGACGCCCTGATCGATTACCAAAACGAGCGCATCGCGCCGACATCCGCCGTGGTGCTGTCAAACCGCGACTTCCTGGCTGAACGGGTATTGGACTATGTGGACCGGCGTTACCCGGACGAATGCGAAAACATCCAGGACTTGGTTTCTCAGGGCGAGTTGGCGAAGTTTTCTGAAGAATATCAGCGCATCGCCGGATTCGACAAAGAAACGCTCGAAGCCAAGGGTGGCGTAAACAGCGGATGAACGCTTGGCGGATCACCGAAGTCACCCGGAGAGCTTTTCTCAACCGAAGACCGGGCTCAAATTTATGAAATTTCCGGCTTCATGATACGGCCCCGCACGAACAGCAGGACATGGAATGCGGGGCGCGTGTGCCGGGCCTATGCGGTTAGCTCACGGAATCTCCAGCCGAAGCAAAAATCATCCTCAAACTGCAGTTCGGCCGCGATAACGTCGAGCAGCGTAATAGAATTGCCACCCAGCTCGATAACCGAGTTGTCGCCATGTTGCGTGATCGGAATATAAATAAAAATTCTTGCTTGCCAGTGTGACCCGAAATATCGGTGGTATCACCGTTGCCCGCGCCCGCTTCAAAGCCCACGATTCGAACTTACTCGCTAATTTCCGCGCGCCGATGAGACCCCCTCAAAGCGCGCGGCCCAGTTCCTCCCCTTCATACATCACCTGGATCGGCTTTCTCGGCGCCAGCGCGTCGCCCATCAAATGGCGCTCGGCGACTTTTCCGTCGAGCGCGTGATAGACCTCATCGACCGGCTGGCGCAGCATGGCGACGACGATCGTATCGACATCCGCGACCCGGCGCGGCGGACCGCCCCAGATGAAGCCGGTGACGACGTCGCGTCCCTCGATGCCCTGTAAATTCTGCTGTGTCGTCATGATGACACCGGCGGCGGCGAGGCGCGGCAGGGAATGGAAACTGTCTAGAGTCTTCTGGGCCTCCATGCCGACCATCGGGTCCGGCGTGATGATCTCGACGGTAATGCCGTCCTGTTGCGACAGAAGGTCGGCAAGCCCAAGCGGCGGGAAGGTGCCGACTTCGTCAAGAATGACCACCGATTTGCCCAGGGCATGTGGATCGTCGAGCGCGCGCCGCACCGCCGTGCCGATATCGACGACATGTTCCTGATCGAGGCCCTGGATTGCCGAGGCGCCGGGGCGGAACGGGCTGAGGCCATCGAGGCTCCAGCGCGAGCCGGTGGCGACGACAACGCTGTCCGGTTTTTCGCCGAGGACCGTCTTTCTATCGGCTGCGCAATTCAGTTTCACCTGCACGCCATGGCGCGCCATGGCCGCGGCAAGATCGTCGATCGCCATCTGCCATTCGCTGCGCGTCGGCAGGCGCTTCAGCAGATTGATGTGGCCGCCCAGCTCGTCGGATTTCTCGAGCAACGTCACCTCATGGCCGCGCGCCGCGGCGACGGAAGCGGTCTTCATGCCGCCGAGACCACCGCCCACCACAACGATCTTTTTCTTATCGCCCGCCGCCACCGGCGTCAGGGTGCCCGGCCCCCAGCGCTTTTCCCGCCCCGTCGCCGGATTGACCAGACAGGCCGCCGGACGATTGTCGAAGATGCGCGCGACGCAGTCGTTGGCGCCGACGCAATGAATGATTTCCTGCTCCCGGCCTTCGCGGGTTTTGCGCACCAAATGGGGATCGGCGAATTGCGCCCGGGTCATCGCCACCATATCCGCCACGCCGCTTTCGAGAACCTCTTCCGCCTCGTGCAGATTGGTGACGCGCCCGACGAGGAAAATTTTCGCCCGGTTGCCGACGACCTTGCGGGCGCGCCGGGCGTAATCCTGGTAGCCGCCATGCGGGCTGTCCATCGGCGGAATCGCCATGTGCAGCGTGTGGTAGGCGCCCCGCGTGATATTGAAAAAATCGAAACAGCCGGTGCCTGAGAGAATTTCGATTTGCTCGTCCGCCTGTTCCGGCGTGATCCCGGCCTCGCCCATATATTCCTCGTAGGAGAGACGGATGCCGACGGTAAAATCGCTGCCGACCTTGGCACGCACCTCTTCGGCCAATTCAACAATCAGCCGGCAGCGATTGGCGACGCTGCCGCCATATTCGTCGTCGCGGATATTGTAGGTCGGGCTCAGCACCTGTCCGAGGAGGTAGCTGTGCGCGGCATGGATTTCCACGCCATCGAGCCCGGCATGTTTCACATTGCTGGCGGCCTCGCCGAATCCCTTGGCGATATCGCGCAGTTCCGCCTTGCCCATGACGAGCGGTATTTCGCGGTGAACGACCGAAGGTATTCCCGAAATTCCCCAGAGCGGGTGCCACTCATCCATGATCATGGTGCCCTTGTCGTGGACACCGCAGCCGAACAGCTGCGCGAATTGCCGTGCGCCCTCGGCGTGCACCGCATCGGCCAGTTTTTCATATTGCGGGATGACGCGCTTTTCCCACGCCGTGCAGCCGTCGTAGAACGAACCTTTCGAGAGCCTGTGGCCGGCTTGTTGCTCGGTGATCATCAGGCCGACGCCGCCGCGCGCACGCTCGCGGTAATAAGCGACATGGCGATCGCTCAGGATATTGTTTTCGCCGTAGAACACGCTCATCGCCGTCATCATGGTGCGGTTGCGTACCCGCGTCGCACCGATGTCGAGCGGCTGCCAGACCAGATTCAAATCTTTTGCGCCCTGCGCCTTTTTTGCTTTTTTCGCTTTTTTCGCCGCCATGTCCCGATCCCCACTTGCGGCGTCACGGCGTGATATTCAAGCGCCGTCGACGCCGGCTAGCATTAAACTCCCGCGTTTCCGCCGCTTGGCGGCGCGGCAATTTTGTTAGAGCTGGCTCAGCATATGCTCGGCGCCGCTCACACCCACTTCCGTCGGATTTTCCTCGACATTGAGCTCGACCACGGTGCCGTCGTCGACGATCATGGAAAAGCGCGTCGACCGCTCGCCGAGGCCGAAGCCGGTGCCGTCCAGGGTGAGCCCGGTGGCGCGCGCGAACTCGCCATTGCCGTCGGCCAGCATTTCGACATCCTCGCCGACGCCGAGCTGCTCGCCCCAGGCCAGCATGACGAAGGCGTCATTCACCGAGACACAGGCGATGGCGCTCACGCCCTTGGCCTTCAGCGCGGCGGCGTTGTCGACATAGCCCGGCACATGCTGCGCCGAACACGTCGGCGTAAAGGCGCCCGGCACCGAAAACAGCGCCACCTTGCGTCCCTGGCAATAGCTCTCCGTCGACACGTCCGAAAGGCCGTCAGCATCGAGTTTCTTGAAATTTACGGCTGGAAGTTTATCGCCCGCTTTGATCGTCATTTTGCTCTCCCTCGCGGCTACCTGTTTGGCGTAATTTTTATCTGGTTTTGTTCAATATGCGGGCCGCCGGAGCGGATTGCAATAACAAACGCTTGTTAGAACTCGAAGCCCCGGAAGCCCCCTTCATTTCAAGTGTTTAGACGTTTTCCGCAGCGATTTTACGCCGCGAAGGTTTCGATGATCGCGTCGTGATTGGCCTTCGATTCCGCCGGGTCCACGGCGAAAAACGGCGTCAGGAACAGGACCGTCTCGAACAGGCCGTCGAATTCGTTCAACTGCTTGCGCACATCGTCCGGCGTGCCGGCGAGAACCAGGGCGTCGATCATGTCGTCGGTGACCGCGTTCAGCATGCCCGGAATGTCCATCCGCGACATGCAATCGCGGATCGCCAGCTTGGCCTCGGTGAAGCCCATCGGATCGAGCACGATATCGAAATAGGGCACCGTTGAATAAAACGCGATGACATGCTTGGCCATCTGGCGCGCCTGTTTGGCATCCTTGTTGACGGCGCAGCATTTGACCGAGCAGATCTCGAAATCGCTTTTGGATCGTCCCGACTTGTTGAGGCCGGCTTCGATGTTGGGGTGAACGATTTCGTTGAAATATTTCACCGTGTTCAAGGAATTGACGATGAGCCCGTCGGCATGGCTGCCGGCCAGTTGCAGCATGCCCGGCTGCACGGCGGCGAGATAAATCGGGATATCCGTATAGGGCGCGGCGAGATAGCGGATGTAATTCTGAACGTCGAAATATTCGCCCTTGTAGGAAATCGGCTGCATCGGATTGGCGGTCCACATTTCGCGGATGCATTCGACATATTCGCGCATTCGTGTCGCCGGTTTGGTGTAGTTCACGCCGTGCCAATTCTGGTTCCATTCGAGCGGCGCGGTGCCGAGGCCGAGGACGAAATTGCCCTTGGTCATCTCCGCCAGCGACATGGCGCTCAGTTCGGTATACATCGGCGCCCGCGCGAAGGTTGCCACCGCCGAGCCGAGGCGCACCTTGGAGCACGCCCCGGCCATGGCCGCGAGCGGCACGAAGGCATCGCGCCACAGCTCCGTCACCCACAGGCTATGGGCGCCCGCATCCTCGGCTTTTTTGGCGCTGGCGACGACCTCGTCCAACGCCATATTGTCGCCGCTGTATAAGATTCCCCATTTAAAATTCTTGCTCATGGCCGTTACCCCTCCGCTCCAAACTCATTCCGCCAGAAAATTGTTGACCGCCGCAACGATGCCATCCGCATCGAGCTCGGGCTCGAAATTCGCGCCGGTGAGCTCGACCAGCATGGCGTCCGGCTGCAATTCCTTGGAACGCTCCAGATAGGGGAAGAGCACATCCTCCTTGGCCGCCATGACCAGGATCGGGCAGCTGGCGTTTTTGTAGGGCGTGGTGAAATCGTAATCCCACACCGATGAGTAGGTTTGAAAGCGGCTGTAATAGGCGCGCACATGATTCAACAGCTCGCGGTGATGCACCTCCAGCTCGCCATGCGCCCCGAGGCCGCGCAGATATTCCCATGTTGTCCGCAAATAATCGCCATCCTCGGTGGGCGAGATCGGCGTCGAAAAATGCGGCCTGAATTCCTCGCGCTCCTCCGCCGTCAGCGGATAGGGGCCGACCAGCATCATGCTCTTGACGTTTTCCGGGTGGGTCGCCGCCAGTTCGACGCAGACGCCCGCGCCGGTATGGTGGCCCATGGTGTGGAAGGCGTCCAAGCCGAGCGCCGCCACGGCCTCATAGAGCCACGCGGCATATTGCTCGAATGTCGGCATGCCCTCGGGGTCGAACGAGCCGCCGAAACCCGGCGTGTCGAGCGCGTAAATCGGCTGCGTGAGGCCGGCATTCTCCATGATGCGATGGTAGGACGTGCCGGAAGAAGCGGTTTGATGAAAGCAAACTATCGGCGTCCCGGAGCCGTCCCGCCACGCATAGTGAATCTGCCCCGCGGATATATCGACATAATTTTTTTTGATCGCCATGAATGGCTTCCCTCCCCCTATTTATTATTGGCTCAGCATTAAAAGCGAGTCATGCACTCGCGCACAATAGTTTTCGGCCTTCATGATCGCCGCTTGACGGAGGTTCGGGGAGCTGAGGTGGCGGCGACGCAGATTGAGGAGAGCGTCGCGCGCGCCCGGCACCGATTGGTCGGCATCGGCCGGCAAGAGCCGTCCCGGACGCGCGGCACCAAGACAAACAGTCTGACGGAAAAGATCGCGACTCGACTGCGAAATTAGCCGATGCCGATGATCCGTTTGAGCGTTTGAGAGAAGTGGTGGCGGGGGTAGGATTTGAACCTACGACCTTCAGGTTATGAGACAGAATACTATCCGCCGCTCAGCCTCGTTTATTCTTTAATACCTTTGATAGTTGTTTAAAATCAGTTGCCTCTGATTGCTAATAATTGCTAGACTTGTCAGTGACGTTCGTCCCTAGTTCGTCCCAACGTGGCTGACAAGGAAATAGCATATGCCCCGCAAAGCAGATCGGGTCAAGCTGACTGATCTATACGTTGAGAAATTCACCACAGATAAGAAAGACGATGCCGTCTGGGACAGCGAGATTGACGGATTTGGGTTTCGCTGTCGCAACGGATCAAAGTCTTATGTATTTCGTTACTCGATTGGAGGGCGTGGTGGACGCCAGTATCGGATGACGCTTGGGTCCACGAACACCGTCAAAGTTAGCGCCGCCAGAAATAAGGCAAAGAAACTCAGGGCCGAAGTTGATCTAGGAGGCAATCCGAAAGCCGCTATCCAAGCGAAGATCGAGGCTGACAATGAAGTCCATTCCATCCCTACCTTGAACCAGCTTTCTCTGCGCTATCTAAACGAACATGCCTTGCATCAAAAGAATCGATTTGAGCAGGATGTCTATCGACTACGTCGACTGGGTTTCATCACCGTTGATCAAGTGCGTGATTTCGGCATGGCCGTTTTCAGCAATAAGGATTTGTCAGACCAAAAAAGGAACTACGGAAAACGTCTGTCCAAGTTCAAAAGTCAGAAACCATCCGTGTATCCCGGCCTTGCCAAGAAGCGAATTGATCAGGTCACCGAGGATGATATTTCTCACCTTCATGCGATGGGTTCCGCCACACAGACAGAGGCAAATCGTCGACGCGAGATCATTCGGAAAATGTTCAACGTCGCTCAGGGCTGGTATCCAAATGCTGTAACCAAAAACCCTGCAGTTGGCCAATCAATTACCCCTTACGGTGAGAGTGAAAGAGAACGTTTTCTGACTAAGTCAGAAATCGCACGCCTCATTCAAGCCTTGTACAAGTTAGAAACAAAGGACCGTCGCCGGCACGGCACCAGCGTCAATGCCATCAGAATAATTCTCTTTACCGGTGCGCGGCCCGGTGAAGTTTTCAATATGATGTGGGATCAGCTTGATCTTGATGAGGGCGTTTGGTCGAAGCCAGCGTCCGCAACGAAACAAAAGCGCCGCCACCGCGTTCCATTGGCGCAAGACGCAATTACGTTGCTCAAGCATATTGTGTCGCAAGGCACCGATAGCGATTACGTATTTCCA
>CAZUVO010000178.1:0-7864 GCA_964623955.1 uncultured Rhizobiaceae bacterium
CAATCGCCCCCACTTGGGTGACGCAAATGCGTCGTCGCAGGTGATTCCACCTGCTCGGGATTTGCGTTAGGCAGGCTCCGGCGACTTCCCGTTTTCGCCGGCAAAGGCCGCGTCTCCCGTTTCGGCGGGGGTTTCGTCCGGTTTGCCGGTGGCTGCGTCGCCGCGCGCTTCCAGGGCGGCGGGGGTTGCCGCAGGCTGGCGCCATTCCATTTTGTCGAGGGCGCCGCAGGCGGGGCAGGCGAGGGACCAATCGCTTGCCGGCGCGCCGCAATCGGTGCACACCCAAAGGGGGTCCGGGCGTGCTTCGCTCGCCTCCAGCAGCCAGCGCCGCGCCGCGTCCGGGTCGCTGTTCTCGGCTTCTTCGAGCTGGGCCAGCTTGCGGTAGATACCGGCGCTCGGGCGCGCCTCCAGCGCGGCCTGCAAATGGCTGCGCGCCGAGCCCCACAGCTTGGCTTCGAGCGCCCCCGAGGCGAGCAGCAAATGGCTCTCCGGATGGTCGGGATTGCGCTTCGCCAGCTTTTCGAAATGCTTGGCCCGGGCGATGCGATCCTCGCCGCTGTGAATCTCGTTGAAATGATGCGCCAGCGCCGGGTGCGGCGTCTCTACCCAGGCCTGGGATATCAGCCGCTCCGCCTGGGAGCGCCGGCCGAGGGCGAGGGCTTGGCCGGTGGCGAAGATGATCGCCGGCATGAAATGCGGCGCCGCGTCCATCGCGCGCTCGGCATATTTGCCCGCCTCGCGGCCGTCGCCGGCATCGCGCGAGGCGCGGGCGCGCTCCAGCAGAAGGCCGGCTTCGCGGCGCTCTCCGGCCTCCGTCTCCAGCACTTTTTGGCGCAGCGCGACGCGCAACGTCGCCAGCGCATCGGGCCAGCGCCCGGCATGGCTCTGTAGCTCCAAAAGCGTGGTCAGCACCCAAGGCGTATGCGGGCGGAGCGCAAAGGCGCGCTCTGCGAGCGCCAGCGCGGCCTTATTGTCGCCGGCCTTGTTGGCCTGCACGAGGAGGCCGCGCAGGCCGAGAAATTCGGTTTCCGGCTGCTCCAGCATGGCCTCGAAATAGGCCTTGGCGAGATCGTCCTCGCCTTCGAGCTGCGCCGCCTGGGCCGAGAGCAGCAGGGTGAGCGGCGGCTCGCCGAGGAGGAGATTGGCGCGGCGCGCAAGGCGCCGGGCGCCGCGCGGATCGCCGGCGGCGGCGGAAACCAGCCCGTGGGTGAGGGCGAGATAGCCGCGCCGCTGGCGGCGCAACTGGCGCGCCCGGGCGATCGAGCGCGGCCCCGTCCAGAGCCAGCGCGCGAGCTGAAACACGAGCGCGCCGAGAGCGATGAAGATCGCCGCCGCTGCCGCAAGTGCCGCAGGCGAAGTTTCGAGCAGCCAATCACCCCACGAGATGGCGACCCGGCCCGGCTCGTCGGCGATCCAGACGGCCACGGCCGCGAGCGCGGCAACGATGACGAAAAAAACGATGACGCGGATCATTCGCCGCTCCGCGCCTCGGGCGACCAGCGCGCGGCGACGCGCTCGGTAATTTCTGCTTCCAGCACGCCGAGCGCCTGCTCGACGGCGAGGCGGGCGCGGGCATCGCGCAGCCAATCCTCGGCGCCGCGCCGCGATTTGGCGGGGAGCGCGTCGGCGAGTGTGACCGCGCCGGCAAGATCGCCGCCGGAGAGCGCCAGATGCAGGGCGCTCAAGCGGCCCTCCAAACTGTCCGCCGCGATATCGCCGCCGACCCGGCGCACGGTGACGATGCGGCGCAAGCGGCCGATGGTGGCATCGACCCAGCCCTGGTCCTCGGCCTCGACATCGGCCTGCACCACGGCAAGCGCCACCTGGTCGAACCGGGCGACGAGCTCGGCATGGGTCGGCGTGCCGCCAAGGGCATGGGCGGCGAGTTGCGCCAGGGCATTGTCGAAGGCGATGCCCGGCTCGCCCTCGGCCCGCGCGGCGGCGGCGAACGCTTCGGCCTCGCGGGCGAAGGGCGCCGGCCCGGCGGCGGCGCGCGACAGCCGGGTATAGCTGAGCACCAGCAGCATGGTGCGGCCGCTCTCCACCTCCCGCAGGTCCATGGTCTCGGAGGATTGGCTCAGCGCCGCGATCTGCTCGCGCAAGCCCGTCAACTCGGCGCGCAGTTCGTCAATCTCGGCGGCCGCGGTGTCTGTTTCGATCGAGGCAATGCCGCGCTCCAGCGCTTCAAGGCGTTCCAGGGTTTGAAAATCGATGGCGCCGGCGGATACGCCCGCTTCGCCATTGGCCGTCGCTGCCGCCGCTGCTGCCGCCTGGGCGGCGGCCTGGGAATCGCTCAGGCGCTTCTCCATATCCTCGAGGCGCGCCATCGCATCGGCGACCGGCGTGAGGTCCGGCTCCGGCGGTAAAGCGGTGGCCGCCGCCAGCGCGGCTTCCGCGCGCTTCAGCGCCGCGCTCTGCGCCGTCAAAGCGCTTTCCAACGCCGCGACCTGCTCGCTGAGCGCCGTCAGCGCCGGAGATGGCTCCGGCGGCGCGGCGAGGGCCGGCACGGGTTCCACCGCCGGTTCCGGTTCGGCCGATGCGGTCACTTCTTCCGGCGGCGCGGTTTGTACGCTGTCCTGGATGGCCGGCCAGGCAAAATAAACGCCGACGCCGATCAGCGCGAGCAGCACGACGAGGGCGGCGAGGGGCAGGCGGCGGCGGGATTCGCCGAAGCGCCGGGCGTCGCTCGGCGATTGGTCCACCGTGATATGCTCGGCGGTGTCCTCTCCGCGCGGTTGCTTCTTATCTTTTTTGTTTTTATCGGCCATGGTCGGCCATGCTGACCTCTTGCGCCACTTCCTCGAGCAGCGCCGCTTGCTCCGGCTTGCGCGCGGTGCGTATCCGGCGCCATGTGGCGGCCGCCGCCGCTTCCGCCACATTCGCGCTGAGGCAGATCGCGGCCGTTTGCGCGAGCGCCGAATCGAGTGCCGCCGCGCGAATCAGTGTAACAAAGGCGCGTGCGCTGCGGGGAGAGAAAAACAGAACCATGTCGATCTTGCCGCCCGCCAGCGCCTCCTGCGCCGCGGGCGAGAACGCCGCGCTCGGGCGCGCCTCATAGAGGGCTTGGCGGCGAACTTCGAAGCCGCTCCCTTGCAGCTCGCCGGCGAGATCGCCCGCCATCTGGCTGCCGGCGATATGGAGAAGCGGCCCGGCGGTGGGGTCGAGCCGTTCGCGCGCCAGGGCGGCGAGCGCCGTCACATCGCCGCCGGCGGTCCGCACCTTCTCGAAGCCCGCCTCCCGCGCGGCCTCGGCACTCGCCGGGCCGACCGCGAGCAGCGGCATATGACGCGCCTCGGGCGGCGGCCCCAATTGCGCCACCAGCGCCCGCACGCCGTTGGCGCTGGTGATCAGCAGCGCCTGCATATCGTCGAGCTCGGGCAGCTTGGCGTTGGCGAGCGGCAGGATTTCGATAACCGGTTCGATCAGGCTGGCGACGCCGCGCTCCCGCAACAAACCCGCCAGAGCTTCCGAGTCCGGGCGGGGGCGGGTCAGGAGGGCGAGGGGCGCCATGGTTCCCTGTCAGTCGTTGAAGAAATCCGGGCCGCCGGCGGCGCGCAGCTCCTCGCCGGCATCGCGCGCCATCGCTTCGCCGTCGCCCGCCGCACCGCTGCGCTCGGCGCGGTGGATCATTGTACCGTCCGGCTTGGCGATCAGCGCCCGCAAATAGAGCTCGCCGCCATCGCGCAATTCGGCCAACGCGGCGATGGGCGTGCGGCAGGAGCCGTCGAGCGCCGCCAACAGGGCTCGCTCGGCGGCGATGCGCGTGGCACTTTCGTCATGGGTCAGGGCGGCGAGATAGGCCTGGCTGCGGCTGTCATCGGCGCGGCATTCGATGCCGATGGCGCCCTGCGCCGGGGCCGGCAGCATTTCCTCCGGCGCCAGCAGGGCGGAGATATGCTGGGCGCTGTCGAGCCGCTTCAGCCCGGCGGCGGCGAGAAGCGTCGCGTCGAACTCGCCTTCCGCCACCTTGCGCATACGCGTCGCCACATTGCCGCGCAAAATATCGATCTCGAAATCAGGCCGGAGATGCAGCAATTGCGCGCGGCGGCGCAGCGATGCGGTGCCGATCCGCGCGCCCTCGGGCAGCGCCTGCACGCTCTCGAAGCCGCCGCCGATCAGCGCGTCGCGCGGATCCTCGCGCGGCAGGATGCAAGGGATCTCCAACCCGTCGGGCAGCCAAGTCGGCACGTCCTTCATGGAATGGACGGCGATGTCGATCGCGCCGGCGATGAGCGCTTCCTCGATCTCCTTGGTAAAAAGGCCCTTGCCGCCGATATCGGCGAGCGGCCGATCGAGGAATTTGTCGCCGCTGGTCTTTATAATGTGGGTTTCCACCGCGCCCTCCGCCGCCAGCTCGCCATGGGCGGCGGCGAGGCGGGCGCGCACTTCCACTGCCTGGGCGAGGGCCAGCGGGCTTCCTCTGGTGCCGATCTTGAGCGGCAGGCCGATTGTCACGCCGGGCGGCTCCTTATCCTTTTGCTGCGCCTTCTTATACAGCAGGCTGGGCGTAAGGCAATTTGGCTACCGTATGTTAGATTTTATTCACTAGACCCGGGGGCGGCGGCGGACGCAGTATGCCCACCAATCCGCAACATCGCCCAGCAATATAAGGAGACGGCCCATGGACAAGAACTACGACGAAATCACCACGGCCCTCTGGACCTATTTCGACGGCCTCTATGAAGGCGATACGGAGAAGCTCGGCAGCGTCTTTCATCCGGAATGCCATCTCTTCTCCAATACCGGCGGCGAGTTTGTCGACTGGCCGCGCGAGAAATGGTTCGAGGTGGTGAACGGGCGGGAGTCGGCGAAGAGCCAGGGCCTCTCGCGCCACGACCGGATCATCTCGATCGACATGTCGGACGAGACGACGGCGCTGGCCAAGGTCAATTGCGCCATCCCGCCGCGCTATTTCACCGATTATCTGACCTTCCTCAAGCTCGACGGCAGGTGGCAGATCATCTCGAAGTCCTTCCGCTTCGATACGCACGAATAGGCGCTTACCCCCGGCTCCGAACATGCTTGTCCTCGGCATCGAAACGAGTTGCGACGAAACGGCGGCGGCGCTGGTGACGGACGGGCGCGAGATCCGCGCCAATGTTGTGCTGTCGCAGCTCGACCAGCACGCGCCCTATGGTGGCGTCGTGCCCGAGATCGCCGCGCGCAGCCATATTGAGCATCTCGATGGCATCGTCGCCCGCGCCATGGAGGAGGCGGGCGTGGAGTTCTCCGATCTCGACGCAGTCGCGGCGACTGCGGGCCCCGGCCTGATCGGCGCGGTCATGGTCGGGCTGATGACCGGCAAGGCGGTGGCCGGGGTGCATCATCTGCCGCTCGCCGCGGTCAATCATCTCGAGGGCCATGCGCTCAGCGCGCGCCTGACCGATGCGGAGTTGCAGTTTCCCTATCTGTTGCTGCTGGTCTCCGGCGGCCATTGCCAGTTTCTCGCGGTCGAAGGCGTGGCGCGCTACAAGCGTCTCGGCACCACCATCGATGATGCCGCCGGCGAAGCCTTCGACAAGGCGGCCAAGCTGTTGGACCTGGGCTATCCCGGCGGGCCCGCCATCGAGCGCGCGGCGCAGGACGGCGATGCCGCGCGCTTCGATTTGCCGCGTCCGTTAAAAGGCCGGACGGGCTGCGACTTCTCCTTCTCCGGCCTCAAGACCGCGCTTCTCCATAAGGTGCGCGCGATCGAGGGCGGTCTCGACGACAAAGACCGCGCCGATCTCGCCGCCTCGTTTCAGGCCGCCGTGACCGATGTGGTGATCGACCGCGGGCGCAACGCCATCCGGCAGTTTCGAGCGGATCACCCGGAGGGTCATGCCCTGGTCGCCGCCGGTGGCGTCGCCGCCAACAGCCTGTTGCGCACGCGCCTTAAAACCCTGGCGGATGAAATGGGCATGAGCTTGTCGGTGCCGCCCCTGGCGCTCTGCACCGACAATGCGGCGATGATCGCCTGGGCCGGGATCGAGCGTCTCGGCCTCGGCCTACAGGACGATCTCGACGCCGCGCCGCGTGCCCGTTGGCCGCTCGATATGAACGCCCCCCGCCCACCCGGCGCCGGGCGCACCGGCAAGCTCGGGCCGAAGGCATAAATGAGGGTAAAATCCTTAATTAATTCAAGGTTATGTTGATTTGGGTCAAGGCGGAATTCGGCCTACCTGTGATGATGGGGGCCATTGAATAATGTGCGAGCGCGGATGAAATGGGCGTCAGGGGTTCGGAATATTTTCTCACGAATAATTTCCAGGCGACCCCTGGTGGGCCTCCTCGTGGCGGTGGTCGCCGGCATGGCGCTATGGGGCGGATTCAATTGGAGCCTCGAAATCACCAACACCGAATCCTTCTGCATCTCGTGCCACGAGATGCGCGACTATGTGTATGCCGAGTACAAAAATTCGAGCCATTACGCCAACCGCACGGGCGTGCGCGCGTCCTGTCCGGATTGCCATGTGCCGCGCGAGTGGGTCCACAAGATCAGCCGCAAGGTGCTGGCGACCAACGAGGTCTATCATTGGCTGGTCGGAACCATCGACACGCCGGAGAAATTCGAAGACCGGCGCGGGCATTTGGCGCGCGGCGTTTGGCAGGACATGGCCGAGACGGATTCGCGCGAATGCCGCAATTGCCACGGTATCGATTTCATGGCGGACGAACGCCAGGAACCCGTTGCGCAACAGATGCACGAACTGGCGGAACGCTGGCAGATGACCTGCATCGACTGCCACAAGGGCATTGCCCACCGCCTGCCCGAGAATTTCGACCCCCAGGCGGAGATGGACGCGTTGCACGCCCGTATGGAGGAAGACGGCGAGGCATGCAGCGACTGCCATGCCGGCATGGCCAAGCCGCCGGCCGGGGAGGAATGGTAGCCGCCGGCATTCCATGTTTCACGAAATCACAAACAGGGTAGAGAAGATGAAAGCTCGAAAATTTCTCATACCGGTCCTTGCCGGCGCCGCGCTGATGCTGTTCGGCACCGGGCAAGCAATCGCGCAATCGCCCGAGAGCGTGAAAAACGGCGAGGCGCTGTTCGATGAAAACTGCGTCGCCTGCCATCAGGCGGACGCCATCGGCGAGCCCGGCGTGGCGCCGTCGCTGACCAATCCGGAGCTCTTAAGCATCGGATCGGACAGATTCTTCATGGCGACGATCCGCGACGGGCGCGACGATACCGGCATGCCGCCCTTCGCCCATCTCGGGCGCAAGAATGTGCGCGACATCGTCGCCTATCTCCGCTCACACGAGGCCGGCCCGAGCCGCGCCGCCGAGGTCGATGGCCAGCCCGACGCCCATGGCGATCCCCGCCTCGGCGAGCAGTGGTACAACTATATCTGCTCGACCTGCCATGGCGTGGCCGGTGACGGCTATTTCGCCGGTGGCACGGGAACCGCAATCGGCCTGCCGGGCTTTCTCGACAAGGTCAGCGACGGCTTCATCCGCGAGACCATCAAGGTCGGCCGCTCGAACACCCGCATGAAACCGTTCCAGGGTGTCGAGGCGCTGGCCAATCTGTCGGACCAGGAAATCGACGACATCATTGTGTACTTGCGCGGCCTCGGCCGGTGGCAAGCGGAGGACTGACTCATGAAACGCCTCAAATCCTTTCTGACCCGGCGCGACTTTCTCAAGACCAGCGCTTTCGTATCGGCAGCCGGCACCACCCTGATGACCGGCAAGAACCCCGAGCTCGCCTCCGCCGAGGCGGCCGCCAACGAAGACGGGCGCACCACGGCGCTCGCCCAGTGTCCCTATTGCGGCGTCGGCTGCGGCACCGTCATCCAGGTGGAGGGCGGCAAGATCGTCTCGATGCGCCCGGACAAGGACCATCCGACCAATTACGGCCTGCAATGCATCAAGGGCC
>CAZUVO010000179.1:0-7858 GCA_964623955.1 uncultured Rhizobiaceae bacterium
CGCTGCCGGCCGGTATCGATCAGCGCTCTCCGGCGCGCCATCCCGATTGGCTCGGCCCCGACGATCTCGCCCTCAAGATCGAGGAAATCCGCGAAGCGACCAATGGCGAGATACCGATCCAGCTCAAGCTCGGCGCCGCGCGGGTCTATGACGATGTGCGCATGGCGGCCAAAACCAATCCGGACAGTATCTATATGGACGGCATGGAAGGCTCCACCGGCGCCGGCCCGCATCTCGCCACCGAGGAGACCGGCGTGCCCGGCATCGCCGCGATCCGGCAAGCGCGCAAGGCGCTTGACGATGTCGGCAAGTCCGGCGAGATCACGCTGATCTATGCCGGCGGCATCCGCAATGGCGGCGACGTCGCCAAGGCCATCGCGCTCGGCGCCGATGCCATCGCCATCGGCCATTCGGCGATGATGGCGCTCAACTGCAACAAGGATATCCCCGAGGCCGATTACGAGACCGAGATCGGCGTCGAGGCGGGTCATTGCTATCACTGCCATACCGGGCGCTGTCCGGTCGGCGTGGCGACGCAGGACCCGGAATTGCGCAAGCGCCTCGATCCCGACGAAGCGGCGGAGCGAGTCTACAATTTCCTCCACACGCTGACGCTGGAATGCCAGATGATGGCGCGCGCCTGCGGCAAAACGGATGTCCATTCCCTCGAGCCGGAAGATTTGGCGGCGCTCACCATGGAGGCTTCGGCCTTGGCCATGGTGCCGCTCGCCGGCTCGCAATACACCGTCGGCCAGCCCGACATGACGCGCTATTAGGGGAGATAATCACATGAGCGACAATACGCAGGACGTTGATTATTTCATCAACAAGAGCGGCCTCGATTCCGAGCGCGAAAAGGAAATCGGCCAGCACATCGGCTATCGCTACGATGTCAATCTGCTGCCGGACTATTCCCTGCTCACGCCGTTCCTCAAGAAATATATGGAAACCATGGGCTGGGACGATCTCAACTGGCTCGAGGATATCCATCTCGGCTATGAGGAAAACCGCCCGGCGGTGTTCGACCGCAACATCAATGGCTGGGTTTCCGTGCCGGAGGATCTGGAATTGCCTGACAATCAGCAGGAGCGCGATATGATTGCGCGTGAATTGCTGATTAAGTTCCAGATGTCGCCGCGCCATCCAATGATTGACTTAAACAAGGCCTACCGTAAATTCTGATCGGCCATTCGGTTCCATCGCAAGAAATGTCGTCCCCATGCCGTTCGGACTGTTAAAATACGGCCTCTCGTCGGGCTATCCCGGCAAGCGCTTCCTCGCCGCCCGGCCGGAGCTGAAATCGAATTATGACGTCGTCATCATTGGCGGCGGCGGGCACGGCCTGGCAACCGCCTATCACCTGGCGCGCTATCACGGCATCCGCAATGTGGCGGTGTTCGAGAAGGGCTATATCGGCGGCGGCAATACGGGCCGCAACACGGCGATCATCCGCTCCAACTATCTCACCCCGGAAGGCGTGGCGTTCTACGAGGAATCGGTTTCCCTCTACCGCCAGTTAAGCCAGGAGCTCGATTACAACATTCTCTATTCCGAGCGCGGCCATTTTACCCTGGCGCACACCGATTCAGCCATGCGCACCTCGCGTTGGCGGGCTGAAGTGAACAAACATCTCGGCGTCGATTCCGAGCTCGTCTACCGCGACGATCTGGCGCGCCTGATCCCGCAGCTCAACCTCTCGGAAGACGTGCGCTTTCCCATTTTGGGCGCGCTCTATCATCCGCCCGGCGCCATCGCGCGCCATGACGGCGTGGCCTGGGGCTATGCCGGACGCGCCGCCGAGATGGGCGTCGAAATTCACCAGGACACGACCGTCACCGATATCGAAGTAACGGACGGAAAGGTCACCGGCGTCGTCACCGATAGAGGCCGTGTCTCCTGCGGCAAGGCGGTGCAGGCGGTTGCCGGCGCGAGCTCGGTGATCGCAGATATGGCCGGCCTGAAACTACCAATCCGCACCATCCCGTTGCAGGCCTGCGTCTCGCAGCCGCACAAGCCGATCCTCGATCCGATCATCGTTTCCGGCAGCCTGCATGTTTACATCTCGCAGAGCGACCGCGGCGAATTCGTCATGGGCGGCTCGACCGATCCCTATCCGCGCTACCAGACCACCTCGTCGCTCGATTTCATCGAGGGGCTGATGAGCCATGTGCTCGAATTGCTGCCCCATCTCTCCGAGGTGCAGGTCATGCGGCAATGGGCCGGCATGACCGACATGACGCCCGATTTCGCTCCCATCATGGGCGAGACGCCGGTCGAGAATTATTACATCGACGCCGGCTGGGGCACCTGGGGCTTCAAGGCGACGCCGGTTTGCGGCAAGCGCATGGCGGAGCTCCTGGCGACGGGGCGCGTGCCGCCCCTGATCGCGCCGTTCCGCCTCTCGCGTTTCGACGATTTCAGCCTGGTCGGCGAAAAAGGCGCCGCCTCGGTGGGGCACTGAGGAGCGGTGAGGGTCTGACATGAAACAGATGCACTGCCCCCTCAATGGCTGGCGCAACATCCAGGAATTCGCCCATGGCGGCGAAGTGGTCGACGAGCCCGACCCCAACCGCTGCTCGGACGTCGAATGGGCCGAGTTCGTCTTCATGGAAGACAACAAGGCCGGGCTGGTGAAGGAATGGTGGTGCCATGTCGCCACCGCCTATTGGTTCATCGCCGAGCGCGACACGGTGAAGGACGAGATCCTCCGCACCTATGATCCGGGCGAGCTCTTCAAGGAGCGCCGCGACTACACCCGTCCGGAAGCGCCGGAAGAGAAGTCCTGATCATGGAGCGCTTGAACGAACCCTTCGGCAGCCTGATCGACCGCTCGGAATCGGTCTCGTTCCGCTTCGAGGGCGAACCGGTGAGCGGCTATCGCGGCGACACCATCGCCAGCGCGCTTCTGGCGAGCGGCGTCACCACGCTCTCGCGGTCGTTCAAATATCACCGCCCGCGCGGCGTGCTTTCCATGTGCGGCCAGGATTCGAATTCCATGGTGCGTGTCGGACAGAAGCCGAATGTGCTCGCCGACCGCGTGGCGATCGAAGCGGGCCTCGACGTGCGGGCGCAGAATTATTGGGGCTCGCTGGAAAAAGACCGCCTCGCTCAGTTGCGCCATCTCGGCCGTTTCATGCCGGTCGGTTTCTATTACAAGGCGTTCTACAAGCCGCGCTGGGCCTGGCCGCTCTGGGCCAAGCTGATCCGCCGCGTCGCCGGGCTCGGCACCGTCGATCTCACCACGCCGCATGGTTATTACGACAAGGAATATCTCTTCACCGACGTCACCGTGATCGGCGCCGGGCCGGCGGGCATGGCGGCGGCCTTGGAGGCCGCGCAGGCCGGGGCCGAAGTGTTGCTGGTGGACGAAAACGCCGAGATCGGCGGCGCGCTCAGCTACGCCCGGTTCGACGGCGCCGGCGAGAGCGGCAAGAAAACCCGAGCCGATCTCGCCGCTGAAATCGCCGGCGCGAAGAACATCCGGGTGATGACGGAGACCAATTGCACCGGCTGGTACAGCGACAATTGGCTGCCGCTGATCAAGGACAACCGGCTCTATAAATTGCGCGCCGGCTCGCTGGTGGTGGCGAGTGGCTGTTACGAGCAGCCACTCATCTTCCACAATAACGATCTGCCCGGCATCATGCTTGGCTCCGCCGCGCAGCGTCTCATTCGCCTCTATGGCGTGAAGCCCGGCAACCGCGCCGTGGTGGCGACCGCCAACCGCGACGGGTATGGCGTCGCGCTCGATCTCTTGGACGCCGGAATCGAGGTCGCCTGCGTCGTCGATGTCCGGGCCGATCCGCCGGAGGATGAGATCAGCACGGCGCTGATGCACCGCCATGTGCCGGTCCTGGTGGGATCGATCTTGCGCGAGGCCGTGCCTGCGCCCGGCGGCGCCGGGGTGCGCGCCGCAAAAATCGCCCGCCTCGAAGGCGCGGAGCATGCGGCCCGGCGCTATGACAGTTTCGCTTGCGATATGATCGCCATGTCCGGCAGCTACGCGCCGGCGGCGGCGCTGCTGCATCAGGCCGGCGGGCGCGTCAGCCTGCGAGATGGCGGCGGCGGTTTCAGCGTGCACGATTTGCCGGAGCGCCTTGCCGCCGTGGGCTCGGTCGCCGGCACCAACGCGCTCGAGAATGTGTTGGCCGAAGGCAGAGCCGCCGGCCGGCAAGCTGCCGCGGATGCCGGCCATAGCGCGGGTATGGCGAGCGAGACGAGCCGCACCGCCGAACAGGCCGTCGCCTGCTGGCCGATCATCGGCCATGCCAAAGGCAAGGATTTCGTCGATTTCGACGAGGATCTGCAGACACACGATATCGAGAACGCGCTGACCGAAGGCTATCAACATATCCAGCTTTTGAAGCGCTTCACCACCAACGGCATGGGCCCGTCGCAAGGCCGTCATGCCACCCTGCCGGCGATCCGCCTCGCCGCGCGGCGCACCGGGGCGAGCCTGGACGACACCGGCTCGACCACCTCGCGCCCGCCGATCGGCCCCCTCACCATGGGCCATCTCGCGGGGCGCAGTTTCGAGCCGGTGCGCTACACGGCGATGCATTTCCGCCATCTCGAACGCGGCGCGCGGATGATGCCCGCCGGCGCCTGGATGCGGCCGGAATATTACGGCGACGCGCGCAATCGGGTGGAGAACATCGCCGCCGAGGCGCGCAATGTGCGCGAGAATGTCGGCATTATTGATGTTTCTACCCTCGGCGGGCTGGAGGTGCGCGGCCCCGATGCGGCGGAATTCCTCAACCGCATGTACACCTTCGCCTATCTCAAGCAGCCGGTCGGCCGCTCGCGCTATGTGCTGATGACCGATGAGTCCGGCGTCATCGTCGATGACGGTGTCGCCTGCCGCATTCACGACGATCATTTCTACGTCACCGCCACCACCTCGGGCGTCGACGGCGTCTACCGCACCATGCTTTGGTACAACGCCCAGTGGCGCCTCAAGGTCGATATCACCCATGTCTCGGCGTCCTATGCCGGGGTGAACATCGCCGGCCCGAACAGCCGCGAGGTCGTCGAGAAGCTGTGCGACGATGTCGATCTCTCGCCGGAAGCGTTTCCCTATATGGGCGTCCGGCGCGGCCATGTCGCCGGCATTCCGGCGCTCTTTCTCCGTGTCGGTTTCGTCGGCGAGCTCGGCTATGAGCTGCATGTCCCGGCGAGCCAGGGCGAGGCGCTGTGGGACGCGCTGATCGAGGCCGGCGCGGATGCCGGCATCCGGCCCTTCGGCGTCGAGGCCCAGCGGATGCTGCGTTTGGAGAAGGGCCATATCATCATCAGCCAGGACACCGACGGGCTGACCACGCCGCATGAAGCCGACATGGCCTGGGCGATCTCGCGCAAGAAGCCCTATTTCGTCGGCATGCGCTCGGTCGCCATCCAGGACGCCGGTGGCCTCACCCGCAAGCTGGTCGGCTTCGAAATCGCCGACCCCGAGACCACCCAGCCGAAGGAATGCCACCTCGTCATTCGCGGCGACACCATTACCGGGCGTGTCACCTCCGTGGTGCGCTCGCCCAATCTCGCCAAGACCATCGGCCTCGCCTATGTCGCCCCCGATCAGGCCGAGCCGGGCCAGCGCATCGATATCAAAGTGGATGGCGGCGAGATGGTGCAGGCCGAAGTGGTCAAGCTGCCGTTCTACGATCCGGACGGCGAGCGGCAGGAGATGTAGCGATGGCCCTCCTGCCCACTGAGCGCGCCCGGCGCAGTTTTCTCTACCGCGAGCTTGAAAGCGCGGGCGCCCGGTTCGAAGAGCTGAACGGCGCCGCCATCGCGGTGGATTTTGGCGATGCGGAAGGCGAAGCGGCGCAGGCGCGAAAGCTTGGTCTCTGCGATCTCTCCGCGCTGCCGCGCACCGGCTATAAGGGCTGGAACATGGCCGATTGGCTGGGCGCGCAAGGCGCGGTCATGGCCGGGGAAAGCAATATCGCCTCGCCCCAGGCCGACGGCACGCGCATCGCCCGCCTCGCGCCGGGCGAAGCGCTGGTGCTGGGAGATTACAAAGGCGGCGGGGCGCTGATCGAAAAGCTCGATGGCGCCTGGTCGATGGAAAGCGCCGATGGCTGCTTTCAGGTGCCGCGCGCCGAGACCAATTTCTGGCTGGCGCTGACCGGCGCCGACGTGCCGGCGCTGTTCGCCAAAATCTGCGCCGTGGATTTGCGCGACGAAGCGGCGCCAACCCACCGGGTGGTGCAGACCAATGTGGCGCGGCTCAACGCAATCATCATTCGCGGCGATTCCGCCGACGTGCCGGTGTTCGATCTTCTGAGCGACGTGGCCTCCGCCGTTTATCTCTGGCGCGCGCTCACGGATGCCATGGACGAGTTCGGCGGCAAGCCGGTCGGCCTCAAGGCCTTGCAAGATTTGACATAGGGAAGGGTAAAGCGATGGCGACGAGTTCACAGCATGAAAATCCTAAAAGCGATATCGATATCGCCCGCGTCGCCGAAAAGCGGCCGATCCTGGAGATCGGCAAGGACCGCCTCGGCATCGACGCGGAAAATCTCGTCCCCTACGGTCATGACAAGGCCAAGATCTCCCTCGATTACATCTCCACCCTGCCGGACAATCCGGACAGCAAGCTGATCCTCGTCACCGCCATCACGCCGACGCCGGCGGGCGAAGGCAAGACGACCACCACCGTCGGCCTCGGCGACGGCCTCAACCGTATCGGCAAGAACGCGCTCATTTGCCTGCGCGAGCCGAGCCTCGGCCCCTGCTTCGGCCTCAAGGGCGGCGCGGCCGGCGGCGGTTACGCGCAGGTGGTGCCGATGGAGGAGATCAACCTCCATTTCACCGGCGATTTTCATGCCATCGGAGCGGCCAACAATCTGCTCGCCGCGATGGTCGACAATCACATCTATTGGGGCAACAGCGCCGAGATCGACCCGAGGCGCGTGAGCTGGCGGCGCGTCGTCGATATGAACGACCGGGCGCTTCGTTCCATCGTCTCGTCCTTGGGCGGCGTCGCCAACGGCTTCCCGCGCGAGGATGGCTTCGATATCACCGTCGCCTCCGAGGTCATGGCGATCTTTTGTCTGGCGCGAGATCTTGAGGATCTGCGCAACCGCCTCGGCAATATCGTCGTCGGCTATAAGCGCGACCGCACGCCGGTGCGCGCCCGCGAGGTCAGTGCCGAGGGCGCGATGACCACCCTCCTCAAGGACGCGCTCGCGCCCAATCTGGTGCAGACGCTCGAGAACAATCCGGCCCTCGTGCATGGCGGGCCGTTCGCCAATATCGCGCATGGCTGCAACTCCGTGCTGGCGACACAGACGGCGATGAAGATCTCCGATTATGTCGTCACCGAAGCGGGCTTCGGCGCCGATCTCGGGGCCGAGAAGTTTTTCGACATCAAATGCCGCAAGGCCGGCCTCGCGCCCGATTGCGTCGTGCTGGTGGCGACGATCCGCGCGCTGAAGATGCATGGCGGCGTCGCCAAGGACGCGCTCGGCGAAGAAAATTTGGAGGCGCTCGGCACCGGCATGGCCAATCTCGAACGCCATCTCTCGAATATCCAGAAATACGGCGTGCCCGTGGTGGTCGGGGTCAACCGCTTCTCCGCCGACACCGAGGCCGAGCGCCAGCTCGTCGTCGAGCGCTGCCAGGCGATGGGCGTCGCCGCGGTCGAAAGCGATCATTGGGCATCCGGCGGCGCCGGGGCCGAGGGCCTCGCCCATGCCGTGGTCGAGACCATCGACAGCAAGCCGAGTAACTTCCGGCCGCTTTACAGCGACGATATTCCGCTGTGGGACAAGGTGCGCCGGGTCGCGCAGGAGATTTACGGCGCCGACGACATCATCGCCGACAAGAAAGTGCGCGCTCAGTTTAAGGACCTGCA
>CAZUVO010000180.1:0-7846 GCA_964623955.1 uncultured Rhizobiaceae bacterium
GCATAGCCGATCTCGTCCTTGGTCGAGACGAGGAACGAGAAGGTGCCGTCCAAATCCTCGATCGAGGTCTTGAGCGCGTCGCGCAGCGGCACGCCCTCAGCCATCTTATCGGCGAGATAGACCGCGAGCAGCTCGCTGTCATTGTCGGTGCGGAATTCGAAGCCGCGGCGCTCCAGGCGGCGGCGCATTTTCCAGTAATTGGTGATCTGGCCGTTATGGACGATGGCGACGTCGGAAAAGCCGGTGGCCCAGAAGGGATGCGCCGATTCCGGACGGACATCGGATTCGGTCGCCAGGCGGACATGGCCGAGGCCGTGGCTGCCCTTGAATTCATGCACGTCGAAGCGCTCGTCCACATCATGCGCGCCGCCGATATCCTTGACGATCTCGAGGCTCTGGCCGATCGAGACCACCTTGGCGTCCGGCGCCGCATGCTCCATGGCATAGGCGAAATTTCTGAGATCGCCGTCGAAGCGTACCAGCGCTTGATAGGTGTTGCCGACGCGGCCGTCCTCGACGATTTCGGCGTCATGGTCGCCAAGCGCGACCTTGATCATCGCCACTGACTCTTCCGCCTGCTCGCCCTCGCCGACGAGGAAGCGCAATTTGAGTTCGCTCGAGCGCTCCTCGCCATAAAGCGCGAAGCCGGTCGAATCCGGGCCGCGATGCTGGCAGCCGTCGAGCATATCGATCAGGGCCACGCCGGTTTCATGGTCGGCACGACCATTTTTGTACATGATGCCCGCAATTCCGCACATAAATCCCCCTGTCCCCGTCGCTGCGAGGGCGCGAGACTAGCCGCTCCAAGCGCCCCGCGCAATTGCCTTACGAAATATTGTTTCCTCACATGAACTATGGATTTGACGGAGAAAACAGCCATTTTTTATCGTTCATGTGAGAGGCTCCCCATTCTAGCCGCCAATCGGGCGCGAGGAAAAGACACGAATATTACTTATTAATTTCCACTCTAAGGAGATCAAGCGGCGGCGCCCTATTCTTACGGCGTAAAAATGACGCCGGTGTGGTAATCGACCACGTCTCCGGCCGCATCGACGGCGAAATTCGACGTGATAATGCCCTTGGCGTTCTCGAAAATGCCCGTGCCGCCATCGACCGACCAGACGATTCCGCCCTGCATCAGCCCTTCGTCGCCGACCGGCCCGAACTCGCCGGCGCCGACCGTGTCGAAATCGAGCACATTGCCATTGCCGAACGACACCGTGCCCCATTCGCGGAACGGTTTGCCCGGGCCGAGCTCGCCGCCGTCATGGGCCGTGACCTTGGAATTGAATTCCGCCTGCGGCCCGTCGATCTCCTCCATATGGACATCAACGCCATCCGCCGTGATCTCGGTGGTGAAGCGCACACAGGGCGCGAAGGAACGGGTGATCCAGAGATTTTCGCCGCCGGTCTGCTGCTCGCCCCGGCCTTTGAATTCCATATTGTAAAGAATGCGGCGCATGACTAATTGCTTCCTTGTCCTTATTGTTTCCCGCCACGTTTATAGAATCCAACATCTCGAATCCAAAGCGGAGAAAAAGCGTGGCATACGCGAATTCAGGCGGCGTGAAACTCTATACCGAGGAGACCGGGAGCGGCCATCCCATCCTCTTCATCCATGAATTCGCCGGCGACCACCGGTCCTGGGAGCCGCAGATCCGCTATTTCTCGCGGCGCTACCGCTGCATCAGCTATTGCGCGCGCGGCTATCCGCCGTCCGACGTGCCGGACGACCCCACCGCCTACAGCCAGGATATCGCCGTCGCCGACGCGATCGCCGTCCTGGATTATTACGGTATCGACAAGGCGCATATCGTCGGCCTTTCCATGGGCGGCTTCGCGACGCTTCATATCGGCATGAAGCATGCCAACCGCGCCACCGCCCTGGTGGTCGCCGGTTGCGGTTATGGCGCGCCGGCCGGCAAGAAGGAGAGTTTCCAGCGCGAAGTGGATGTGCTGGCCGATCATTTCGAGCGCGACGGCACGGAGAAGGCGGCCGACGTCTATGCCGGCGGGCCGTTTCGCGTGCAGCACCAGAACAAGGATCCGCGCGGCTGGGCCGAGTTCCGCGCCCAGTTCATCGAACATTCGCCGCGCGGCTCGGCCAACACCTTGCGCGGCGTCCAGGGCCGCCGCCCGTCGCTCTACGATCTCGAAGCCGAGCTCGCCGCCGTCACCGTGCCGACGCTCCTCATCAATGGCGACGAAGACGAGCCCTGCCTCGATGCCACCCTCTGGCTCAAACGCACCATGCCGGCAAGCGGCCTGGTCATCCTGCCGCGCACCGGCCACGCCTCGAACCTGGAAGAGCCCGATGCCTTCAACGGCGTCGTGCAGGAATTTTTCTCGACCGCCGAACAGGGACGGTGGGAAGGGCGCGATCCGCGATCAATCGCGGATACCCAGATCGTCCACGAGGAAGAGAAGGATTAAGGCCCTTTCTCCCCGGTGGGGAGAAAGGGTTTGGGATTGAGGGGCAACTAAGCGCGCTCCGCGCGCTTTGCTGTTCGGATCATCTGAAATGCGGTTAATCAAGCCGCGCCAACTCGTTCTCGGCGGCCAGATATTCGATCAGTGGCGATACGCCGGTGTCCACTGCGGCCTTGAACCAGCGGCGAGCCGCGTTGCTGTTGCCGTCAAGCAGCGCTTGCTGCCCGAGAAAGAAAAAGGCCTGGCAACGCCTCGCCTTATGGCGTCTGCTGTTGAAGGAATTGGCGGCATCCAGCGCGTCATGTGCTCCTATACGGCCGAGAAAATACTGTATCACCGGCCCCGGCCAGTCGTTGACGTCAAGAAGCCGGGAGTACCACATCAACGTTTCCCGCCCGTCCTGACCGCCACGCGCTTCGGCGAGATAGAGCCAAAGCACGGCGGAGTGGTCTTCGGGCCTCGATCGAACCGCACTCCTAAGGTCCACCACCGCCTCGGAAAACCGAGCGAGTAAGAAATAGGCGCGCCCCCGGTTTATGCGGGCGAAAAAATGGTTCGGTTCGAGATGCAGCGCTTCATCATAGTCGCTGATCGCATCTCGGATTTGACCCCTGACAAAGAACACCTCGGCCCGGTCATTCCAGATGTAGACGTCGCCCGGGTCTTGGCGCAAGACTTCGCTGAAATCTCGAATCGCTTCGTCGTATTGACCGATGTTGCGGTGAGCCCGGCCCCGATCCCTCCAGGCGTCTATATTGTGTGGATGAAGGCGCAGCGTAGCGTCGAAGTCCTCGATCACCTCCTTGTACTGATCCAAATTGTAATGGGCCTCTCCCCGGTCGAAATACGCTACTACCAGTCCCGCGTCCGATAAGTAGCCGGACTCGATGATCCGTGTTTTCTCTTCGACGACACGTCGGTAACTTTCTCGGCGCTCCTCAGCCATTTCCGCGTAATGGATATCGTGAATGATCGGATAGAAGAGCTCACAGCCGGAGAGTGCCGGTCCGACACCGAATATCAGGCTAAGAATCAGTGCCCATCGCGCCATTCGATTGCCCTTTAAGCCCGCGGTCTGCTACTTAACTATGGGTATGGCAGGTGTAGAGATACAATCTTGGCAATGAGACGGCGCCCCGGGGGATATGTTTCGGTTCGCGCTTAGTTTGAGCGCGCGCCGCGCGCTTGGCTCTCCCCTCACTCCCAACCCTCTCTCCCCGCTGGGGAGAAAGGGCTTGTCACAGGTCGGCGACGGCGGTTGGCATTCTCTCGTGCCAATCCGTTTCCAACTGATATTGGTGCCCCAGCCGCAGCAGCAAATCTTCCGAGAAGGGGCGGCCGATCAGTTGGAATGAGGTCGGCAGGCCGTCGGGGGTGAAGCCGCAGGTGACGCTTAAGGCCGGCAGGCCGAGATAGTTGACGACCTTGGTGTTGCGCGTCAGTGCCACGACCATCTTCAAGTATGCCGGGCCGTCGGAATAGGCGGTGGCTTCGAGGCTGGGCGTCGGCATGGGGAGGACCGGGGTGTGCAGCACATCGACCTTTGAGAACACCGCGTCGGTGAATTCCTGCAGCGCCTTGCCGCGATATTGCAGGGCGTTGATATAGTCCGTCGCGGGGATGAAATAGCCCGCTTCCAGGCGTTTGCCGACTTCCTCGGAATAATCACTTCCGTGATCGCGTTTCCAATTGCCGTGATTGGCCGAGCCTTCGGCCTTCATCACCAGCGGGTGGATCTCCGCCACTTTGTCGACCACTTCCGGCATGTCGATCTTGATCAGGCTGGCGCCGCGCGATCTGAAAACGTCGAGGCTTTCCTCTACCAGGGTCTCCACTTCCGGGTCGAGATCCTCGTCGAAATAGCCCGACGGGACGCCGATCCGTAAGCCCACTATGGAGCGCATCAGCCCGCCTTCATAATCCTGCACCCGTTCGCGGCTTGAGCTGGCGTCCTTCGAATCGCGCCCGGCGATGGCGCCGAGCAGGCGGGCGCAGTCGCGCGCGGTGCGGGCGAGTGGGCCCATGACGTCGAGCGAGAACGACATCGGCATGGCGCCGAAGCGGCTGACCCGGCCATAGGTCGGGCTCATGCCGGTGACGCCGTTGGCAGCCGCCGGGCAGCGGATCGAGCCGCCGGTATCGGAGCCGAGCGCGCCATAAACGAGGCGCCCCGCCACCGCCGTGCCGGAGCCCGACGACGAGCCGCAGGGAATGCGCTCGAAATCCCAAGTGTTGCGGCAGCGCTCGAGATGGCCGTTGAAGCCGTGCGGCCCCATGGCGAATTCGACCATCGCCAGGGTGCCGACCTCGATGGCGCCGGCCTGATCGAAGCGTTTCAGCACCGTCGCCGTCTCGCGCCCCTCGAATTCGCGGCGGATCACCGAGCCGCAGGTGGTGGGCCGCCCCGGGCGGTAGAACATGTCCTTATGCGCGAGCGGCACGCCGTGCAGCGGGCCGACCTCTTCGCCGCGCGCAAGCGCCGCGTCGGCTTCCCGGGCGAGGGCGAGGGCGCGTTCGCCGTCGCGCCAGATAAAGGCGTTCAATTGCGGATCGAGGCGCTCTATGCGCGCCAGCGTCGCCGCCATCGCCTCTTCTGCGGTGAATTCGCCCGCCTTCAGGGCATCGGCGAGGTCGCACAGGGTGAGCGCCGCCAGTTCCTTTTCGCCGACCGCCATGGCTCTAGTCCCGCGCCTTGTGGAGGACGCGCTGGAAATCCGACGGGTCGCGGTCGAAATTATGCGCTGGGCGGAGCGCCCGCGCCGCCTTCAGCAGCTGGTTCAGTTCGACCGGCAATTCCTTGATGCGTGCCGCGTCGATCGGAATTTCCTGCATCTCTTCGTTGATCGCGTCTATGCTCTTATCCGTAACCGTCAAAATTCATCCTCCCTCGGCTATGACGAACGAAGCCAAACTCGCGCAAGACCTGACCGCGCTCCTCGGCGATCTTATCGCCATTCCCTCAACCTATCCACCGGGCGACACTAGGGACATCTGCGCCTATATCCGCAAGCGGTTCGAGCGCGCCGGTTACGCCTGCGAAACGCCGAGCCGCGCCGAGGGTGTCGCCAATGTGGTGGCGCGCACCGGCGCGGGCGCGCCGCGGCTCGGGCTCAACTGCCATATCGATACGGTCGATGTCGGCGAGCGCGGCGATTGGCTGAGCGATCCCTTCAAAGCCACCTTACGCGACGGCGCGATCCATGGCCTCGGCGCCAATAATTGCAAAGGCTCGACCGCGCTCCACATCTGGCTCGGCGAGGAGATCATGCGCCGGGGCGGGCCGAAGCAGGGCGAGATCATCTTCACCTTCACCGGCGACGAGGAGCGGCTCGGCCCGGACGGCATGGGATTCTTGCGCGAATCGGGCGCGCTCATGCCCGATTTCATGCTGGTCGGCGGCCCGACGGAAAACGACCTCATCGCCGAGGAGCGCGGCGTCCTCTGGCTGCGCATCTCCGCGACGGGCCGTGCCGCCCATGGCGGCGACCCGGAGGCCGGCGACAATGCGATCCTGCGCATGATGCGCCTGGTGGCGCATCTTCGCGAGCAAATGGCGCCGCGCCTCGCCGAGCGGGTCAGCGGCGAGAAGCGCTCGACGATGAATATCGGCCGCATGCAGGGCGGGCATAATGTCAATGTCGTGCCGAGTTCCTGCTGGCTCGAGATCGACCGGCGTTTATTGCCGGAAGAAGATGTCCGCGCGGCCTATGACGAGATGGTGGAAATTCTCGGCGGCGCCGGTGAGCCGGAAGGCAGTTTCGAGACCGAATTTCTCACCGGTACCAACGGATTCTCGCCGCCCAAGGACGGGCCGGGCATTTCCGCCCTTGCCGCCGCCATCGAGGCGCGCCGCGGCCGCGCGCCGGTCTTTATCAACGCGCTGGCGGTCAGCGAGGGGCGCTATTTCGCCGACGACAATATCGAGATTTGCAATTTCGGCCCGGGCGACGGCGCCACCAGCCACGCCGCCAACGAGCATGTGCCGCTCGATCAGATGGTCGATGCCGCGCTTATCCTACGCGACACCGTGGCGCGTTATCTCGGGCTCTAGAGTCTTTCGTATAGATAAACGCCGTCATCGTCGGCGTGGCGCGCGATCTGCTTCTCGACGATGAGATAGTTGAGATGCGCCACCGTCTCTGCGATGGCGAAACCGAGCTGCGCCGAATCGAGGCGCCGCTTGAATACCTGCTTGGCGACGTCAAGCGCGGTGGCGGGCTCGGCGCAGGCAATAGCGAAATCTTCCAGCCGCTCCGCATGATGCTGTTCGAGCGCGCTCAAGCGCTCATGCAACCCGCGAAACGGTTCATTGTGCGACGGCAACACGATGGCGTCGTCCGGCAGCGCGTGAAATTTGTCGAGGGTCTCCAGATAGTCCCTCAGCGGGTCGCCGTCCGGCTCGTCGGCATAGACGCCGATATGAGGCGAAATGCGCGGCAGCACCAGATCGCCGGAAATGAACAGCCCGAGCGCGTCCGACAGCAGGCAGGCATGCTCCGGCGAATGGCCGTTGCCGACGACGATCTTCCAGGCTTTGCCGTCGATCTCGAAGCTATCGCCGTCGCGGATGCGGCGGATGCTGCGCGGCACCTCCGATACGATGCCGGCGAAAAACGCGCCGCGTTCGCGCAGCTTGGCGAGATATTCCGGGCTGCCCCCGGCGCGGTGGTAATGCGCCACCATCGCCTCGGTGAAGTTCTCGCCGGTATCGATGGTCAGCACCCGGGCATAGAGCCATTCCTCGCGCGGCATCCAAAACTCGGCGCCGGTCTCCGCGACAAGCCAGCCCGCCATGCCGACATGATCCGGGTGAAAATGGGTGCAGATCACCCGCGTCAAAGGCTTCCCGGCGAGATTTTTGTCGATGACCTGGCGCCAAATCTTTCGCGACAGGCCGCTATAAAGGCCGGTATCGACCAGGGTCCAGCCGGGTCCGTCCTCGATCAGCCACAAATTGATATGATCGAGCGCCATCGGCAGCGGCATGCGCAGCCAATGAAGGCCGGGCGAGATTTCCTTTGTCTCGCCGAACTCCGGCGGATCGCCAAACATGTATTCCATGGGCACTCGGTGCTTTGGCTAGAATCGAATTGAACGGGCGTTGGTACCCGTAAACCGCGCGCCGGGACAGCACTTTTTACACATTCGCGAATATGCCGGGCGCCACAATACGGTCACAAAGGGGTGATTTGTCCGGACAGCTAAAAAAATTGCGTGCGCGGAATTGGATGATGGTCATAATAGGCGCCAATAAAATTTGTTGAGTAACTTCATACGTGAACGGAAACAGGCCTATCAGGGAGGTAGCCGAATCATGAAACTTACACGTAGAACCGTTTTGAAGGGCGCGGGCGCCGGTATCGGCACCGCATTTGCCTCCAGCATCCTGCCTTATAAGAGTAAGGCCGATGACGAG
>CAZUVO010000181.1:0-7803 GCA_964623955.1 uncultured Rhizobiaceae bacterium
GATGACGCCGGCCAAGGCGGGCCGTGCGCTTGTCGATGCCATTCCCGGCGCGGTCTCGGTCATGCTCCCCGGCCTCGGCCATATCATGCTTGAGGAAGATCCGGATGCGACACTCGATGCGCTGAGAGATTTTCTCATCCCGCTGCAAAACTGACGGCCGCGCGTATGAAATTTTTCGCCATTCTCCTTGCTGGCCTGATCATCGCCTTTCCCGCGCTGGCGGACGGCAAATGGGAGATGAACGAGGGCTCCCGGGCGCTGCGCAATGGCGATTTCGACGCTGCGGTGACGCATTTGACGACCGCGATCGATTCCGGCGAGCTGATCGGCGAGGCTTACGCCGTCATGCATATCAGCCGCGCCCAGGCGCTGTTTCACCTGGAGGATTATGAGCCGGCGGCGGCGGATCTGACCCTGGCGATCGAGAGCGGCCATATCAATGACACGCTGGTCGGCATCGCCCTCGCGACGCGCGCCAGCGTCTACCGGATGTCCGGCGATTGGGCGCGGGCGATCGAGGATTTCGATGCCGCCATGGCGCTCGGCACGGTCAATGCGAAAATGTATTTCCATCGCGGCCTGACCCATGAGGCGGCGGGTCAACGCGCCCGCGCCATCGAGGATTTTCACCGCGCTCACGACATGGCGCCGGATAATGACGCGATCCGGGAGAAATTGTTGGAACTGGGCGAGGCGGTGGATTAGAGCAAATCCCGAGCAGGTGGAATCACCTGCGACGACGCATTTGCTTGAATCAACAAAGGATAGAGCGTTTCGCGTGAACGCAAGTGAACGTGAAGCGTTCTAGCCGGCGGCCCGCGCTGCGCGTCAGTTTCTCGGTACCCACAGGCGCGCTCGGAGCTGCGCCGCTTCCTTGTAGGTATCGCTCAGCACGTCGCGATATTTGTCGAGATAATAGCCCGCTATGTCCGGCGATTGCGCTTCGGCGATGGTGAACCAGAACCAGGCCTCGGCGAAATCCTGCGCCACCCCGTCGCCCCGCGCCAGCATGCGGCCGATGTAAATCTGTCCGTCGGCATGGCCCTTCTCGGCGGCGCGGCGGAACAGCGAATAGGCGAGCGGCAAATTCTTCTCGACCACGTCGCCGTGAAAATGCAGGAAGCCGAGGGCGAATTCGGAATTGGTCTGATCGTCCTCGACGCCGAGGCGGAACAGCTCGGCGGCGTGGGCCACATCTTTGACCACGCCGATACCGAAATAATACATATAGCCAAGGCTCTTATAGGCCTTGGAATTGCCGCCGCGCGGATGGGATCGTGCTCGACGCCGTCACCTTCAATATAAAGACTGCCGAGATTGCGCGCCGCCTTGGCGTTGCCCTGTTCCGCCGATAGCCGGTACCAATGTGCGGCCTGGGCGAAATCCTGATCGACCCCCTTGCCAAGCTCGTAATAGGTGGCGATGGCGTGCTGCGCGCGGTCATGGCCCTGTTCAGCGGCGGCGCGGAACCAATGGGCGGCGGAATGGGGGTCCTCCGCAACGCCGCGCCCGGTATCGCGCATCAGCCCGATCTCATATTGCGCCGTCGCGTCGCCCGCCTCGGCCGCCGGCAGGAACTCCGTATAGGCTGCCTTGAAATCGCCCGCATTGAGCGCCGCCATGCCGCTTTCCAGATCCGCCCGCGCCGGTTGAAGCGCAAACAGCATCAGGGCGAGGAAAATGCCGGCGCAGAGCCAGCGGCGAAAGAGAAATTTGCGGTTCATGACCCTCATATCTAGTGCCGCGCGCTGCCGGGCACAAGGCTCGTCCGAGGATCGCTTCGGGCGCCTAATTCATCATGCCGCGCGCGGCGATGGCGATGAACACGGCCGCGACGGCGCCGGCGAGTGGCCACAGGATCTTGCGCGTCACCTTTTTGCCGGTGAAGCGGTCATAGATCATGGCGCCGAAGATCGTAATGCCGCCGACCAAAATGATGATTTTGAGAAGCATCGGCTAGCCGCCGCCGGGAGTGACCGGCGCGCCGCGCTCGGCGGAGGCGACCATCGCCTGCATCACCGCCACCGTATGGATCGCCTCTTCCGGGCGCACCCGGAACGGAGCGCCACCGGCGCAGGCATCGGCGAATTCCTCGAGCTCCGCCTTGAGGGTATCGACCGGCGTGAGCGCCACCTCCGTCGGCCCGCCCCCCGCCCGGTGCAGGGTCAGCCTGTCGGCATCGGGCGCGGCGAAGGCGTTGGCCCCGGTGCCGTATAGATTGAAGAAGACGGTCTGCGGGCAGGCGCTGAGGGTGCCGAGGTAGCCGGTCGCGCCGGAGGCGAACTCGAACAGCGCCGAGGTGGTGTCGTCGATATCGACCGCGACCGCGAGCCGCTTACACTGCGCCTGGACGCGGGTGACCGGCCCGAGCAGATGGGTCATCGCGTCGATCATATGCACCCCCATGCCGGCGATGCCGCCGCCCGGGCTCTCGACGCGGCTCGCGCGCCATCCGTCGGGTGCATATTGCAGCGGCCGGGGATTGGAGAAATTGGCCTCGCAATGGAGTGGCGTGCCGAAATCGCCTGCCTCCAGCAGACGCTTCACCTCCTGGGTGGCGGCGGCGAAGCGGCGGTTCTGGCCGACCGCGAGCACCCGGCCGTGATCGGCGCAGACGGAAGCGGCGGCCTTGCCGCTGTCCTCGGTGAGGGTGAAGGGTTTCTCGACGAACACATGCTTGCCCGCGCGGGCCGCCTGTTCGACATGTTCCGCATGGAGCGAATGGGGCGTACAGAGGAGGACCGCATCGATCTCTTCGTCGCCAAGCACTGCGTCGTACGTGTCGTGCGCCGTGGCGTTGAATTTCTCGCCATAGGCGGCGCGGGTTTCGGGCGTACGCGAATAGCAGGCGGTGACGCGGATCTTGTCCGATTTTCCCTGGACGGCCTGGGCCAGCTCGTCGGCCCACCAGCCGAGGCCGATAGCGGCGGCACGCAACATGGAGGTTCCTTTCAGTCGATCTCGCGCCGGACCATAGTCAATAATCCCGCCGCCGCCAAATCGCGCACGAGGCTGTGACTGGCGGCGGAGGCCGGAATGGCTATGATGGCAGGCCGAAAAAAAGTAATGCAGGGGGAGATCAAATGAAGGCGGTCATCATTCGCGAAACCGGCGGCGTCGACAAGCTGCTGTATGAAGAGGTCGAGACGCCGACGCCCGGCGCGGGCGAGGTGCTGGTGCGTCTCAGGGCCGCAGGCGTTAACCATCTCGATCACGATATCCGAGAAGGGATCGCCGGATTTCCCACTCCGGTGCCGCATGTCCCGGGCATCGAGGGCGCCGGTGAGGTCGCTAAAATCGGCGATGGCGTCACCAGCGTCAAGGTCGGTGACCGGGTCAGCATCAGCATTATCGCATCGTGCGGCACGTGCCGCATGTGCCGCACCGGGCGCGACAATCTCTGCGAGACTCCCAATGGCGCACTTGGCCTCTTCATGTGGGGCACCTATGCCGAATACACTTGCGTCAAGGAAAACCAACTCGTTGCCATGCCGGATGCACTTGGTTTTGAAACTGCCGCGGCCGGTCATCTTTGCTTCGCCACGGCTTGGCATATGGCCGTCACCCTCGGCAACATCCACGCCGGACAGGATGTCTTGGTCAATGCGGCGGGCAGCGGCGTCGGCAGCTCCGCCATCCAGATCGCAAAACTGCATGGCGCCAATATCATCGCTTCCGCCGGCTCGGACGAGAAACTGGCACGCGCCAAGGAATGGGGCGCTGATGGCGTGATCAATTACACCACCCAGGATTTGGCCGAAGAGGCGCTCCGTCTGACCGGCGGCAAGGGGCCGGATCTGGTGATCGAATCGGTTGGCGGCGAGGTGCTGCAAAAGAGCCTGGAGGCGGTGGCCAAGGCAGGCTCTGTCATCACCTGCGGCTGCCATGCGGGGGAGACGGTGGAGGTCGACGTGATCAGCCTGTTCCGCAAACATGTCCGCTTTCAGGGCAGCGCGCTCGCTAGTTTGCAGGAAACCGGCGAGGTGCTCGGCCTCCTCGCCGCGGGCAAGCTCAAGCCGGCGATCCACGCCACCATGCCGCTCGAAAAGGCGGCGGAGGCGGCGGCGCTGACCGCCAACAGAAATTTCTTCGGCAAGATGGTTTTAACGGCTTAACGCCAAGGGAGATTTGCGAGATGACAATCAGACGCCCGTCGCGGGAAAACCTGAAGGATATTAGCGAGCGCTACCATCTGCATCTGACGGAAGCCGAGCTGGAAACCTATTACGATGTGGTGTGCGGCGTGATGGGCTCCTATGACGTGCTCGATCAAATCCCCGATCCGGTGCGACCGCTGACCGAAGCCGTGCGCCAGGTCGGCGCCCGCCCGGAGCCGGAGGACGATCCCCTGAACGGCGTCGTGCGCCTGTGCAGCATCAAGGCGGTGAGCCCGTCCGGCGGCGCGCTCGCCGGCAAGACCATCGGCCTGAAGGACACCATCTCCATCGCCGGCATCCCGATGACCTGCGCCTCGCGCCTCCTTTGGGATTACACCCCGGATGGCGACGCCACCGTGGTCATGCGCCTGTTGGACGCCGGCGGCCATATCACGCATATTCTTTCGACCGATGATTTCGGCTTTGCCGGCACCGGCCATACCAGCGGCTACGGTCCGGCCGCCAACCCGGTCAATCCGGACCATCATCCCGGCGGCTCGTCGTCCGGCTCGGCCATCGCCATCGCGCAAGACATGGTCGATCTCACTCTTGGCGGCGATCAGGGCGGCTCGATCCGCATTCCCGCTGCCTGGTCCGGCATTGTCGGGCTGAAGCCGAGCCATGGCCTCATTCCCTATACCGGCATCGTCGGCTTCGATCTTTCGATCGATCATATCGGCCCGATGACCAAGGATGTCGCCGACACGGCGTTGATGCTTTCCGTCCTCGCCGGCTCCGACGACACCTGCACCGATCCGCGCCAGCCGAGCACGGTCGAGCCGCAGGATTACATGGCGGCGCTCGAAGGCGGCGCCAAGGGGCTCAAGATCGCCGTGGTCGAGGAGGCGTTCGGCCATGAGGGCGCTTCGACCCGCGAGGTCGATACGGCGGTGCGCGAGGCGGCGCAGCGGCTGGCGTCGCTCGGCGCCGAGGTCGAGAGCGTCTCGATCCCCTATCACCGCCGCGGCGTGCCGATCTGGAACGCGGTGGCGATCGAAGGCGCGACGGACAATCTCTATCGCGGCGGCACGGTCTATCAGCATAAGGGCCTCTACAGCCCGCGCATCACGACCCATCTGGCGCGTGCCATCGAGACCAATGGCAGCGATTTCTCGCCGACCGCCAAGATGGGTATTCTGGTCGGCCATTATATGCGCGAGCAATATCAGGGCGCGTTCTACGGCCGGGCGCAGAATATGGCGCGGGTGCTGTCGAGCGAATATGACAAGGTGCTGGCCACCCATGACATCATGCTGATGCCGACCACGCCGATGCAGGCCCATGCCAAGCTGCCGTCGGTGGAAGAGGACCGCATGACCTATGTCGCCAATGCGCTCAACATGGTGCAGAACACGGCGCCGATCAATTTGACCGGCCACCCCTCGATCAGCGTGCCGTGCCGGGGCGTGCATGGCCTGCCGGTCGGCCTCATGCTGACCGGGCGCTGGATGGACGACGCCACGGTGTTGCGCGCCGCCAACGCCTATATGACCGGGTGAGGCCGCCCGCCGTCTTGACCGATAAGCGGATACACGGGTGATCCCCCGGCCCGTCTTCGGCACCCTGCTCGCCGTCAGCGCCGGATTGTGTTTTTCCAGCGGCGGCTATTTCGTGCGCTCGGTGTCGATCGACAGTTGGGAGATCATCGTTCTCCGCTGCTTCTTCGCCGCCATCGCCGTCGCCCTGATCTTTCTCGTCCGTGAGCGCGGCCGGGCGCTGGCCTCACTCAAGGCGGCGGCGCTGCCGAGCCTGGTCATCGGGCTTTTTACCGGTTGGGCGATCATCGCCTATGTGCTGGCGATGCAGCACACCCAGGTGGCCAATGTCGTCGCCATCATGACGACGTCGACCCTGTTGGTTGCCTTGCTCGCCCGGCCCTTCCTCGGCGAGCGCGTTCCCCTTCACACCTGGCTCGCCATGGCGGGCGGCCTCTGCGGCATCGGCGTGATGTTCTCCGGCGCGGCGGAACTCAGCGGCCTATACGGCAATCTGCTGGCCTTCTCCATCGCCGTGGCGATCGCCGTGCAGACCCTGATCGCGCGTAAGTTCCGCAATATGCAGATGGAGCCGGCGGTTCTCGTCTCGGCCCTGGTGGCGGGATTCGCCGCGCTGCCCCTGGCGCTGCCGCTTACCGCCAGCGGCCATGATGTCGCCATGATGGCGGCCTTCGGCATTGTGCAGTTGGCGATACCGCTCACGCTCTATTTTTATGCCGCGCGCTACATCTCCGCCCCGACGCTGATCTTCGTGGTGCTGATCGACGCGGTGTTCGCGCCGATCTGGGTGTGGCTCGGTTTCGACGAAGTGCCCGCCCGCCTCGCTTTTATCGGCGCCGCGCTGATTCTTGTTTCGGTCGGCTTCAACGCCGGCCTCGGCGTGCGTAACCTGCGCCGCGCCTAGAGCAAATCCCGAGCAGGTGGAATCACCTGCGACGACGCATTTGCTTGCAACAAAGAGTTAGAGCGTGTCAGGTGAGCGTGAGCGATCCTGGCAGGCTCTAAGAGATACCGAGGAGCGGCGGCAATTCCGCCAGGCTCTTGATCTGCACGTCGGGCTGGGCCGGCAATTGCTCGTCGCCTTGGCCGAAGCGGTTGCACCAGGCGACGCGGAAGCCGAAATGGGCGGCGCCGACCGCATCCCACGAATTGGAGGATTGAAAACTCACCCGCTCCGCCGCGACGCCGAGCGAATCCACCGCCAACTGATAGACCGAGCTGTGCGGCTTATAGATACCGACTTCCTCGACCGAAAGGGTCGCGTCCAGGAGCGCGCCGATACCGGCGCCCGCGACCGCCGCATCGAGCATTTTGGGCGAGCCGTTGGAGGGGATGGCGGTACGGATGCCGGCGGATTTCAGGGTCTCAAGCGTCTCCGGCACTTCCGGATAGGCGTCGAGGGTGAGATAGGCGTTCATCAGCTTGTCGCGAATCGCCCGGTCGTCGATGCCGACCGCATGGAGGGCGAAATCGAGCGCCTCGCCGGTCACGGTCCAGAATTCCGTGTAATCGTCCATCAGGCTGCGCAGCCAGGTATATTGCAGCTGCTTCATGCGCCAGATATCGCTGAGCTGCGCCGCCTTGCCGTCGAGATCACCTTCAAAGCGCGCCGCGGCGGCGTTGAAATCGAACAGCGTGCCATAGGCGTCGAATACGCAGGCGCCAATATCGACAAATCTTGGATGAGTCATGTTATTTCTCCCCTGATAGAGGAGGGGATCATGATCGTCGTCATATTCGAAGTCCAGCCGAACGAGGCGGGGGCGCCGCGTTATTTCGATCTCGCCGCCGAGCTTCGCTCCGAGCTTGAAAAGCAGGACGGTTTCATTTCCATCGAGCGCTTCGAGAGCCTAACGGCGCCGGGAAAATTTCTCTCGGTTTCCTTTTGGCGCGACGAAGAAGCGGTGGCGGCATGGCGCGGCCATGCAGGCCATGGCGCGGCGCAGGCGCTGGGAAAGAGCGAGCTGTTTGAGGATTACCGCATCACCGTGGCTGAGACGATACGCGTCTACGGCCCCGACGGAGACCGCCAAGCGTAAGCGGCGTGGTGCCGGACGGCTATTTGTGGCGGAACGTAATGCGGCCCTTGGTCAGATCATAGGGCGTCATTTCGACATCGACCTTGTCGCCGACGAGAACGCGGATGCGGT
>CAZUVO010000182.1:0-7803 GCA_964623955.1 uncultured Rhizobiaceae bacterium
GAGACCGATCTCGTCGGCATGCGTAAGTTCGTCGAGGAGCATGCCCACCATATGACGCCGCATCTGATCGATTTTCTCAATGCGCCGTGGACGGCGGAGCAGTTGACCGGCGCGGTGATGGCGAGGAAGGGCGTCGCCAACAAATCGGCGGAGTTCATGGCGAATTACGATCTCCTGCTGACTCCGACGCTGACGGTTCCGCCCTTCCCACTCCACATCCAGGGCGTGGAGAAGGTCGACGGGCAGATTGTGCCGCCGTTCCAATGGCTGTCTTTTACGTTCCCGTTCAACATGACGGGCCAGCCGGCGGCGTCGGTGCCGGCGGGCTTTACCAAGGACGGGCTGCCGGTCGGCCTGCAGATCGTCGGCCGCCATCTCGACGACCCGACGGTGATCCGCGCCTGCGCCAATTTCGAGAAGGCGCGCCCGTGGGCCGACAAATGGCCGGCGCTGCTCGACGAAATGGGGCTCTAGCCTAACGACCGGCGCCAGGGCCGGCACCGTCTTCGCCGCGCTCAAAGAGACGGCGGCGCGCGCCGGCGCGGCGGATTTCTTGAGCTATCCACCGACCGGCGTCACGCTGAGCTATCAGGACGCGCTCGGCGAGATCGAAGCGCTCGCGGCGCGTTATAATGAGGCCGGCTACGGCCATGGCCACCGCGTTGCGCTGCTGTTGGAGAACCGCCCGGAATTTATTCTGCACTGGCTGGCGCTGAATGCACTGGGTGCGGCAGTGGTGCCGGTCAATCCCTATTACCGCAAGCGCGAGTTGGAACATCTCTTCGCCCATAGCGGCGCGGACCTCGCTATCGTGCTGGGCGAGCGCCTTGACGAAGTACGCGCGGCGGCGGCGTGCCCTGTGGCGTTGGTCGGAGATATCCCCCCGGCGACAAGCGCGCCCCCCGGCGAGGGCGAGCCGGGGCCGGACAGTCTCTGCGGCCTGCTCTACACCTCGGGCACGAGCGGCGAGCCGAAGGGGTGCCTCCTTAACAATGATTATTATCTCGCCATGGGGGACTGGTATGTCTCGCAGGGCGGGCTGTGTGCGGTGGAGGCGGGCGGCGAGCGGTTGCTGACGCCGCTGCCGCTCTATCACATGAACGCCATGGCCTGCTCCTTTATGGCCATGGTCATGAGCGGCGGCTGCCTCATCCAGCTCGACCGCTTTCATCCCGCGAGCTGGTGGGAGGATGTCGCGCAGAGCGGCGCGACGATCATTCATTATCTCGGAATCATGCCGGCGATCCTGCTCGGCCTCGACAGCACGTCGGCGGAGCGCGGACACAATGTGCGCTTCGGCTTCGGCGCCAATGTCGAGCCGAAGCATCACGCCGCCTTCGAGGCGCGCTTCGGCTTTCCCCTGATCGAGGCCTGGGCGATGACCGAGACCGGCGCCGGCGCCTGCATCGCCGCCAATGCTGAGCCGCGCCATGCCGGCACGCGCTGCTTCGGCAAGCCCGAGACCTGCGAGACGCAAATCGCCGAGGATGGCGAGTTTCTCGTCCGCCACAGCGAAGCCGAGCCGCGCAAGCATTTTTTCGCCGGCTACCACGGCGATGCGGCGGCGACCGAAGCGGCCTGGCAAGGCGGCTGGTTCCATACCGGCGATGTGGTGCGCGAAGGGCCGGACGGCAGCCTTTATTTCATCGACCGGCGCAAGCACGTCATCCGCCGCAGCGGCGAGAATATCGCCGCGCTCGAAGTGGAAAGCGTGATCCGCGAGTTGGATTGGATCGCAGATGCGGCGGTCATTCCGGCGCCCGACGAAACGCGCGGCGAGGAGGTGATGGCCTGCATCGTCGCCAGGAACGGCGCGCCGCGCGACGAAGAAGCCGCCCGGCGGGTTAGCGATTGGTGCCGCGAGCAGCTCGCCTATTACAAATCGCCGGGCTGGGTCGCCTTTTTGGATGCGTTGCCGCTGACGCCGACGCAAAAGGTGCGGAAGGCGGAATTGCGATCCTTGGCGGAAGCGCCGGCGGCGCTCGCCGACTGTTTCGACCTGCGCGGGGAGAAGCGGGCATGACCGCGCGCGGCTATGGGGGCGTGGCGGCGGCGGTGCCGGTAACCATTCCTTACGAAAAGCGCTCCCAGCATGGCGTCCATTGGTGGCTCGGCCGCGCGCTGGCCGAACTGGTTAAACGCTCCGGCATCGCCAAGCAAGAGATCGACGGGCTGATCGCGGCGAGCTACACGCTTCGCCCCGATACCGCCGTGTCGCTCACGGAATATTTCGGCCTGACGGTGCGCTGGCTCGAAGACCTCCCCATGGGCGGCGCGTCGGGGCCGATCGCGCTGCGCCATGCCGCACGCGCGGTCGAGGCGGGGGACGCGGAGGTGGTGGCCTGCATCGCCGGCGATGTGCTCGGCGGCGATGCCTTCGGCAAGCTCATCGACAATTACAGCAGCTTCTCTCAGCAAGCCGCGCTGCCTTACGGCGTCGGCGGCCCGAACCTGCCCTTCGCGCTGATCACGCGGCATTATATGGAGCGCACAGGCGCCACGCGCGAGGATATGGGGCGCATCTGCATCGCTCAGCGCCACAATGGCGCGGCCTTTCCCCATGCGCTGCTCAAAAAGCCGCTGACGATGGAAGATTATCTCGCCGCCCGGCCCATTGCCGAACCGCTACACCTGTTCGATTGTGTAATGCCATGCTCCGGCGCAGAAGCGTTTCTGGTGATGAGCGAAGAGCGGGCGAATGCGCGCGGGCTGCCCTATGCCCGCATCCTGGCCGGGATCGAACGGCACAACGCGTTTCCCGAAGACCCGGTGCAGATCTCCGGCGGCTGGCCGTTGGAGCGCGACGCGCTTTATGATGCCGCCGGCCTCGGCCCCGGCGACATGCGCTTCCTGCAGGCCTATGACGATTATCCGGTGATCGTGATGTTTCAGTTGGAGGGCCTTGGCTTCTGCGAAGCGGGGGAGGCGCCTGCCTTCGTGCGCGCGACCGACCTCACCGCCGGTGGCGGCGGCTTGCCGCTCAATACCGGCGGCGGGCAATTGTCCCTCGGTCAGGCCGGCGCGGTCGGCGGCTTCGTCGGCATGACCGAAGGGCTGCGCCAGGTTACCGGCCAGGCCCTCGGCATTCAGGTCGCGGATGCGGAGGTCGGGCTGGTCTCCGGTTACGGCACGGTGAATTTCGACCGCGGGCTTTGCTCCTCGGCGGTCATATTGGCGCGGGGCGGGGTATGAGTTTGCACCTGCCCCATTGCGAAACTTGCGACCGCGCCCATTGGCCACCGCGCGAAATCTGCCCCCATTGCCTGGCCGGTGATATCGCCTGGCGCGAGGCGGAAGCCGGCGGGCGCGTGGTGACGGCGACCGTGCTGCATCACAGTCTCGCGCCCGAGTTTCGCGATCATCTGCCGCTTCACGTCGCGACGGTTCAACTCGATTGCGGCGCACGCGCGCTGGTCTATCTTGTGGGCGGGCCAATTGATATCGGCAGCCGGGTGACCGTGGCTTCGGGCAAAGGCCCGACCGGCCAAGACGCGCTGGTGGCGACGCCCGCGCCGCGCTAGGCTTGGGCGAAATTAGGGGGAGACCTATGTCCCGAGGACCCGAACTGCCGAGCGTGGCGCAATTGCTTGAGATCGCCGAGGATTTCGGCATCGACATGACGGCCGAGCGCGCCGGCGAATATCGCGGCGCCATGGCCGGCGGTATCCGCGCCATGCGGCGCATCGACGATCTGCCGGAAGACCAGCCGGAAGTGAAATATCCGCGCACGCCGGGCCGCCGCCCGAGCGCGGAAGAAAATCCCTATAACGCCTGGTACTGGCTGACCGACATCAAAGGCGCGGCGGACGGCCCGCTTCGCGGCATGCGTATCGGCGTGAAGGACACGGTCTCGGTCGCCGGCGTGCCGATGATGAACGGCTCGCGCGTGCTCGAAGGCCATGTGCCGCAGATCGACGCCACGGTTATCACCCGCCTGCTCGACGCCGGCGCGGAGATCGCCGGAAAGACCGCCTCGGCGGATTTCTCCTTCTCCTCGGGCGGCCATACCAGCGCCTATGGCCCGATCCGCAATCCGCACAAGCCGACCCATTCGCCGGGCGGCTCATCGAAGGGCAGCGCCGCCGCGCTGGCGGCGGGCGACGTGAAGATGGCGCTCGGCGGCGATCAGGGCGGCTCGATCCGCATCCCCGCCTGCTGGTGCGGCGTGGTCGGCCACAAGCCGACCTATGGCCTGGTGCCCTATACCGGCTGCATGGGCATGGAGCTGTCGATCGATATCGTCGGGCCGATGGCCGACAGTGTCGAGAATGCCGCGCGCATGCTCTCGGTCCTCGCCGGGCCGGACCCGCGCGATCCGCGCCAGCGCGGCGTTATCCCGGAGGATTACGTGCAGGACTATCTGCCGGCTATCGATCAGGGCTGCGAGGGCCTCACCATCGGCGTGGTCGCGGAGGGCTTCGGCCACAAGGCGGACACCTGGCCCGATCTCAAATTGCTGCCGAGCGACCGGCGCGTCGATGCCAAGGTGCGGACGACCATCAACGGCCTGAAGCAAATGGGCGCGAAGCTGCGCAAGGTCTCCGTGCCGATGCATTATGACGGCATCCGCATTTGGTTCGCCTTGGCGGCGGAAGGTGCGCTCGATGTGATGCATCACCGCGCCGGGCTCGGCTCCAACTGGCAGGGCTATTACGACACGCCGATGCTCGACCATGTCGCCAAGAGCCTGAAGGCGCGGCCCAACGACATCCCGATGACGGTGATCAACGTCCTTCTGATGGGTGAATATCTCCGGCGTCATTATCACGGGCGTTACTACGCCAAGGCGCAGAACCAGCGCGGCGCGCTCACCGCCTCCTATGACGCGGCGCTGGAGGAATGCGACGTGCTCGTCATGCCGACCATCCCGCAATTGTCCGGGCCGATCCCACCGCCGGACGCGCCGTTCAGCGAATATATGTTCCGCTCCCTCAACATGCTCAACAATTGCCCGCAAACGAGCGCGACCGGCCATCCCGCCATCAGCGTGCCGTGCGGGCTAATCGACGGTCTGCCGGTTGGCCTGCAGATCATCGGCCGCCATTTCGACGATCTCACCGTGCTGCGCGCCGCCGATGCGGCGGAGAAGCTCGGCGATTGGCGCATGAGATAGCGGCGCCCGCGACGATGAGTTACCGCCTTGGCGTCGATATCGGCGGCACCTTCACCGACTTCGCTCTCTTCGACGAGGCGAAGGGCGAGATGTTTATCCACAAGCAGCTCACCACGCCCGACGATCCGTCGCGCGCCGTGCTCGAAGGCTGCGCCGATCTGCTCGCGCGCAAAGAGGTCGCTTTCGCCGATGTCGAAACCATCGCCCACGGCACCACCCTGGTGACCAACGCGGTGATCGAACGGCGCGGCGCGGTGACCGGCATGCTGGTCACCGAAGGTTTCCGCGATGTGCCCGACACGCGCTACGACCTGTTCGATCTCCGCCTCGCCTACCCTGAGCCCCTCGTGCCGCGCCAGTTGCGCCGCGAGGTGGCGGAGCGGGTGAAGTTCGACGGCTCGGTCGAGACCGCGCCCGACGAAGGTGCGATCCGCGCCGCCATCGCCGAATTGGTGGAAGAGGGGATCGCGGCGCTCGCCATCTGCTTTCTCCACTCCTACGCAAATCCGGCGCATGAGCGCCTCGCGCGCGAGATCGCCGAGCGCGACTTCCCCGATCTCTACGTCTCCACCTCGGCGGATATTTTTTCCAACATGCGCGAGTTCGAGCGCTGGACCACCGCCGCCGTCAATGCCTATACCCAGCCGCTGTTCGACAATTATCTCGGGCGTCTGGCGGGCGGCCTGGAGACGGCGGGCTTTGGCGGGCGGCTTTTGGTGATGACCTCGTCCGGCGGCATGCTGGCGCCCGAGGCGGCCCGGCGCTATCCGGTGCGCGCACTCGAATCCGGCCCGGCGGCAGGCGCGCTGATGTCGGCCTATCACGGCCGCGCTCTGGAGATACCCGATCTGCTCTCGTTCGACATGGGCGGCACCACGGCCAAGGGCGCCCTGGTGAACGGCTTCGAGCCGCTCAAGCAATACGATATGGAGATCGCGCGGCTGCATGATTTCAAGCGCGGCAGCGGCCTTCCGGTCAAGGTGCCGGTGATCGACATGGTCGAGATCGGCTCCGGCGGCGGCAGCCTGGCCGAGGTCGACGAGCGCGGCCTCATCCGCGTCGGGCCGCTGAGCGCCGGTGCCGATCCCGGCCCGGCCTGTTATGGCAAGGGCGGCACGCGGGCGGCGCTGACCGACGCCAATCTCCTGCTTGGCTATCTCGACGCGAATTATTTTCTCGGCGGCGATATGAAGCTGGATACGGACGCCGCGCGCGCCGCCGTTGAGGCCGATGTCGCCAAGCCGCTCGGCGTCACGGTGGAGCGTGCCGCCTGGGGCATGCATGAGATCATCAATGAGGATGTCGCGCGCGCCTTCCGCATCCATGCCTCCGAGCGCGGCTTCGATTATCGCGGCGCCTCCATGGTGGCGTTCGGCGGCTCCGGCCCGGCCCATGCCTTGGGCGTCGCGCGCAAGCTGAAGATCCCGCGCGTCGTCTTTCCCGCCGGCGCCGGGGTGATGTCCGCCTTCGGCCTGCTGGTGAGCCCGCTCGCCTTCGAATTGTCGCGCTCCGAGCCTTGTTCGGTCGCTTCGCTCGATAGCGCCGGTTTCGCCGAGCGCTTCCGGGCGATGGCGGCGGAGGCCTCGGAGCTGCTGCTCGCCGCCGGCGTGGCGCAAGAAGAAATCCGCCTCCGCCGCCGCCTCGATATGCGCTATCAAGGTCAGGGATACGAGGTCGAGGTGGCGCTGTCGGAGGCGGATGGTTTTGCCGATCTGCCGGCGCTCTTTCGTGACACCTATGCCCAGACCTTTTCCACCAGCATGCTGGACGAGCCCTTGGAGATCGTCACCTGGAAGGTCGAGGCGGTCGGGCCGGAGGCGGTGCTGTCCGACGGCTTCCGCCTGGAGGGATCGGCGCGGGCGGGCGAGGCGCGGAAAATCAGCCGCCAGGCTTATTTCGGCGACGGCTATGTCGATTGTCCGGTCTATGAGCGCGGCCTGCTCGCGCCCGGTGCGGAAGTAACCGGCCCGGCGATGATCGAGGAGCGCGAATCGACCTGCGTCATCGGCCCGGGCGATGTGGTCCGCGTCGACGCGCGGCGCAATCTCGTCGCCGAGTTGGGAGAGAGCTAATGGACGCCATCGGCCTCGGCATCATGTGGGATAGACTGATCTCGATCACCGACGAGATTGTTTCCACTTTAGTGCGCACCTCGTTCTCGACAATCGTGCGCGAGGCTTACGATCTCACCGCAGTGATCACCGACGCGGAAGGGCATCTGCTTGCCCAGGGAAGTTGGAGCGCGCCGCCCTTCATCGGCACCGCGCCCCTGACCATGGCCCACACCATGAAGAAGTTCCCCCCCGATACGCTGAAGCCCGGCGACGTGCTGGCGACCAACGACCCCTGGATCGGCACCGGCCATATGTTCGATATCACCGTGATGCGCCCGGTATTTCGCGGGCCGAAACTGGTCGGCTACACCATGAGCATCACCCACCTGCCGGATATCGGCGGTACAGGATTCGGCGCGACGGCGACGGAAATTTATCACGAGGGGTTGCGCCTGCCGCTGTGCAAGCTCCTGAAGGAAGGCGAGGTCGATGAATTTCTCCTTGAGCTGATTGAAGCGAATGTGCGCGTGCCGGAACAGGTGCTTGGCGATGTGATGGCGAATGTCGCCTGCAACGAAGTCGGCGGGCGGCAATTGCTCGAATTCATGGAGGAATATGAGCTTGACGACCTCAGCG
>CAZUVO010000183.1:0-1244 GCA_964623955.1 uncultured Rhizobiaceae bacterium
TCTGCCGATCCCGACCAGCACCAGCGTGATGTTCGGCGGCGACAATCTCGATGAGATCTACATCACCTCGATGGCCCAGGTCGATTGGGCCGGGCCGAGCGTGCGCGAGCATTTCCCCGGCGGCGATGCCGGTCTGCCGGCGGCGGCGGGCAATCTCTTCAAAGTCACCGGGCTCGGCGTGCGCGGCCTGCCGGAGCACCGCTTCGCCGGTTAACCGGCAGCGGCGGCTTGCATGGCTTGTGGTGGCTGCTTGAAGGTCAGCTTCTTGATGCGGATGTCATAGGCGAGGATATCGCGCCGGACGGCCGCGTCGGCGATCGTCTCGACGCCGTGAAAACTCAAATCGTTGCGCAGGAACAGGATCGCGCTGTTCGGCCGGTAAGCCATGGTGCGCACCGCGTCGAAATCCTCGCGCCGGTGATGCGGACCGCCCGGGCAGCGGAACTCCGGATCCTTCGGCCGGTATATCGTCGTGCCGAGATGGGATTTTTCGGCGTCCGGCGGCAGGTAGCACAGCATCGTCGCCAGGCGGTGCGGCGCGTCCGTGTGGGGGCCGAGCGCGTAGCGCGTGCGGTCGCGCACCAGCATCGCCTCGTCGGCCAATTGCATATCGAGCAACTCGCCAGCGAAGCGCGCCTGGATATGCGGCCAGAAGCGCGTCGCCAGCAGCTCCATCAGCCGCCGGTTCAGCAAGCGCCGGGCAAGCTCGCGCCAAAATTCGCTCGCCCCCTCGCCGAGGCGCAGGATCGAGCGCTCGGGATAGGCGCCGGGCGTCACCAGCCCGGTTTCGCCGAGCGGCGTCAGCGCATCGTCATCGGGCAGGTTGGCGAGCATCCGGCGGTAGAAATCGTGCGGAAAAATTTCTTCGAGATAAAAGTGCGGAAACGGCTCGGGCTCGATCGGCGTCCGCTCGAGCTTGGCGAAGAAATGCGCCTCAACGCCGGAAAACATGATCGGCGACGCCTTCGAACACGCCCTCGGTATGGAGCGCGCTCGCCACCTGGTCTTGCGATACCGCAAAGCCGAGCGCGCCGAGCCGGTCAATCACGCCGCGATGCTCTGCCAGATTGGTGTTGAGCTCGACCAGGATGGAGCGCAGCTCCGCATTCTCCAGCGTGCGCGCCGCGCCGCTCACCACCTTATGCTCGAAGCCGTCGACATCGATCTTGATATGGTTCGGCACCGGCACGACCCCCTCGTCCACCAGCGCATCGAGGGTGGTGAAATGGCAGCCCTGCACCAAT
>CAZUVO010000183.1:1254-6994 GCA_964623955.1 uncultured Rhizobiaceae bacterium
GGGTCTCGAACGGCTCGAGCTTGAAATTGCGCGCATCGCCCACCGCATGGCACGACCCGCCGATCTTGAGCTCGCTCAAATACATATCGCCGAAGCCGGTCTCGTCGCTCAGTCCGGCGGCATAGGCGCGCACCCGCTCGGCCAGGCCGTTCTGCTGGATGTTGCGGTTGAGGAGCGCATAGTTCTGCGATTCCGGCTCGAAGGCGAAAACCCTGATGCCACGCGTCCGCGCCGCCCAAATCGTGTACATGCCGACATTGGCGCCGATATCGACCAGCACGTCCTCCGGCTGGAAGCCGGCGATCCAGTCGAGGGTATAGGGCTCCTTGCTGAACAGCGTCTGGACGCGCCACGCGGTCAGCTTGTTGGGCGTGCAGTAATGAATCGCCTCGGCCTCGTGGTTGAGCGTCACCACGGGGTTGAGCTTTTCATATTCCTCGAGCGAGAAGGGAAATTCCGTCATGCCGGCGAGAGTGCCGGAACGCGGTTAACAATCGGTGAATTGGCGGTGCGGAGCGGCGGCTTAGAGCAAACCCCGAGCAGGTGGAATCACCTGCGACGACGCATTTGCTTCAACACAAAAGAGCAAATCCCGAGCAGGTGGAATTACCTGCGACGACGCATTTGCTTGAATCAACAAAGGATAGAGCGTTTCGCGTGAACGCGAGTGAACGTGAAACGTTCTAGACGGCGGCGCGGTGCATTTCCCGGTCGAGCTCGGCGCGCGCCAGAAGCGAGCGGACCACATCGACCATGCTGATCACGCCGATCAGCTTGTCGTCGTCCCCCAACACCGGTAGGTGACGGATGCCATGGGCGTTCATCAGTTCCATAACGTCTTCGACGCGGTGCTCGGGCGAACAGGTGATCGGATGGCGGGTCATCCCCTCGCCGACCGGCATATCGAGATATTCGGCGCCATGCTCGGACAATCCGCGCACAATGTCGCGTTCCGAGAAAACCCCGGCAAGGATCCCGTCCGCGCCGGTCACGACCAGCAAACCGATGCGCTTTTCCGCCAGCGTGCGCGCGGCCTCTCTCACCGGCATGTCGGCATCGCCGGTGATCACGCCGGTTTCCTTGCCGGATAATATTCTCGCGACTTTCATCATGAGCGGTTCAACCTATTGTCCCTGACAAAATTGCCGTAGATACTTAATTTGACGGTAATTTGTTGAAAAATAGGTTAATTAACTCACATCATAAAAAAGGCTTAATCGTGCGAAATTTGACCGACGCCGAGATCGCGCAATATCACGAAGACGGCTATGTCCGCCTCGCCGGCTTTTTCTCCCCGGACGAGATCGAGCCGCTGCGCCGCGCCTGCCTTGACGATCCCAGCCTGGGCGGCGCCCTGATGGCGCTTGCCGACAGCGCCGGCAATGCCCAGGAAGTGGTGCCCTATACCGAACTCAGCGACGATCTGGTCGGAATCATCCCGCGCCTTGAGCGCGTCGTCGCCGGGGCCGAGGCGCTCCTCGGCACTACGCCCTATCACTGGCATTCGAAGCTCTCGATGAAGCAGCCCGCCAGCGAAGGCACCTGGGACTGGCACCAGGATTACGGCTATTGGTACCACCAGGGAGTGCTGCGCCCGGACATGCTCACCCTCGGCATCGCGGTCGACGAGAACAATGCGGAGAATGGCCCCATGTCGGTGATCAAGGGCTCGCACAAGCTCGGCCGCATCGATCATTGCCGCATGGGCGAGGCCACCGGCGTCGACCCGGTTTGGCTCGATCATGTGCTGAAAAAACTAGAGCGCGTGGAATGGCACCTGAAAGTCGGCGACGCGGTTTATTTCCACTGCAATCTGCTCCATGCGTCGGGGCCCAACCGCAGCACGGAGCCGCGCACGATCATCCATTGCTCCTACAACGCCGCCGACAATTCGCCCTTCCTGGCGGACCAGGAGGCCCATGCCTACCGCCCGATCGACATCGTGCCCGACAGCGCCATCCGCGACGGCGCTTGGGATACGGTGTTCGACAATCAGGTATTTATCAATTCGGACGGCGATTCCGGTTACGGCTACAAAGTGCTGCGCCCCGGCACGCGCGACGTCAGGCAGCCGCCGCGCATGGGCGTTTCGGAAAGGCTCTAAAGCAAATCCCGAGCAGGTGGGTTCACCTGCGACGACGCATTTGCTTGAATCAAAATGGGATAGAGAGTGTCGGGTGAGCGCTAGTGAACCTGACAGGCTCTAGCCGCTTCTACTTCGCCGCCTCGACCTGGATCTCGACCAGCAGCTCGGGAAACGCCAGCGGGCTTTGAACGCAGGCGCGCACCGGCGGATTGTCCGTATCGACCCAGGCGTCCCACACCGAATTCATCTCGTTGAACTGGGATATATCGGCGAGCCAGATCGTCCCCTTCAAGATTTTCGATTTGTCCGTCCCCGCCTCGGCCAGCAGGCCGTCGATCTTGGCGAGCACCTGTTGCGTCTGACCGGCAACGTCCGCGCTCGAATCATCGGCCACCTGACCGGCGGTATGAACGGTGTTGCCGTGCACCACACATTGGCTCATACGCGGGCCGGGCTTGATGCGTGTAATCGTCATCATGTTATCCTTTCAACGAGAAAAACCACCGGGCGATCCTACAGGGGATGGGGGGGAACCAAAAGCATGAGCGCGGATAAAGTCTCGGGCGGCGGCAAGCTGACCATCATGTATTGGCGCGATATACCGGCGCAGGTCACCGTCAAGGCGGGGCGCGCCAATGCCCGGCGCGAGCTTTCGCCCCGGTTTCAGGAGGCGATCGACGCCGCCGCGATGAAAAGCGGCGCCCACGGCACCGATGCCTATCTCGAAGGCTGGCGCAAAGGCGCGGCGGAGCCCTGTGGCGGCGACCTGGATGCGGCGGCGGACGAAGCGGCGGCCCGCCTCGAGCGCGACTATGACGGCGCCCGCCTGACAAGCCTGATCACCGCGGGCGGGCACGCTGAAGGCGAAGCATAACCTAAAGCAATTCGGGCGGGCTCGGATCGCGCCGGGCGGCCAGTTCCCGCTCGCCTTCGATAGGTCCGAGTGCTAGCGTTTAGCCCTGGAGACGGGAATTTTATAGAAATAATCGGCTGACATCACGGCCGGAACCGAAGGGAGACGATCATGCAGCTCGATCCTCAAGTTCAGATAGTCGTCGACGAAATCAACACGGCCATGGCGGAGGGTGATCAGACATCCCTGTGGGACCGGCCGATCGCCGATGTGCGGGCCGATTTCGACGGTCTGGTGCTCGGCCTGCAGGACAAGGGGCCGGAGGTCGGCCGCGTCGAGAACCGCGACATCCCCGGGCCGCACGGGCCGATCCCGATCCGCATCTATTGGCCGGCGGGCAGCGACCCGGGAACGCCGCTGCCGGTCTATATCAATTACCACGGCTCGGGCTATGTCGTGCTCAGCATCGACACCCACGACAATGTCTGCCGTGCGCTCTGCGAAGGCGCCGGCTGCATCGTCGTCGGCGTCAGCTATTGCAAGGCGCCCGAGCACAAGTTTCCCAAGCCGACCGACGAGGCCTGGGCGTCGCTTGAATGGATCGCGGCAAACGCCGGCGAGATCGGCGCGGACCCGGCGCGCATTGCGGTCGGCGGCGATTCCGCCGGCGGCTGTCTCGCCGCGGTGGTCGCCCAGCGGGCGAAACGCGAAGGCGGCCCGGCGCTGGTTTTCCAGCTTCTGGTCTATCCGGTCACGGACACGCGCGAGGACCGGCCGTCCTACAAAAGCTTTGGCGAGGGCTATGTCCTGACCGCCGAGGCCATGGCCTGGTTCTTCGATTGCTATTTCAACGACGACGCCGAGAAGTCGGACCTCGCGGCGGCGCCGTTGCGCGCCGACGATCTGGGCGGCCTGCCGCCGGCCATGGTGATGACGGCAAGCCACGACCCGCTCTATGACGATGGCGTGGCCTATGCCGAGAAACTGAAGGCCGCCGGCGTGCCCACCGACTATCGCAATTACGAAGGCCATATCCACGGTTTCTGGACGGCGACCGCACGGATGGATGTCGCCGCCGAGGCCCAGGCAACGGCGTGCAAGGCGCTGCGCCAGGCGTTCGGCACGGCATAGGAGCCGGGCTATGTCTGCCACCAATGACGTCGATGCGCTGATCGTCGGCGCCGGGTTCTCCGGCATCTATATGCTCAAGCGCTGCCGCGAGCTTGGGCTCTCGGCGCTGGTGATCGACGCCGCGACCGATGTCGGCGGAACCTGGTACTGGAACCGCTATCCCGGTGCGCGCTGCGACGTCGAGAGCTTGACCTACTCCTATTCCTTCTCCGACGAATTGCAGCGCGAGTGGAACTGGACGGAGCGCTACGCCCAGCAACCGGAAATCCTCGACTATATCGCCCATGTGGTCGAAAAATTCGATCTGAGAAGCGACATGCGCTTCGAGACGCGCGTCACCGTCGCCGCGTTCGACGATGCGTCCAACCGGTGGCGCATAGAGACCGACGGCGGCGACACCATCTCCGCCAAATTCTGCGTCATGGCAACGGGCTGAATCTCGACCCCGGTCCTGCCGGATTTCAAGGGCCTGGATAGCTTCGAAGGCGACACCTACCACACCGGGTACTGGCCGCACGAGAAGATCGATTTTACCGGCAAGCGGGTCGGCATCATCGGCACCGGCTCGTCCGCCGTCCAATCCATCCCGGTGATCGCCGCCGAGGCGGATCACCTGACGGTCTTTCAGCGCACGGCGAATTTCAGCGTTCCGGCATTTCATGGCCCGATCGACCCGGATGTCGTCGAGATGTGGAAGACACGCCATGACGAGCTTCGCGAGCGCGCCCGCGCCTCGCGCATCGGCGATATCTTCGAGGTCTCGGAAACCTCGGCGCTCGATCTCACGCCCGAGGCGCGCAACGCCGAGTTCGAAAGGCGCTGGGACCAGGGCTCGTTTAATTTCCTGGCGAGCTTTGCCGACATCATCACCAGCAAGGAAGCCAACGATTATGCCGTCGAATTCGCGCACAACAAGATCCGCGAGCGGGTCGACGACCCGGCGGTCGCCGATTTGCTGTGCCCGACGGATCATCCGTTCGGCACCAAGCGCCTGTGCGTCGATACCGACTATTTCGAGACCTTCAACCGCGCCAATGTCAGCCTGATCGACGTCAAGGCGGCGCCGATCGAGGAGATCACGCCCAAGGGCCTTAGGACCAGCGACGGCGAATTCGAGCTCGACGCCATCGTCTTCGCCACCGGCTTCGACACCATGACCGGCACGCTCCTCAAAATCGATATCCAGGGCCGCGGCGGCATGGCGTTCCGCGAGAAATGGGCGGAGGGTCCGCGCACCTATCTCGGCCTCGCGGTGGCGGGCTTCCCGAATATGTTCACCGTCACCGGCCCCGCCAGCCCGTCGGTCCTCAGCAACATGATGACCTCGATCGAGCAACACATCGAATGGATCGCCGATTGCATGGAATATATGGAAGCGAACGGCGTCGCCACCATCGAGGCCACTATCGAGGCGGAAGACGCATGGATGCAGCACGTCACCGAGGCGGCGGACGGCACGCTCTTCTTCGAATCCAACACCTGGTATGTCGGCGCCAACATCCCGGGCAAGCCGCGCGTCATCTACCCCTATGTCGGCGGCGTCGGCGCCTATCGCGACATCTGCGACAAGATCGCCGCCGAAAATTATGACGGCTTCGTCCTGCAATCCGCCGGCGAACAAGCCGCGCCGGGGGTGGGCGCGTCGCCGGCGGGCTAAGAAATGCTCAGTC
>CAZUVO010000183.1:7056-7782 GCA_964623955.1 uncultured Rhizobiaceae bacterium
TTTGCACCTTGAGCTTGGCGCCCTTGACCGATTTGACGATGGACTGCGCCAGGTCGCGGTCGATGCCCTGCTGGATGGTGACCAATTGGCGCAGCGTGCCGCCGGAGGCTTCCTCCGGCTTGGCGAAATCGAAAGCGCCGATTTTGACCTTGCGCTTGCCCAAATGGCCTTTCAACAGCTCCTGCACCTGGTTCAGCTTGTATTCGTCGTCGGCGCGGATGGTGAGCACGGTTTCATTGCGCTCGATGCCGCAACTGCTCCCCTTGAAATCGTAGCGGGTGGAGATTTCGCGCGCGGCGCCCTGAAGGGCGTTGTCGACCTCCACCATATCGGTGCGTGAAACGATATCGAAACTCGGCATGACTGAGACATTCCATTCTGTTGGATGGCTAATTTGAATATACCGAATATCGGCGGCTTAACGCGACCGCCGGTATCCCAACGCTAGGAACGATCGCTAAAAATCAGTGCGGTGGTGTGCGCTGTCGTCTTAGGTTTCGCCGCCGTCGCCGCCGTCGCCGCCGTCTCCGCCATCACCGCCGTCACCGCCATCACCACCATCGCCGCCATCGCCACCATCGCCGCCATCGCCGCCATCGCCGCCATCGCCGCCATCGCCGCCGTCTAACGCAGCCGCAGCGGCAACGGCAGAATTTTCGTTGGCGTTGGCCACGGCGGTGGCCGAGGCATTGGCCGCATTGGCTATACCGGTCTCCGATGCATTGG
>CAZUVO010000184.1:0-7668 GCA_964623955.1 uncultured Rhizobiaceae bacterium
ACGCCGCGTGAAATAAGCGTTGCGGACCCGGGGGCAGTACCCGGCGCCTCCACCAATTCGTATCCGTCGAGTCGGCACGCCGGCGCGGTCGCGGCACGAATATGTTGCGGGGGCGAACCAGGATCGACGTGCGTGGTAAAGGCTCGGTTTTCGCTCGGCATGGTACCGCCGTTATCGGGCCAAAATGTAAGTGCGAACGATAATGAAGTAGCACTCGCTGCATAGCCTAGCTATGTAAGCGCGGTCCGGGGGGCACCGGGCAACAGAAGCCCCCCACTTTACGGGTTACAGGTTCCGCCGGGAGCGTTAACCTGAGGCCCAGGGGAACGCGCCAAAAGGGCGCGCCGAGGGAGGCAGAGACGAGGCATGGGCAAGGATCATATCGGCTATGACGAGTTGGTGGACAATGCCTTGCGCGGTGCGATGCGCGAGGTGTTGCTGCGCGTCGCCGAGGATGGCCTGCTCGGCAGCCATCACCTCTATATTACCTTTCGCACCAGTTTTCCCGGTGTCGATATCCCGAGCTATTTGCGCGAACGCTACCCGGACGAGCTGACCATCGTCCTGCAGCATCAGTTTTGGGGCCTCGACGTAACCGACGAAGGCTTCTCCGTAACCCTCAGCTTCAACAAGGCGCGCGAGCATGTCAGCGTGCCCTTCGCGGCGCTGACCCGGTTTGCCGATCCCGGCGTAAAATTCGGCCTGCAATTCGAAATCAAATCGGCGGGCGGCCCGGGCAAGCTGGAACTCGTCGCCGGCGGCGAAGAGACGGCGGCGGAAGACGATAGCGACGCAATTGCCGAAGACGGGCCGGCCGATTTGGAAATCGCCGGAAATGAACAGGCCGAGCCGGACGCGCCCGTGGCGGAAGAAGACGATAGCGGGACCGACGCCGGCGAAGACGAAGCCGGCGACGGTGATGCGGAGCCGGATACCGAGGATGACGAGGGCGATGCCGACAAGATCGGCGCGGAAGTCGTCACCCTCGATTCGTTCCGCAAGAAATAACGCCATCGCCCGGCGGCCTCCCGGCTGACGCGCGGATGCCGGTAACGCCAAATCCGCCATGCCCCTCGATCCGGAACTTTACGGCGCTTTCCTGGTGGTCGCGCTGGCGGCCATTCTGTCGCCCGGCCCCGACACGCTGCTGATTCTCCGCGCGACCATGGGCGCGGACATCGACAGCAGTCCGGGCCGCCGCTACGGCCACGGCTTCGCCGCCCTGATCGGCGTGCAAATCGGCCTCCTCGGCCATCTCGCGGCGGCGGTGTTCGGTCTCTCCTTGCTGCTTCTCGCGGTGCCCCTGGCGCTGAAGGGCATCGCGCTCGCCGGCGCGCTTTATCTCTGCTGGCTCGGCTACCGCAATTTGCGCGGCGCCGCGGCCCCGGATCAGGCCGGCCTCGCTCGGCCCGGCGCCAGCGGGGCGCTCACCGTCTGCCGCGACGCCATCCTCACCAATCTGCTGAACCCCAAGGTGATCCTCCTTTTTATCGCGCTTATGCCTGGTTTTGTCGCACCCGGGCGGGCCTCGGTGCCACTGCAACTGGCCTTGCTCGGCGTCTCGATCATCCTCTTGAACATCTGCTGGCAGGGGGCATTGGTGCTGGCGGCGGGCCGGGCGCGGCGCTGGCTGGCGCGGGCCGGGGTGCAGCGCGGCCTCGCCATTGCCACGGGACTGGTGTTTTTCGCCTTCGCCGCCCTGATGCTGGCGGAATTCGTCGCCGCCCCGGTGTAAGTCTGCGGCGCTCCGCCGGCCATGCTATAGCTCTCGGCCATGCAAATTGAGGTGACCATCGAGGCGCTTGGCGCCGGCGGTGACGGCATCGCCAGCCATGACGGCGCGAAGCTGTTCGTCCCCGGCGCGCTGCCGGGCGAGCGGGTGCGCGTCGCCCCGGCGGCGAAGGGCGATCATGCCGAGCTGATCGAGCGGCTGTCGGAAGCGCCCGGCCGGCAGACGCCGCCTTGCGACTATTTCGGCACCTGCGGCGGCTGCGTGGCGCAGCATATGGCGGGCGAGGTCCATGGCGAGTGGAAGCGCGCGATGATCCGCGAGGCGCTGGCCCATCGCGGCTTGACCGATGTCCCCATTGGACCCGCTATCGCCTCGCCCCCGGCCAGCCGGCGGCGCCTGCGCCTGGCCGTGGCAGCGCCGCGCGGCAAAGCTATGCCCGACATCGGCTTCCGCCGCCGGGCGAGCCATCGCATCGCCGCCATTGAGCGCTGCGCGGTGATGCTGCCGGAACTCGAAGCCCTGCTCGCGCCCCTCCGCCGCCTGGTGGCGGAGATTGGCGGCGGCGTCGGCGAGATATCCCTGACCGCGGCGGCCGAAGGCCGCGACGTCATTCTGCACGGCCTTGATGGCGCGCCCGATCTCGTCATGCGCGAGGCCCTGGCCAATTTCACCCACGCCGAGAATATCCAGCGCCTATCGGTGGAATATCGCGAGGCCGCCGGCGGCGGGCGCAAACGCGGGCGCGCCCGTAACAGAAAAACCGCGCCGGTGGTGGAGACCATCGCCCAGCCCGGCGCGGTGCGGGCGCGCTTCGCCGGGGTCGCGGTCGATCTGCCGCCCGGCGCCTTCCTTCAGCCGACGGCGGCGGGCGAGGCGGCGATACAGGGTCTGGTGTGCGACGGTCTCGCTCTTGACGAACCGGTTCCCGGTGACGGCACGGGCGGCGGCGGGGGCGGCGCACGGGTGGCGGACCTCTATGCCGGTCTCGGCGGCATCGGCTTCGCGTTAGCGCCGCATCACCAAGTGGTGATGTATGAGGGCAACGGGGCGATGGCCGAGGCGGCGCGGAAAGCCGCCGGCGCGGCGGGCCGCAACGTCACGGCGGAGGCGCGCGATCTCGCCCGCCGGCCCCTCGCGCCTGCCGAGTTGAATCGCTTCGACGCCGCGATCTTCGATCCGCCGCGCGCCGGCGCCCGGGCGCTCGCCGAGGCGCTGGCGGCCTCCCAGGTGCCGCGCATCGCCGCCGTCTCGTGCAACCCCGCCACCTTTGCCCGCGACGCCCGTATTCTGGTGGATGGCGGCTACCGCCTGGTGGCGCTCACACCGGTCGATCAGTTCCTCTGGTCGCGCCATGTCGAACTGGTGTCGATCTTCCGGCGCTGATGCCATAGTGAACGCGTTCGGAGCGATGGCATGGGGGGAAACGGCATGGGGGGAAACGGCATGGAGAGAAACTCGGCGGCGGCGAATGCCTGGTTCGATGACATCAAGACGGTGGTGGATGCGGGCGACTACAGTCGCGCCGCCGACATGATCGCGCACGCCGTGGCGGAACGCGGCGATTTCAGCGATGGCGGCAATATCGACCTCGCCCACTGGCTGGTGCTCGGCGCGAACTGGAATTTGATCGCCCGCCTGCTGCCGAAGGGCACCAACGGTCTCTTGACCGGCGGCTGGCTCAACTCCATCGCGGCCGGCCGCCCGGCCGACGCCAAGGGCGGCGCGCTGCCCTGGCTGACCTATGCGGCGATCGATTTCATCGAGGGCGTGAGCCGGGCGGACTGGCGCGTCTTCGAATGGGGCAGCGGCGCTTCGACCGCCTGGTGGAGCGCGCGCGCCGCCGCGGTCGAGGCGATCGAGCATGACCGGCGCTATTACGACCAGGTCGCAAGCTTCGGCCTCGCCAACGCGACGCTCCACCTGCACGAGGACCCGGCCGCCTATGTGGGCGCCATCGCAGCCGGCGGCGGCGGCCCGTTCGACGCCATCGTGATCGACGGCGAGGCGCGCGACGCCTGCGCCCGCGCCGCCCCGGCCCATCTCAAGCCCGGCGGCATTCTGGTGTTCGACGATTCCGACCGCGCCCAACACCGCGCCAGCCTCCTGACGCTCGGCGAGGCGGGCCTCCGGCGCATCGATTTCTTCGGCCTTGCGCCGTGCCATCTTTACCGCAAATGCACCTCCGTGTTTTTCGCCGACGCCGCGATACTCGCCGCCGCGCCACTCCCCGGCGACAAACGCTCCTGCCTCGGCCCGACGGTCTCCCAGGCGGTCGGCGAATAGCGGCGGGCGGGCGAATAGGCTGTATACTGTGCGCTGTCGTGTCCGCGCGACGGCGACGGCGATGGAATAAAACAATCGGATTTGGCGGCGTCCCCGATGCAAAAGATCGAGCGTATTCTGATGGCGACCGAGCTCGGCTATATGCCGGCGCGCGTCGGCGGCGCGCAGATTTCGCTGCATGAGATGAATCTCGAGCTGATGGCGCGCGGCATCGAGGTGGCGGTGCTGTGCGGGGCGCAAAGGGCGCAGCCGGCCGACAAGGTGCCGTTCGACAATTATGAAGGCTACCGGGTCTACCGCGCGCAGCGGCCGGAGATCGCCGCCGCCGCGGTGTGCCGCGATTTCAAGCCCGACGCGGTGGTGGTTCAGGGCGGCGCGATGACGCCTCTGGTCTCGGCCACCATCGCCGCCGGCGTGCCGACGGCGGCACTGTTCGTCGATTGCGAGTTTCAGAACGGCAATCTCTTCGCGCCCAACGACCAGTGCCTCTTTCTCGGCAACTCACCCTTCACCCGCCGCCGCGCCGAAGTGCTGCTCGGCATCACCTGTCATCTCTCGCCCTCGGCGATTCGCGTCGGCGATTATGTGACCGAGGCGGGCGAAGGCGGGCGCAGCCATGTGCTGTTCGTCGGCTCGAGCCCCCCTGAAGGGCATCGAGATCGCCTTTGCCCTCGCCGGGCGGCGCCCGGATATCCCGTTCCTGTTCGTCGAATCCTGGCCGATCGCGGACGAGGCCCGCGCGCTCTATCAGGCGCGCGCCGCCCAGGCCGGCAATATCGAATGGTCACAACCGGTCGCCGATATGCGGCCCTTCTACGCCCGCGCGCGCATCGCCCTGGTGCCGAGCGTCTGGGACGATTCGGCGCCCCGCGTCGTCGCCGAGGCCCAGGCCTCCGGCATCCCGGTCCTCGCCAGCGACATGGCCGGCCTGCCTAACATGGTCGGCCCCGGCGGCCGCCTGGTCGACCCGCACGCCCCGATCGAGGACTGGCTCGAAGCTCTCGACGAGATGTGGAGCGACGAGACGCTCCACGCCAATCTCTCCACCGCCGCCCGCACCCACGCCTTCCGCGACGAGGTGGCCCCGGCGCGCGCGGCGGAACGCCTGCTGGCCCTTGTCGGGGAGCACGCCGCGCGGTGCAAGGCGGGCAGCGGCAGCGGGGCGGGGGTATGAGCGAGCCGGCAAATAACCCCGCGACCCGCGGCCCCGACATCTTCGTCGGCGGCCCGCCGCGCTCCGGCACGACGATCCTGCAGCGCCTGCTGTGCGCCAGCCGCCACACCAACCCGATGGTCGGCGAGGCGGAGCATTTTTTCTATCTCGTCCAGGCCTATGCGGCGGCGCTCGGCCAGTTCGAGTCGAAGACGAAATATTATTTCTCGCGCGAGGAACTGGTGCGCTATCACCGGGAGATGGCGGCGGATTATCTCGAGCGTTTCCGCGCGAAATTCGGCGACGGCACCAAGCTGGTGCTGAAATCCCCGTGGTACACGAAATTTTTTCCCAACCTGCTCGATCTCGTGCCCCAAGCGCAATATGTCCTGATCGTCCGCGATCCGCTCGACATCGTCGCCTCGCAGATCGAAGTGGGAGAAAGACAACAGGAACGCGACGGCGTGAATTATTATCCGCGGGAGCGCCTCGAGAAGATCGTGGCCGATATCAACGACATTTATCTGCCGATCCTCGGCCACCGGGAATGGTTCGGCGACAGGCTGATTACGGTAAAGTACGAGAATTTGATGACAAAAAAGGCGCCGCTGAAACGCTTGTCGAAATTTTTAAATCTGCCGGATTTGGCGGAGGTATCCGGCAATGTGGACGCCGGCTTGGTCAATTTCAGAGAGAGTTCGGATCAAGATTTTTTTACCCAATTGTGGGAAGAAGGCCTGACGGATTCCCGAATTGGCCGCCACAAGGGCTGGTTGAGCGAGGAGGAGATCGGCATCGTTAAGAAGCAGACGAGACAGATCAGGGATGCGTTTGACTATGAGTGAGGGGTCGGGACGCATGGTAAGGGAGCGAGGGCGGTGAAGGTCGCTGTCATCACGCCTTATTACCGGGCGGATGAAGATTGGCTGGAAAAATGCCATGCCAGCGTGATGGCGCAGACTCACCCCTGCACGCACATCCTTGTGGCCGACGGAGAGCCGCAGGATATCGTCTCCAGTTTCGATACGCAGCATATCGTGAGTGGCACTAACCATGGCGATTACGGCGATACGCCGCGTGCCATGGGCTCGGTCTCGGCGGCGGGCCAGGGGTTCGACGCCATCGCCTGGCTGGATGCGGACAATTGGTACGAGCCCAGCCATATCGAAGCGCTGCTCGAAATCCACCGCAAGCATGGCGCGGAGGTTTGTACGTCGGCGCGAATGCTCTATGCCTTAGACGAGTCTCCCCTTGGCCTCTGCCCCGACGTCGACGGCAAGAAATTTGTCGACACCAATTGCTTTCTTCTCACCCGGGGCGCATTTCATATGATCTCCATCTGGAGCCGCATCGAACATCCGCTCCATGCCATTGGCGACACGGTTTTTTGGGATGCGGTGCAACGCTCCGGTCTCGGCCATCGCCATAACTCGGCGGCGACTCTCGCCTATCGAACTTCATTTCGATATCACTACCGTCTGTTCGGAAAAAAGGCGCCGAGGGGGGCTCGGGAAATTCCGGATATCGCCGAGGCAAAAAAATATTGGCGGGCGCAAAAAGCGGCGCGTGAGGAGGCTTCCGGTTCGCCGTGAGAGGTTGCCGGGGGCAGGGTATGGGCAACAAGCGATCATGAGATGAAAATCGTTGATCTACGAGAGTCGAGAAACGGAGAATTCATAAGGTTTTCCGCTCATATCGTATTGGGAGAAAAGTCGAATAAAATTCAAGAATATTTTCCAAGAGACTTATGGATAGAATGGCCGGAACAATATAGTTCAAAACTAGACTTAAGAGTCGACGCATTCGTAATCATGATACTGCCATTGGCAGGGGTATATAAAGAATGTATTGAAAGCGAATTTCCTGTATCTGAGACTCTTTATCATAATCTACTGGAGGCTTCGGCCATATATGAATCCTATTGGCCGAACAAATTTCACGATGTAGAATTCTTGCTTAAAACTGAAGAAAGAATGCGCCACAAGCGAGGAGTGCAGGCATCATTTTTTTCGGGTGGGGTAGATTCATTATACAATATAGCCGAAAGTGAGCGCCGGTTTCGAGAAGGTTTGGGTCGAAGAACAACGGACCTATGGCTGGTTCACGGATTCGATATACCTTTGCACAATGAGGAACTGTGGCTGACGGTACACGAAAAGTTTTTAAGCCAATTTCCCGAATCTTCCGCACAAAACCTAGTGATCGTTAGAACCAATATTCGCGATTTCTATGATAAAGCTGTTTCGTGGACCGAGCTTGGATTTGGCGCTGCGTCCGGGGGCATCGCCAAATGTACAAGCCCTGCCGTCGATCGCGTACTTTTCGGCTCGGGCATGACATACGGCAAATTGACCGCGCACAGCAGCACGCCACTGGTCGATCCGCTTTGGTCATGTGATGAGCAGGACATCATACATTTTTCTTGCCGTGAAGATCGAATCGGAAAACTGAGAACTATTCGGGCTGTAACTCCCGAGTATCTTAAAAACATTCGTGTGTG
>CAZUVO010000185.1:0-7667 GCA_964623955.1 uncultured Rhizobiaceae bacterium
GGCGCCCTTGGTGAAGATGCCGCCGCCGAGGCGGGCGAAAATTGAGATCAGCGAGCCGCCGAAACCAAGTGCGACGAGAGATTCTAAAATTTCCCCGGTGTCGACATCGGCTGACAGCAGGATGCCATAGTAAACCGCAACGCCGAGCATGCCGAGGCCGACGACCAGCATGCCGGTCACGGCGCCGGAGCGGAAGGCGATGCCGAGCGCCGGCGAAACGCCCTGGCGCGCGGCCTCCGCGGTGCGCACATTGGCGCGTACCGAGACATACATGCCGATATATCCGGCGGCAGCCGAAAGAATGGCGCCGATGGCGAAGCCGATACCGACCTTATAGCCCAAGAGAACCAACAGAATGACGAAGATGACCACGCCGACAATGCCGATGGTCACATATTGCCGGTTCAGATAGGCGCGCGCGCCTTCCTGAATCGCGCCGGCGATTTCCTGCATTCTTTCGTTGCCGGCGCTGGCGGCAAGCACCGAGCGAATGGCATAAATTCCGTAAACGAGCGCGACAATGCCGCTGCCCAATGCAAACCAATAAATCCCGTCCATTTCTGGCTGGCCCTCTGACAATGAAGTGGTGATACGCCGGACTTGCGATCCGGATAGCGAGGCGACTCCCGCCGCTCGATTTTAAGCGCGCGGAAAGTGCCAGAAACCGATTGAGAACGCAACTGGCCCGGCGCAGGAAATATTCGCCTTAATTCGGGCGCGCCGCCCGGAAATCTAGAATCCGCGGTCCATCGCGTGGGTGATGAGCACCTCGCGGATCACTTCCGGGCCGACAATCCGGTCCGCGAGGGCGCGGAAACGCGACTTGATGCGCCCGAGATGAACCGTATCGGAGCGCCCGCTGGTCATCTGCGCCTGAAAGACGAAATCGTCGATAAAGGCATTTCTCAGCGGCGTCAGGCTGGCGCGGACCATCTCGTCATAATCGATGCTGTGAAGCTCCAGAACCACGCCGACCGCGACATATTTGGATATACGCCGGCCTTCGATGATCGGCGCGAGAAAACCATCCATTTCAACATAGCCGAGCTCTTCCGATACTTTGGGCTTGCTGGGTTCGCCCTCCGCGCCGCCCATGAACATTTGATAGCCGCCGACGCCGACCACGCCGATCAGCACCAGACCGACGATGGCGAATAGTTTCTTGCGGCTCTTTTTCTTCGACATGGCTAATGCGCGCGCTCGGGTTCAAGGACGATGGGCACAATTATCCGCCGCAAGCTTGAACAAAGCGTGAATAGAGAAGGAAGCGTTAAAAGTGAGCGTATCCGGCGCTTGCGAGCTCTATTTCCGCGCCGTCCGCGGCAAGGATGCGAACATCCGGCTGTTTGGTGATGCTGCCGATGCGGCCGAGCGGCGTATCGGCGGCGCGCGCGGCTTGGGTGAGCTCATCCGCCGCCTCGGGCCGGACGGAGATAAGCAGTTCGTAATCGTCGCCGCCCGAGAGGATTCGGCTCAGCAGCCCTTCATCGCCGGCCAACGCGGCCGCCGCCGCCGGCGAGAGCGGCAGCAAATCCGTCTCGATGCACGCGCCTGCCTGCGACGCCGCGCATAGATGCCCGAGATCGGCGGCGAGGCCGTCGGATATATCGATCGCCGCATGGGCGAGGCCGATCAAATGCCGCCCCAATGCGCTGCGCGGCTCGGGCAGGCGGTAGCGCGAAACGAGATGATCGCGATGCGCCGCGCCGAGCTTGCCGAGCCCGCCCTCGATAACCAGCAGACCGAGCGCCGCATCGCCGAGGGTACCGCTGACATAGAGCTCGTCCCCCGGCCGCGCCCCGGCACGGCGCAGCGCGCGGCCGTGCGGCACCTCGCCGAAAGCGGTGAGCGAAAGGGTCAGCGCACCGGGCGCGCGGATGGTATCGCCGCCGATTAGGGTCACACCGAACCGCGCCTGATCCAGCGCCAGCCCGGCGGCGAATTCTTCGAGCCAGCCGGTTGGCGTGTCGGCGGGGAGCGCCAGGCCAAGAGCATAGGCGCGCGGCGCCGCGCCCATCGCCGCGAGGTCGGAGAGATTGGCGCGCAGCAGCTTGCGGCCGAGGGTCTCCGGCGGATCGTCGGCGAAGAAATGCACGCCCGCGGCCATCATGTCCGTGGTGACGATCAATTCATGGCCTTCGGCGGCGGCCAGGGATGCGGCATCGTCGGTCAGGCCATAGGCGCCCGGCTCCGCCGTGGAGAGCGGCGCGAAATGCCGCATGATGAGTTCGAATTCAGTGTCCGGCGGTTGGTCTGACATCGCCGTTAGCATCCCCCGGCGCGGCGAACTCGGCGGCTCGCGCACGGCGCGCCATGGCATCGAGCGCCGCATTCACGAAGGCGGGCTCGCGCCGCGAAAAGAAGGCGCCGGCCAGTTCGACATATTCGTTCACCACCACGCGCGCCGGTATATCGGGCCGGGCCACGAGCTCGGCCGCCGCGGCGCGCAACAGGGCGCGCATGAGCGCCCCCAGCCGGGCCACGCTCCAGCCGCTTTCGAGCGCGCCGGCAATGCAATCGTCCAATCCGCCGACCTCGCCGCTGACGGCGCGCACCAGCCATTTGAAATGGGTGCGGTCGGCCTCGGCATAGTGATCGCCCTCGATCTCGCGGCCGTTGCGGTGGCTGAGAAAATCCTCGATGGCTTCTTCCGGCCCGGCGTCGGAGAGCTCAATCTGGTAGAGCGCCTGCACCGCGGCGAGGCGCGCGACACTGCGCCCCTGGGCCGCCGGTTTGTCGGATGTGGCGTCCGCCGTCATGACGCTCGCCCCGCCTCGGTCACGAAGGCACGGCGGTGGGCGATCATCGCGAGACAGGCGCGTGCCACGTCGGCGCCCTTGTTCTTCTGGTCGCGCCAAGCGCGCGTCATGGCCTGCTCGCGGTTCTCGGTGGTCAGGATGCCGTAGCCGAGCGCGACGCCGTGGCGCGTGGCGAGATCCATCAACCCGCGCGCGGATTCGCCGCAGACATAATCATAATGGCTGGTCTCGCCGCGGATCACGCAGCCGAGCGCGATATAGCCGTCGAACCGCCCGCTTTCGATTGCCATGCGGATGGCGGCGGGGATTTCGAAGGCGCCGGGCACGGCGATGATCTCGACGGACGCGCCGGCCTCGTCGAGCTCGGCGCGCGCGCCGGCCACCAGCTCGTCGGCGATATCTTCATAAAACCGCGCTTCGACGATCAGAATATGTGCCCGATCAGCCATCCTTGGAGCCGTCTCCGAGCGCCGCCGGAGGAATGGGCTGCTGGCCGACGACCTTCAGGCCATAGCCGTCGAGACCGACAATCGTCCATTCGGTATTGTGTAAGAGGATCATCTCGCGAATGCCGAGATCGACCAGGATCTGCGCGCCGACGCCGTAATCGCGTAGGCCCTTGGTGTCCTTACCGCCTTGACGCGCGCGCACCAGATCGGAGACGCGCGACTGGCGCGGCTCGCGGATGAGGATGATCACGCCGCGCCCCTGCTCGCCGACGATGCGCATCGCGGCCTGCAATTTGCCCGCCTCGCCGCTCGCGCCGTCGCCGAGGAGATCGTCGAGCGGATTGAAATCATGCACCCGCACGAGAACCGGCGCGTCGTCCGTGATATCGCCCTTCACCAGCACGATATGCTCGGAATATTCCACCGTGTTGGCATAGACATACATTTTGAAGGTGCCGCCATGACGGCTCTCGAGCTCGGTCTCCTCGATGCGCCGGACGAAGGTGTCGTTGCGCAGGCGATAGGAGATCAAATCGGAGATCGACGCCACCTTGACCGCATGACGCTGGGCGAAGGCCTCGAGATCGGCCATCCGCGCCATGGTGCCGTCGTCGTTCATGATCTCGCAGATCACGGCGGAGGGGTTGAGCCCGGCAAGGCGTGCCATGTCGACGCCGGCTTCCGTATGACCGGCACGCACCAGGACCCCGCCATCGCGCGCCATCAGCGGAAAGACATGACCGGGCGAGGTGATATCGTCCGGCCCGCCGGCGGGATCGATCGCCGCCATAATGGTGCGCGACCGGTCGGACGCGGAGATCCCCGTGGTCACCCCTTCGCGCGCTTCGATGGAGACGGTAAAGGCGGTGTCGTGGCGCGATTCATTGCGCTTGGGCATCAGTTCGAGGCCGAGCTCGTGGCAGCGCTCAGGCGTGAGCGCGAGGCAGATCAGGCCGCGGCCATGCTTGGCCATGAAATTGATCGTCTCCGGCGTCGCCAATTGCGCCGGGATCACCAGATCGCCTTCATTTTCGCGCTCCTCATCATCGACCAGGACGACCATCCGCCCGTTGCGGAATTCCTCGATCGCCTCCTCGATGGAAGACAGCGCCTCGCTGTTATGGCTGGCCACGCGCAACATGTTCAATTTTCCTCGTTCAGCCGGGCAACGTAACGCGCCAGCAGGTCGATCTCAAGATTGACCGCATCGCCCGGGCCGAGCGCGCCGAGGGTGGTCGCGCTCAGGGTATGGGGGATGATGTTGACGCCGAACGCCCCACCGCCGACTTCGTTCACCGTGAGCGAGACGCCATCGACGGCGATCGACCCCTTGCCGGCGATGAAGCGCATCAGCTCGGGCGGCGTGGTGAAACTCATGCGCACCGAATCGCCCTCGTCGCGGCGCGCCGCCAGCTCGCCCACGCCGTCGACATGGCCGCTCACCAAATGGCCGCCCAATTCGTCGCCGAGGCGAAGCGCGCGTTCAAGATTGATGCGCGCGCCGGTCTGCCAGCCGCCCAGGCTGGTTTTGTCGAGGGTCTCGGCGCTGGCCTCGACGGCAAACCAATCGGCGCCGGTCTCGACCACCGTGAGGCACGGCCCGCTACAGGCGATCGACGCGCCGATGGCAATGCCGCCGGTGTCATAAGCGGTCTCGATCACCAGGCGGCGGCCGGTGCCGTCGCCGGTGCCGGTTACCTCTCTGAGGCGGCCGATATCGCTGATGATTCCGGTGAACATGGCGGCCTCACGCTTCCGCGTCGAAGGTTTCATAAATGTCGCCGCCAAGCTCGCTGACCGCGCGGCGCACGAAGGCCGGGGCCTCGGCGAGGCGCTCAACGGCGAAGGATTCGGCGGCCGGGGCGCCGTCGCCGCCGATCACGCGCGGCGCGCGGAAACAGTCGAGGCGATCGACCAGCCCGGCGCCGAGCAGCGCGGCGGCGACATGCGCGCCCCCTTCCACCAGCAAACGGGTGATGCCACGGGCGCCCAGCGCCTCGAGCGCGGCGCCGGCATCGGGATGGCCGGCTGAATCCGGCGCGACAATTATCAGCTCGGCGCCGGCCCCGCGGTAGGCTTCGCCGCGCGCCTCGGCGGCATCCGCCAGGGTCACGATCCAGGTCGGCACATCATGCGCCTCGGCCACCAGGCGATGGCCCGGCGGCAAGCGCAGGCGGCCATCCATCACCACGCGCACCGGTGAGCGCGCCGCCAATCCCGGCAGGCGGCAGGTCAGGGCGGGGTTGTCGGCAAGCGCCGTACCGGAGCCGACGAGGATCGCATCGTTCCGGGCGCGCAACAGATGGCCGCGGGCGCGCGCCGCCTCGCCGGTAATCCATTGGCTTTCGCCGCTCCTTGTTGCGATGCGGCCGTCGAGACTGGTGGCGAGCTTGAGAGTAACCAGTGGGCGGCCCGCCGCGATGCGCTTCAGGAAGCCGGCATTGAGCCGCGCCGCCGCCTCGCCGCAGGCGCCGACCGCGACCTCGATGCCCGCCTCCTGCACGCGGGCGAAGCCCTGCCCGGAGACGCGCGGGTCCGGGTCTTTCATGGCCGCCACCAGGCGGGCGATGCGGGCATCGATCAAGGCGTCGGCGCAGGGCGGCGTTTTGCCGTGATGGCAACAGGGCTCGAAGGTGACATAGGCGGTGGCGCCGTGGGCGGCGCCGCCGGCGCGGGTTAGGGCTTCGGTCTCGGCATGGGGCCGACCGCCCGGCTGGGTCCAGCCGCGCCCGACGACGCGACCCTCGCGCACGAGAATGCAGCCGACCGCCGGATTGGGCCAGACGGCGCCAAGGCCGCGCTCGGCGAGCGCCAGCGCCGCCGCCATGTGGCGCCGGTCCGCCGCCGCGTCACGATTTTTCGGGTTCGCCGTCGCCACCCAGGCCGCCGATGAATTCTTCAAAATCCTTGGCCTCGCGGAAGTTTCGGTACACCGAGGCGAAGCGCACATAGGCAACGGAATCGAGCCCGGCCAACGCCTCCATGATCATTTCGCCGACCACGCTCGACGGCACCTCCTGCTCGCCCAGGCTTTCCAGCCGGCGCACGATGCCGTTGATCACCCGGTCCACCCGGTCCGGCTCGACCGGGCGCTTTCTGAGCGCGATCGCCATCGAGCGGGCGAGCTTGTCGCGCTCGAACGGCACGCGCTGGCCGTTGCGCTTGACCACCGTAAGCTCGCGCATCTGGATACGCTCGAAGGTGGTGAAGCGCCCGCCGCAATTGGGGCAGGCGCGGCGCCGACGGATCGACGTGTTGTCCTCGGTGGGACGGGAATCCTTAACCTGGGTGTCATCATGACCGCAAAAGGGACAACGCATGGCGAATTCCTAAGGGTTAGGTTTGACCCGTGAGATCGGGATAAATCGGATAGCGGCGGCAGAGCGCGACGACCTCGCCGCGCACCTTCGCCTCGACGGCGTCATTATCGTCCGGATTTTCGGCCAGCCCGGCGAGAACTTCGGCGATCCAGGCGGCGATCTGGCGGAATTCCGCAACCCCGAACCCGCGGCTGGTCGCCGCCGGCGAGCCGAGGCGGATGCCCGAGGTGATCGCCGGCTTTTCCGGATCGAACGGCACGGCGTTCTTGTTGCAGGTCATGCCGGCGCGCTCGAGGCTCGCTTCCGCCGCCTTGCCGGTGAGGCTTTTGGGCCGGAGATCGGCGAGCAGCAGATGGGTGTCGGTGCCGCCGGAGACGATATCGAAGCCGTGGCCGGCGAGGCTGTCGGCAAGGATGCGCGCATTGTCGAGCACCGCCTGGGCATAGCTGGCGAACTCCGGCCGGAGCGCCTCGGCAAAGGCCACCGCCTTGGCGGCGATGACATGCTCCAGCGGGCCGCCCTGCAGGCCGGGGAAGATCGCCGAATTGATCTTTTTGGCGAGCGCCTCGTCATTGGTCAGGATCAGGCCGCCGCGCGGGCCGCGCAGGGTCTTATGGGTGGTGGTGGTGACGATATGGGCGTGCGGCATGGGGCTCGGATGCACGCCCGCCGCCACGAGGCCGGCGAAATGCGCCATATCGACGATCAGCGCCGCATCGACCCGGTCGGCGATCTCGCGAAAGCGGGGGAAATCGATATGCCGCGGATAGGCCGAGCCGCCGGCGACGATGACGCGCGGCTTATGTTCGACGGCGAGCTGCTCGACCTCTTGGAAATCGATCTCGGCATCCTGTTGGCGCACGCCATACTGCACCGCGTCGAACCATTTGCCCGATTGATTGGGCGCGGCGCCGTGGGTGAGGTGGCCGCCGGCGGCGAGCGACATGCCCAGGAGCGTATCGCCCGGCTTCATCACCGCCATATAGGCCGCCTGATTGGCCTGGGAGCCGGAATGGGCCTGCACATTGGCGTATTCGCTGGCGAACAATTGGCGCGCCCGCTCGATGGCGAGGCGTTCGGAAACATCGACGAATTCGCAGCCGCCATAATAGCGCCGGCCGGGATAGCCCTCGGCATAT
>CAZUVO010000186.1:0-7623 GCA_964623955.1 uncultured Rhizobiaceae bacterium
GCCCGCGCCGGGATAGGCGAACGTGGCGCTCCGCTCCACCTCGCGCATGGTGCTTCTGTTGGCGGCCCTGGCCTGCCTATCGGCCGCGCCGGCCATCGCGCAGCAATCGGTCAGCGTGACCATTGAGCAGACCGGCGAGGCGCTCAGTCAGACGGAAGACGCGCTCGATGCGAGCCGGCGCGCCAAAGCCAAACTCGACGCGCAGGTCACCGAATCCAAGCAAGAGGTCCTCCGCGTCCGCCGCGAGCTGGTCGACGCCGCCGCCGAGGCCCAAGACATCGAAGCGCGCATCAGCGCCCTCGAATCCGATCTCGAGCTGTCGGAAAGCGAACAACGCGAAAAACTCGGCGCGCTGACGCTGCGCCGCAGCGAGCTCGCGCGCACCCTCGGCGCGCTGCAGCGGCTCGGCCGCACGCCGCCGGATCTGCTTATTTTCACGCCGGCATCGTTGCAGGATATTTCCCATGCCCGCCTGCTGCTCAGCAGCGTCGCCGGGGAGCTCGACGCGCGGGCGGAAGTTCTCGGCGCGGAGCTCTTCGAGTTGATGCGCCTCGGCGAAAAAATTTCCGCCCAGCGCGACTTGATCGATCTCGAAGCCGAGCGGCTCGAGGCGCAGCGCGAGCGCCTCGGGGTCCTACTCGCCCGCAAGACCCAGGTCTATGATCGGGCCGAGGCGCAACACAGTCGCGCCGAGGCCCTGGTGGCCGATCTCGCCGCCGAGGCGGAGACCCTGCACGAGCTGCTTGAGCGTCTGGTCGTCGAGCGTGAGCGAAATGAGGTTTTGCGGCGCGCCGCGGAAGCCGAGGCCGAGGCGGCGGTAAAGGCCGCAGCAAAGGCGGCGGCAGAGGCCGAAGCCGAGGCGATCGCCCTGGCCCTGGCGGAACAGGAACGGCGCACGGCGGCGGAGCTCGAAAAACCGACTGTACCCTCGGACAATCAGCAAATTTCCTCGATTTCCGTCACGGTCGATCCGGAAAGTCCGGGCGTTCAAGCGGTTGAACCAAAGATCGCCGAAAAATCGGGCGATGCCGCGCCGGCACAAGGCGAACAAACAGAGAATATAGAAGAGGATTTGTCTGTTTTGACTTTGGTGGCGGTGCGCCCGCCGGTCAGTACGGCGCGCGGCACCTTCGCCATGCCGGCGCGCGGCGAATTGGTCAGCCGGTTTGACGAAACCACCGATCTTGGCCTCTCGACCAAGGGAATCGTCATCGAAACGCGCTCTGCGGCGCAGATAATTGCGCCCTATGACGGGCGAATCGCATTTGCCGGGCGTTTTCGCGAATATGGCCTGCTCTTGATCATAGACCATGGCGAGGGATATCATACCCTGCTCGCCGGTATGGGACGGATCGATGTCTTGGTCGACCAGCGCGTGCTGGCGGGCGAGCCGGTTGGTGTGATGGAATCCGTCGCGAATAGCGCGCCGCGTCTTTATGTGGAATTGCGCAGCGACGGTCACCCGATAAATCCGCTGCCTTGGCTGGCGGCAGAAACGATCAAAGTAAGTGGATAATATGCGAATTCGAATCTTGGCCGGTTTGGCCGGCTTGGCCCTCTTTGCGTTACCGCTCTCGCTGCATGCGGCGAACAATGAGACGTACCGGCAGCTGAACCTGTTCGGCGACGTGTTTGAGCGTGTGCGCGCGGATTATGTCGAAGAGGTGAGCGACAGCGAGCTGATCGAAGCGGCGATCAACGGCATGTTGAGCTCGCTCGATCCCCATTCACGCTATCTGAACGCCAAGAGTTTCCAAGACATGCAGACCCAGACGCGCGGTGAATTCGGCGGCCTGGGAATCGAAGTGACAATGGACGATAACGGCTTCGTCAAGGTCATCACCCCGATCGACGATACGCCGGCCCAGCGCGCCGGCTTGCAGCCCGGTGACTACGTCACCCATTTGGATGGCGAGCCCATTCTCGGCCTCACCCTCGCCGAGGCGGTCGATAAGATGCGCGGCCCCGTCGATTCAGGCATCTTGCTCACCATTCAGCGGCCCGGCGCCGACGCGCCGTTCGATGTCGAAATTATTCGCGCCATCATCACCATCCGCTCCGTCCGGGTGCATATGGAAGGCAATGACGTCGCCTATGTGCGGATATCCTCCTTCTCGGAAAAGACCACCCGCGACCTGGAAAAATCCATCGCGAAGATACTCGCGGAAAATGCCGAAACGCTGAAGGGCTTGGTGCTGGATTTACGCAACAATCCGGGCGGGTTGCTGGATCAGGCGGTCTCGGTTTCGGATTCCTTCCTCATTCAGGGTGAGATCGTATCGACGCGTGGGCGCCGGCCGGATTCGATTCAGCGCTTCAACGCCAAATCCGGCGATCTCATCGACGGTATGCCGATGATCGTGCTGATTAATGGCGGATCCGCCTCGGCCTCGGAAATCGTCGCCGGCGCGCTGCAGGATCATCGCCGCGCCATCGTTCTCGGCACGCCGTCTTTCGGCAAGGCGTCGGTGCAAACCGTCATTCCGCTCGGCCGGCACGGCGCCATCCGCCTGACCACCGCGCGCTATTACACGCCGTCGGGTACTTCGATTCAGGCGCGCGGCATACATCCCGATATCATCGTCGAGCAGGCAACGATCGAGCGTCTAAATCGTGGCCCGCGGCGGAGCGAAGCCGATCTGCGCGGCAGCCTCTCCAACGAGCAGGAAAATGGCGCCGGCGAAGAGGGCGAGGCGACAAAGACGGAAGAGAACGGCGCCGACGAATCGCGGGCGCAAAACGATTATCAATTGGCGCGGGCGCTTGATCTGTTGCGCGGATTGCAACTGCTGTCGAGCACAATGGTCAATTGAGCGTTTAACCGGCCGAGGAGGGTGGTCTCTCCGTTTTGAGCGATCCGTCTGAACAGCCTCCCGAAGAACGCGCGGAAGACAGCGCGCCATCCCGGCGTCCCAAGAAGCCAACCGTCAGCCCGCCGGCGTTTGCCGCCGTATTGCTCGTTCTGGCGATCGCCGGCGTACTCGCTTGGCTGGCGCTGAGCGCCGAAAAACCCTCGCCGATAACCCCGGACAGTCCAGGCGCGACGGTCACCGTCAAATTGCCGGGCGAGGAGCCTCAAGCGACGGAATTGCCTGCGGTCCGACCCGAAGATTCGGCGGAGGACGAAGCGGAACGCGAAGACGAAGAAGCGGAAGACACGGAAGATTCGGAAGAAGTGGAAGAGTCCGAGACCGCCGCTCTCGAGGAAACGGAAGAATCGGAGGAGGCGGGCGAGGGGGACGAGCCTTCGGATTCGGCGGGTGCGATGACCAATATCGCCCTCGTCGCGCCGCGCACGCCGGTCAAGGAGATTATCCCCCTGGCGCTGCCCGATCCTGCGCTGCTGCAGGAAACCAGCCGGGGCGCTTTGCCGATTATTGGCCCCGACGGGCGCGAGCCATGGAAGGTCTATGGCCGCAAAGTGGCGCCGGCGGGCAATTTACCGCGTCTCGCCGTGGTCGTCTCGGGGCTCGGGCTGTCGGCTGACGCCACCGAGCGCGCGATCAATCTGCCCAAGGAAGTCACGCTCTCCTTTACGCCCTATGGCCCTCAATTGGAGACCGACGTGGCGGCGGCGCGCCAGGCCGGCCATGAGGTGCTCATGGATTTGCCGATGGAGCCGATCTCCTATCCAGCGGATGATCCGGGCCCGCACACGCTTCTCACTTCGCTTAATCCGAGCGACAATATCGCCCGACTGGATTGGCTGCTTGGCCGCTTCAAGGCCTATGTCGGCGTGATAAATCACATGGGTTCGCGCTTCACCGCCTCGCCCGATCCGCTGCGGCCGATTCTGCACGCGCTCAAAGATCGCGGCCTGATGTTCGTCGACAGCCGCTCGACCAGCAAGAGCGTCGCCGCCGGACTGGCGCGGCAGATGAAATTGCCGAACGCCTCCAACGACCGCTTCATCGATCACGAGCCGACCCGCGGCGCCATCGACCAGTCCCTGGCCGCGGCGGAAGGCGAGGCGCGCGCGCGCGGCGTCGCCCTCGTGGTCGCGCGGCCTTTCCCGGTCACGCTTGAGCGCATGGCCGAGTGGCTGCCCATGCTCGAATCGCGCGGCATCGAGATCGTTCCCATCACCGCGATCGCCGACAAACAGGCCAACCGATGAACGGCACGGCCGGGGACGAGCGGCAATACCGTCCCGGTGTTGGCGTCATTCTCATGAATTCGGCGCACGGGGTTTGGGTCGGGCGGCGCTATGGCGTCACCGCCGAGGCCTGGCAGATGCCCCAGGGCGGCATTGACGAAGGCGAATCGCCGGAAGCGGCAGCGCTCCGCGAGCTTGAGGAGGAGACTGGCGTCACGCCCGATCTTGCCGAAATTCTCGCCGTCTCGCGCGGCTGGCATCAATATGATGTACCGGCGGAATTGACCAAAACCGTGTGGCAGGGACGCTTTCGCGGGCAGCGGCAAAAATGGTTCGTCATGCGCTTCCTCGGCGGCGACGGCGATATCAATATCGAGACCGAGCATCCGGAATTTTCCGAATGGCGCTGGACCGCACCGGCCGACCTGGAGCGCGACGTCATTGATTTCAAGCGCCCGCTTTATGCCGCGCTGACAAAGGAATTCGCCGCGTATCTATAAATCCGCTTTGGCGGAATTACAGCAAATGCCGAGCGGGTGGATTCACCTGCGACGACGCATTTGCTTGAATCAAAAAGAGCTAGGTCAGTTCGCGTGAACGCAAGTGAACGTGAAATGCTCTAGTGGACCGGGCCGTCCTGCTCCGGCGGTGTCGCGGCTGGCGTATCCGCGATGGACAGGTCGAGTTCCCACTCGGCCTTTTTGGTGCTTGAGACCAGAAGGTCGAGCAGAGAATAAAGCAGTTTGCGCTCGAGGCTGAGATTGATCGAGCGCCCGTCTTTGGTTTGCAGGGTAAGCTGAGTGCCGCTCTCGCCCGCGGTCGTGCGCACGCCGGTAAGAAGTGAGGCACCTTCGCCGAGCGGCCGATTGGCCGGTTTGTCTTCATAATCCTTGGAATAGTCAGCCGCCTGGCGTGCCTCCTCGCGCTGAAAGCTCTTCACCGCCTCGCGTGATTCCGGCGCCGCCTGAGCGACGACGTCCGGCAGGCTTTCGACGGATTTGGTCAGCATCTTCCACAGCAGCTTCACGTAGCGCCGCGTCATCCACAGGCGGTATTCGGTCTTGCCCGTGGTGTTGATCCGCAACAGCAGGCGGTCTTCCTCGGGGGAATAACCTACATTGATCTGATGTAATTTGTCTTGTTCGGGCATGGCGTTGGCGGCGGCCGTCGGGCGCGCGACCACGGGCGGAATCAGGCGAATCCGGCGGCGCGTTGCAGGTGCCTGGCATAGAGCCGAAAGGCGATCCAACTCACCCTGGTAATGGTCTTACCCAAGAGACCTTGCGGTTTGATGCCGGCCGATTTTAGCGACATGCCGATGCCGCGCCGGACAATCTCGAACGAGTAGAGCGGCAGCGTGCGTCCCAAGCAGGCCGCATTCGCTTTCTTGCGGACATAGGGCTCGGTATCGCCCGATCCGCAATAATAGGCGTAGCTCAGCTCGTCATCGCCGGTCTCGAAAAAGCGACCGATCAGGATTTTGAACCGGGCAAAACGGCCGAGGCCTTCGATCTTCTGGAATTTTTTGGCGTAGGTGTAGAACAGCTTGTAATGGCGGAACTCATCGGCGGCGATGTTGCGGCAAATTTCGCGCAGGACAGGCTCATCGATCGAATCGCGTAGCGCGCTGTAATAGGACGAGGTTCCGACCTCGACCGCGCAGCGCGATATCATCTCGCCGCAGAGCGAGCCGCGGATGGATTGCTGGGCGTTGGTGTCGATCGGATGGCCCTCGACGAAGCGCGAAAAGGCATCGTCGAAATCGAATTCCGGATCGGCCATCTCGGCATAGCGGCGCAGCGCCTGGCCGTGCTGAATTTCTTCCTCGGACCAGTTGAGCGCATCCTCGCAGACGCCCGGCTCCTCGCTGAAGACCGCGCAAAGATATTGGCCATAGGCGCCGCTATGGTGCTCGACCATGCAGGCCGCCTTGACCAGCTTGAGAAGTTCCGGATCAAGCCTGCCCGGCTCAAACTCGTCCCAAGGAATATCGTCGAGTGTCCAGTGTCCCATAGTCTTTCGCCCGCTGCCCAAATCCGGTTGTCCCGGTTTTTCGCCAGATTATATTGAGGTCGGCGATTCGGGCAACCCCGCTAACAGCAAGAATCGCTCAGGAACAGGCGGTGACCAGGGCCTGCGCCACTTCCAGCGCCTTTTCGCACTTTTCGCGCTCGGTGTCGGAGGAGGCGTCATTCAGGTCGCGCTCAGCAGTATCGAGCCGCTGACGGGCGGTATTTTCGTCGATTTCGTCCAGATTGATCGATTCCGTCGAGAGCACTGTGCACCGCTCCGGCGTTACTTCGGCGAAGCCGCCTGCGACGAAGAAGCGGTCTTTCAGCTTGTCATTCTCGTGAATTTCGATGATCCCCGGCCTGACGGTCGAGAGCAGCAGCGCATGGCCCGGCAGAACGCCGAAATCGCCTTCGGCGCCGGGCACGACGACAAACTCGGTATCGTCCGAATAAATTAGTTTTTCCGGAGCGACGAGCTCGAACTGAAAGGTATCGGCCACGGTTTCCGCCTATCCTCGTTTGCGCCTGTTCTCTACGCCGCTTCGGCGGCCATCTGTTTGGCCTTCTCGACCGCTTCATCGATCGAGCCGACCATATAAAACGCGGCTTCCGGCAGATCGTCATACTCGCCGGCGCAGATCGCCTTGAAGCTTGTGATCGTGTCCTTAAGGTCGACGAGTTTGCCCGGCGCGCCGGTGAACACTTCGGCGACGAAGAAGGGCTGCGACAGGAAACGCTGAATTTTGCGCGCCCGGGCGACGGTGAGCTTGTCCTCTTCCGACAGCTCGTCCATGCCGAGAATGGCGATGATGTCCTGCAGCGATTTATAGGTTTGCAGCACCCGCTGTACTTCGCGCGCGACTTCGTAATGCTCTTCGCCGACGATGCGCGGGTCGAGCATGCGCGAGGTCGAATCCAAGGGATCCACCGCCGGGTAAATGCCAAGCTCGGCGATCTGGCGCGACAGCACCGTGGTTGCGTCGAGATGCGAGAAGGAGGTCGCCGGTGCCGGATCGGTGAGATCGTCCGCCGGTACGTAAATCGCCTGCACCGAGGTGATCGAGCCCTTCTGGGTGGTGGTGATACGTTCCTGCAGATTGCCCATCTCGGTGGCGAGCGTCGGCTGATAGCCCACCGCCGACGGCATGCGGCCGAGAAGCGCGGACACTTCCGAGCCCGCCTGAGTGAAGCGGAAGATGTTGTCGATGAACAAGAGCACGTCCTGGCCCTCTTCATCGCGGAAATATTCGGCCTGGGCGAGGCCCGAGAGGCCAACCCGCGCGCGCGCACCCGGCGGCTCGTTCATCTGGCCGTAGACCAGCGCCGCCTTCGATTCACCCTCGAAGTCGATGACCTTCGAATCGATCATCTCGTGATAGAGATCGTTGCCCTCGCGGGTGCGCTCGCCGACCCCGGCGAACACCGAATAGCCGCCATGCGCCTTGGCGATATTGTTGATCAGCTCCATGATGATCACGGTCTTGCCCACGCCGGCGCCGCCGAAGAGGCCGATCT
>CAZUVO010000187.1:0-7548 GCA_964623955.1 uncultured Rhizobiaceae bacterium
CATTTCGGAATCGATGCCGTTCAGGCGGATGGCGTTGACGCGGCGTTCCATCTCGCGAATGTCGTGCTGATTGTGCGCCAGGTTTATCAGCCCGCGCTGGCTCAGCATGATGTTGAAATTGAGGTCTTGGCTGAGGCCCTCATAAAGCTTGAGCGAGAGCTCATAGATCGCGGCACTTTCGTCCCACAGATAGTTGGAGCGGATAATCGTTGTGTTGCGCCCTGTATTGCCAAGGCCGATCGGCCCCTTCTCGACCACCGCGACATTGGTGATACCATGCTCCTTGGCGAGATAATGCGCCGTCGCCAAGCCGTGGCCGCCGCCGCCGACGATTATGACGTCGTAGGAAGGCTTGGGCTCGGGGCTGCGCCACGCCTCGGGCCAATTCTCGTGATAGCTGCGCGCATTGCGCGCCAGGCTGAATATCGAATAGCGTTTTTTCTTGTTCATCGCTTCGCCGTGGCCACCCTGCCGTCTCCCACAATCGGCAACGCGCCATCATACCCAAAACATCCCGCCCGCATAGCATTGGCGGGCGGGGATGGGGCGAAGATTTATTTATTCGTTGGCGAAGGCCTCGATGCCGTCGAGATAGTCGAGCACCTTGTCCACGGGCTCGACATCGCCGAATTTGGCGTCGATATCGAAGAGGTTCCACTCGACCACGCCGGGCACCCGGTCGCCGACCCCTTCGCGCACGACGATCGGGCGGAAGCCGCCGGCGATGGCGTCCTCGGTGGAATGGCGCACGCAGCCGGCCATGGTCACGCCGGTGATGATCAGCGTGTCGACGCGCTGGGCGTGCAGGTAATTTGCGAGGTTGGTGCCGCTAAAGGCGCTGGCGCTCTTCTTGCAGATCACGATCTCTCCGTCCTCGGGCGCGATGCGTTCGTCGATCGCCGCCTCTTCGCTGCCCTCAAGGAGCGTTTCGACTGGAATTTTGTAGTGCCACATGCCGGTGTCGGAGTTCGGGCCCTTCGGGTCCTGATAGGCCGTGGTGGTGTAGACGACGGGAATGCGCTTCTCCCGCGCCGCCTTCAGGAGCGCCTGATTGGCCGGGATGATCACGTCCATGTCGTCGCAGGTGAAAGCGTGACCGGGCTTCGTCCAGGCATTGGCAAGATCGATGATGAGGAGCGCCGGGCGCGTGCCGTAGCCGATGCGGCGCTGAAAACCGCGTGTCTGATAAATATCCGAATCCGCCGCAAAAATAACTTCCAGGGCTTGTTTCACTTCCGGGCTCGTCGTCGCCATGGCTGCCTCCCAATTCCGATGTGCCGTTTCGATTGATTGGAGGCTAGCGCGGCATTCATTGCGCGTCCAATATCAATTTGCTATTATTTGATACCTTAATGGCATCAATATGAATATCGAGCTGCATCATCTGCGTTATTTCGTCGCCGTGGCGGAGGACCTTCATTTCCGCCGCGCGGCGCAGCGCCTCAATGTGGCGCAGCCGGCGCTGAGCCGGGCGATCAAATGGCTCGAAGGCGAGCTCGGCGCCGCGCTCTTTCTGCGCACCACGCGGAATGTCGCGCTGACCGAGGCCGGGCGGGTCTTTCTCGAGGAAACCCGCCTGGCGCTGGCGCGCATCGAGCGGGCGCAGAGCCTGGCCCGGAGTGCTGCGGCGGGCGAGGCCGGGCGGCTTTCCGTCGCCTATATGGATTTCGCCATCAACGGGCCGCTGCCGGCGATCTTGAGCGCCTTTCGCGCCGAGCATCCCGGTGTTTCCATCGATCTCGCCCATATGTGGACCGAGCGCCAACGCGCGGCGATCACCGCCGGCGAAATCGACATCGGATTCCTTATCGGGCCGTTCGAGGCGCCCGGCATCGCCAGCCTGCCCATCCTCAGCGAACGCTTCGTCGCCGTGCTGCCGGAGGACCATGCGCTCGCCGCAAAGCGCGAAATCGCCCTCGCAGATCTTGCCCGCGAGCCCTTCATTCTCGGCACCAGCGCCTTTTGGGGGCCCTATCGCCGCATGGTGGACGAGCTTTGCCTCGCCGCCGGCTTCACCCCCTCGGTGGTGCAGGAAGCCTATAATTCCGACGGCATCTTCGGCCTCGTCGCCGCTGGCATGGGGGTGTCGATCTATGTCGAGGGCGCGCGCAATTTCGCCTTGCGCGGCTGTACCATCCGCCCGATCGAAAATATCGACGCCAGCATCGACACCCTTGCCGTGTGGCGCGCCGACAACCCCTCGCCGGTGATCGCGAATTTTGTTGCAGCGGTCGCGGGCTATTGTGAGACAATGACGCCATGCCCCATTACAGACTGATCAGCTTCGAACTTTGCCCCTATGTGCAGCGTTGCGTAGTGATCCTGCGCGAGAAGAATGTCGAACACGATGTCGAATATGTCGATCTCAGCGACAAGCCCGACTGGTTCCTTGAACTCAGCCCGCTCGGCAAGGTGCCGGTGCTGGAGGTGACGCGGGATGACGGCTCGAAGGTAGCGCTGTTCGAATCCGTGGTGATCAATGAATATCTCGACGAGGTCACCGAGGGCAGCATGCTGCCGGCGGACCCCTTGGAGCGCGCCCATTCCCGCGCCTGGGTCGAGTTCGGCAATGCGCTTTTGAGCGAGACCTTCAATGTCACCGCCGCCAAGGACGACGCGGCGCTCGCCAAGGTTCTCGAAAATCTCGGCGGCAGGCTCGACCGGCTCGAGCGCGAAATCGAAACGGGTCCGTTTTTCCTCGGCGCCGAACCGTCGCTGGTGGATGCCGCCTTCACCCCTGCCCTGCAGCGCCTCTTTTGGGCCAACGAGCTGCATCCCGAAATGGCAATCTTCGCCGATCATCCCAAGGTGGAGCGATGGTGGCGCGCGCTCAGCGAACGGAGTTCCGTCGAAGGTTCCGGCCCAGTGGATCTCAAAGAACAGTTCCACCGCATGGTCGGACGCGACCGGGGCGGCTGGCGCAGCGTGGTCGGTGAGAGGGTGGCCGCCTAACCAACACCCGGCCGCGGCAAACGGGGACCATGAGGGCCGGTGCATTAGCCTCTTTGTGACCTTCCTTATAACGGTTAAAATATGTGACGGCTTCATTCTCTCGGGAAAGAGGTTGCCATGTCTGAAAAACCTGCCCGGCGCAAATTCCTGATCGGCCTGTTGGGCCTGTCCCTCCTGGTGGCCGTTTCCGTGGTGTCGGGTGTAGGCGTGACCGGCGAGGATGACGACGAGGAGGAACGGCGCAAAGACGAGGAAGCGCGCGAACGCGAGCGCCGCAGGGACGCGGAAGAGCGGGACCGCGAACGCCGCAGGGATAAAGCAGATGACGCCGAGGAGCGGCGCAAAGACGAGGAAGCGCGCGACCGCGAACGCCGCGGCATGGAAAAAGATGAAACGCGCCAAGCCGAAACGGAAGAGCGCCTGCGCCTAAGACAAGAGCAACGGGACGCGCGGGACCGCCGCAAGCACGAAAAGGCGCGCGAGCGGCAGGCCGGAAAACTGGAAGATCGCGCGCGCAAAAGAGAAAACAAAAACGAGCTGCGCGACCGGCGCCGGGCTCGCAGCAGGCGCAAATTAGAAGAGCGGCAGCAACGCAAAGCGGAAGAAAGAACCCAGCGCAGGAAAGAAAAGGAAGAGCGCAAGAAGGTGAATTAGGTTTTACCGGCGCGTTTCGCACGCGCGGCGAGCACCGGGCGCATCATGATGAGCGCCAATCCCACCAGCATGAGGGCGCCGGCGATCCAGACAAAGCCGCTATGGCGCTCGGCGAAGAACACCATGCCCCAAATGATGCCGCCGAAGACGCCGACGACATTGATCGTCGACAGCAGGAACGCGCCGGTGCGTTTGACGATAAAATAAAACAGCGGCCACATGATGAGGTTGATCACCACCGCGCCGGCGAGGGCCAGGTCGCCGTCGAGATCGGGCCCGGGAAAAACATAGATCTGCCCGGTCGCCAGCATCAGCGGCAGCAGCATCAGCGCACCTGACAGCAAGATGCCGACGGCGAGCGCCAGAGACGGCGCATCCGGCGGGCGATGAATCTCGACATAAACATTGAGCCCGGCGAAGCAGACCGGCGCGAGCAGGGCGAGAAGGAACCAGCCCGCCATATCGGCGCCGGGCAGGCTGCCGCTCGGCACGACGATGAACAGAACCCCGGCGATGCCGAGCACGAGCCCGGCGATGCTCATCAGGTGAAAGCGCTCGAGCCGCGAGAGCAGCGAGAAGAGATAGGTAAAGGCCGGGGTGAGGATAACCAGCAGCACCGCCACGCCGGACGGCAGCTTGGGCGCGACGAAGGCGAGCAGCGCGAAGGGAAAGGCAAAGCCGAGCGCCGCCGCCACGCCGTAGGCCTTGAGATGCGCCTTGTTGAGGCGCGGCAACTCGCCCCGGATCGCGGCGATGGGGAAGAGGATCACGCCGGCGCCGAGGGCATACCAAAACACATAGGCGAAGAACGGCACGCCGGCCTCGGCGGCGATCTTGTTGATCGAGAAGATGAAGCTGAAATTGATGCCGCCCAAGAAGATCAGCAGCAGCGACACCGCCAGCCGCCCGCCCCGGCGGGCGAGAATTTCAGTCGAAGTCGCTTGCGTCATGGCGCTCGCGCAGGCGGAATTCCTCTTTTCCGCTCGTCTTGTTGACCCGCCGCCCGCGCGACACGGCGGGGCGCTCCTCTATCTCCTTCGCCCAGCGCACGACATGTTCATAGGACGCCACATCGAGAAACTCCGCCGCGCTGTATGAATCGTGCAGCACCAATGCGCCGTACCAGGCATAGGTTGCGATATCGGCGATGTTGTAGTCGTCGCCGCAGAGAAAACGCCGCTCCGCCAAATTCTTGTCCAGCAGATCCAGTTGTCGCTTGGTCTCCATGGTGTAGCGGTTGATGGCATATTCGAACTTCTCCGGCGCATAGGCATAGAAATGCCCGAAGCCGCCGCCGAGATAAGGCGCCGCCCCCATCTGCCAGAACAGCCAGGAAAAACACTCCCCCCGTTCCGACATGTCGTCCGGCAGAAATTCGCCGAATTTCTCCGCGAGGTAGAGGAGAATCGCGCCGGATTCGAACACCCGGGTCGGCGGATCGGTGCCGCGGTCCTGCAACGCCGGAATCTTCGAATTGGGGTTAAGTTCGACGAACCCACTGCCGAACTGCTCCTGCTCGCCGATATCGATCAGCCAGGCGTCATATTCCGCCCCCTCATGACCGAGCGCGAGCAGTTCCTCCAACATAACCGTCACCTTGACCCCGTTGGGCGTCGCCAGGGAATAAAGCTGCATCGGATGCTTGCCGACCGGCAACACCTTCTCATGGGTCGCGCCGGCCGTCGGCCGGTTGATCTTCCCCCAGGTCCCACCGAGATCGGTGTCCCATTTCCAGACCTTGGGCGGGGTGTAGTTAGGGTCGTCGGGCATGGCGGGGTGCTTTCTAGTTTACGGTTTCAACAATTCGACAGGCGCACGTTTAAACGTCATGCGGCCGTGTTTGAAGCCCCATAACGGGGGCGCGAGTTCGGCGACGGCGGTCTCGGGCTCGGTGGCGTCGATGACGACGAGGTCCGCCGGGGCGCCGATCTCGATGCCGTGATTCTCCAAACCCAGAATCTGCGCCGAGCGGCGCGTGATCATGTCGAAGCAGTCGCGCACCTCGGCCTTGGCGCCGACCTGGCAGATATTGGCGTAGAGATTGGCCATCCTGAGGAGCGAGCAGTCGCCGAAGGGGGTGAAAGGGTTGAGGACGTTGTTGGTGGAGAGCGAGCAGTTGACGCCGTCCTTCAGGAGCTTGTGTGCCGCGGTGACGCCGCGCTTGACGCTCTTCTCGTCGACGCGGCCCATGAGGAACAGGTCGGTCGAGGGCAGCACGGTTACGGCGACGCCGGCATCGGCCATGCGCTTGGCGGTGGCCTGGAAGTGCTCGGGCGTCGCGGTGGAGAGCTTGGTGACATGGCCCACCGTGACGCGCCCGCCATATTTGAAGCGGTCCGTTAGCTCGCAGACATAATCGACGTCCAATTGCTCGGCGTCCTCGCCGAAATCGAGATGCATGTCGATATCGACATCGAACTCCCGCGCCATTTCGAACACCCGGTCGATCTGGCCGTGCGGGTCGCTGTCCGTATAGGGCGCGGCGCCGACGACCCGGGCGCCGCGCTTCAAGGCCTCGACCATCAGTTCGTCGGTGCCGGGATTGTTGAGGAGGCCTTCCTGGGGGAAGACGCAAATCTCGACATCGATCGCCCAACGCCAATCCTCGATCAGCGGGAAGACGCCGTCGAAACCGCGCATGCCGATGCCGGGATCGACCTCCAAATGGGTGCGCATATGGGTAGTGCCGTGGCTCACGCATTTTTCCAGCACGCGGGAGGCGCGCGAAGCGACGTCGTCTTCGCTGAATTGCTTTTTGGTTTTGGTCACCTCGTCGATGGCCTCGGCGAGATCGCCCTTCTCGGAGCGGCAGCGATCCATGATGCAGGCCTTGTCGAGATGGATATGGGTCTCGATAAAGCCCGGCGAGAGCAGACGGCCCTGCAAGTCCAGCGTCTCGCCCTCCGCCGCGAGGCCTGCCTCGATGGCCTGGATACGCCCCTCCGCGATGCCGATATCGAGCGGACGGCTCTCGCCGCCGGCCAGGGCCGCGTTGCGCAGGATAAGGTCCATCAGCGCAGCATGTAACGCTGGGTGAGCGGCAGATTGTCCGCCGGCTCACAGGTCGCCAGCTCGCCGTCGACGAAGACCTCGAACGTCGAAGGATTGACCGTGACCTTCGGGCACGCGTCGTTATGCAGCATATGGCCCTTGGAGAGCGAGCGCGTGCCCTTCACCGGCGCCACCGTCTTGGCGAGGCCAAGCTTGCCTTTAACGTCCGCATCCATCGCCGCCTGGGAGACGAAACTCATGCTGAGCGCCTCCTTGGCCTTGCCATAGGCGCCCCATTGCGGGCGCATGAGGAGCGGCTCGCAGGTCATCAGCGAAGCCGCCGAATCGCCCATCGCCGACCACACGATGAAGCCGCCCTTGATAATGAGCTCCGGCTTGATGCCGAAAAAGGCCGGGCGCCACAGCACCACATCGGCCAGTTTGCCGTCTTCCAGCGAGCCGATATGTTTGTCGATGCCGAAGGTCCGCGCCGCGTTGATGGTGTATTTCGCAATAAAGCGTTTGATACGCTCATTATCGCCGCGCGCGGTTGTCTCTTCGGCGAGGCGGCCGCGCTGATCGCGCATCTTGCTGGCGAGCTGCCAGGTGCGGCAGATCACCTCGTTGATCCGCCCCATGCCCTGGCTGTCGGAACCGAGCATGGAGATCGCGCCGATATCGTGCAGCACATCCTCCGCCGCGATGGTCTCGGCCCTAACCCGGCTTTCGGCGAAGGAGACATCCTCCGGCACCGCCGGGTTGAGATGGTGGCACACCATGATCATGTCGAGATGTTCGTCGAAGGTGTTGCGGGTGTACGGATTGGTCGGGTTGGTCGAGGACGGCAGGCAATTGGGCTCGCCGGTGATGCTGATGATGTCCGGCGCATGGCCGCCGCCCGCGCCCTCGGCGTGATACATGTGGATGGTGCGGCCCTTGATCGCGGCCAGC
>CAZUVO010000188.1:0-7519 GCA_964623955.1 uncultured Rhizobiaceae bacterium
GGAGGCGGTGATGGGTCGCGGCCGAGCCGAAATCCCAGATATGCGGATCTCCGGTGCCGGTGAGGAGGGCATAGCGGCTCATCTTGTCGCGCGACCATTCGCCGATCACCGTGCCGGAGATATAGCGGATATTGTTGGCGTCCAAACAGAGGATGGCGCCGAGTTCGCTATCCGCCAGCGCCTTTTTCGAGCGCGCCAGGCGGTAATCATGCAGGCGGCGGAAATTGACCCGCTCCTCGAAATCGACGGCGGTGTGACCCGGAGCAGGGATCGCCCGGTTCCAGTCAAAGCCGGGGTCGATATCGCTCGCCGTGACGATGGTCGGTTCGCTCTTTCCGATATTCATCGCGAATTCCTCCTGGGAGCGGCGTCGCTACTACGGCGCCTCGCTCAGCATGGTGAAAAGCTCGAGCTCGATTTCGCCGTCGAGCAGCTCGTCGGTGCGGCTCAGGAGCGGCACGAGATGGGGCTTGGCGAGATGATCGTCGAGATCCTTCTTGGTCACCCAATTCTCGTAGAACATGAAGCGCCTCGGGTCCTCGTCGCTGACATGCAGATGATAATCGATGCAGCCCGCCTCGACCCGGGTCGGCGCGACCAGAGAGAGGAGCGTGTCCACCAGTTCCTGCTCCTTGCCCGGCTTGGCCTGCAAATAGGCGACCAGCGATACTTTCTCGCTCATGATGGCTCTCCTTGTCCGTTCCCGGCTTTCCCCGATGCGGGGCGCGGGGATTTTATTCCGCTGCGTTCTGGTATGCCTCAAGCGGCGGACAAGCGCAAATTAAGTTGCGGTCGCCATAGACCTGATCGATGCGCGCGACCGGCGGCCAATATTTCGCCTGGCGCAGGGTGGCGACCGGGAAGGCCGCGTCTTCGCGGCTATAGGCGTGCGGCCAATCGTCGGCGGCGACTTCTTCCAGGGTGTGCGGCGCATTGCCGAGGGGATTGTCCTCGGCGCTCCACTGGCCGTCCTCGACGCGCTTGATCTCGCCGCGAATGGAAATCATCGCCTCGATGAAGCGGTCGAGCTCGGCGCGGGGTTCGCTTTCCGTCGGCTCGATCATCAGGGTGCCGGCGACGGGGAAGGACATGGTCGGCGCGTGAAAGCCGTAATCCATCAGGCGCTTGGCGACATCGTCGACGCTGACGCCCGAGCTTTCCTTGAGCGGGCGGAGATCGATGATGCATTCATGGGCGACCCGGCCGTTCTCGCCGCGATAGAGCACGGGATAATGGGGGCTCAGTTTCTCGGCGATATAGTTGGCGCTGAGGATCGCGGTTTGCGTTGCCTTGATCAGCCCGGCGCGGCCCATCATGGCGATATAGGCCCAGGAGATCGGCAGGATGCCGGCGGAGCCGAAGGGCGCGGCGGACACCGGGCCGGCGCCTTCGGCCCTCTCACCAGCAGACGCCAGCGGATGGCCCGGCAGGTGGGGTGCCAGATGGGCTCTGACGCCGATCGGCCCGACGCCGGGGCCGCCGCCGCCATGGGGGATGCAGAATGTCTTGTGCAGATTCATGTGCGCCACGTCGGGGCCGAACTCGCCCGGCAGGCTCACCCCCAACAGCGCGTTCAAGTTGGCGCCGTCGAGATAGACCTGGCCGCCCGCCTGATGGACGATCTCGCAGATCTCGACGATCGCCGTCTCGAACACGCCATGGGTCGAGGGATAGGTCACCATCAGGGCGGCGAGGCGCTCGCCATGTTCGGCCACTTTGGCCTTGAGATCACCGACATCGACATTGCCGTTCGAATCGCAGGCGACGACGACGACCTTGAGCCCGGCCATCACCGCGCTCGCCGGATTGGTGCCATGGGCCGAGCTCGGGATGAGACAGATATCGCGCGCCCCGCCGCCATTGGCCGCGTGATAATCGCGAATCGCCAAGAGGCCGGCATATTCGCCCTGGCTGCCCGCATTGGGCTGCAGCGAGACGGCGGCGAAACCGGTCACCTCGCACAGCATGCGCTCGAGGCCCTCGATCAACTCGATATAGCCGGATGCCTGATCGCGCGGCGCGAAGGGATGCATGCGGCCGAAACCGGGCAGGGTCACCGGGATCATCTCCGCCGTCGCATTGAGCTTCATGGTGCAGGAGCCGAGCGGGATCATCGAGTGGTTGAGGTTGATGTCCTTGAGCTCGAGGCGGTGCATATAGCGCAGCATCTCTGTCTCGCAGCGCTGGGTGTTGAACTGGGAATGGGTGAGGATCGGCGATTGCCGGCGCAATCCCTCAGGGATACCGCCGGCAGCCTCTCCGTCGAGATCCTCGGCGGTAAAGCCGGGTGCGCCTTCGGGCGCGAAGGTTTCGAACAGCCGGTCGACATCCTCGACGAGTGTGGTTTCGTCGAGCGAGATGCCCAACCGGTCGCCATCGACGGGGCGGAGATTTATGCCCGCTTCGGCGGCGCGGGCCAGCACCGCTTCCGCGCCGCCGGACGGAGCGATGGTGAGCGTGTCGAACCAGCTTTCATTGGTGACCGTGACGCCAAGGCGCGTAAGGCCAGCCGCCAGGATCGAGGTCAGGCGGTGGACGCGCCTTGCGATGGTGCCGAGCCCGCCGGGGCCGTGATAGACCGCATACATGGCGGCGATGACGGCGAGCAGGACCTGCGCCGTGCAGATATTGCTGGTCGCCTTCTCGCGGCGGATATGCTGCTCGCGGGTTTGCAGGGCGAGGCGGAGCGCCGGCTGGCCGGCCTTGTCGACCGAGACGCCGACGATGCGCCCGGGCATGGCGCGGCGGTATTTCTCGTGGGTGGCGAAAAACGCGGCGTGCGGCCCGCCGAAGCCCATCGGCACGCCGAAGCGCTGGGCGCTGCCGATGACGATATCGGCGCCGAATTCGCCCGGCGGGGTAAGTGAGACCAGGGCGAGGAGATCGGCCGCGACGGTCACCAGCATGCCTTTGTCATGCGCCGCATCGATAAAGCCGCGGTAATCCTCGATACCGCCGCCGGTCGCCGGGTATTGCAGGAGGGCGCCGAAATAATCGCCTGCGTCCAGCGCCGTCTTGTGATCGCCGACGTGGATCTCGATACCGACCGGCTCGGCGCGGGTCCTGAGGACGGCGATAGTCTGCGGGTGACATTCTTGCGAAACGAAGAAACGGTCGCCGAGATTCTTCGTCGCGCCATGGCTCATATGGACCGCTTCGGCGGCGGCGGTCGCTTCGTCCAGGAGCGAGGCATTGGCGCAATCCATGCCGGTCAGGTCCATCACCATGGTCTGGAACACGAGGAGCGCTTCGAGCCGGCCCTGGCTGATCTCCGGCTGATAGGGGGTATAAGCGGTGTACCAGCCGGGATTTTCCAGAAGATTGCGCAGGATCACCGGCGGCGTGTGGGTGTCGTAATAGCCCATGCCGATCATCGATGTGGCGGTCTTGTTGCGCGCCGCCATGGCGGCGAGCTCCGCCAGCACATCCTGCTCGGTGCGCGCAGCCGGAATGCTGTCAGGGAATTCCGCGCGGATCGCGTCGGGCACCGATTCGTCCATCAGCGCTTCCAGGCTGTCGAGCCCGAGAAATTCGAGCATCTCGGCGATATCGCCTTCGCTCGGCCCGATATGGCGGTGAATGAACGCGTCCTTGGCCTGCAACGCCGCCAGATCGGATTTTTCCCCTGTCATTCTTCGTCCCCTGTTTGATCCCGTCTCCGCCTATTCCAACCCGGCGGTAAACTCGCCATAGGCAGCCTCGTCCATCAGCGAATCAAGCTCCGCCGTATCGGCGAGCTTGAGTTTGAAGAACCAGCCTTCGCCGGTGGCGTCACTGTTGACCAGCGAAGGGTCGTCCTCGAGCGCGCTGTTGACTTCGGTTACCTCGCCGCCGGCGGGCGCGTAGATTTCGCTCGCGGCCTTGACCGATTCCACGACAGCGGCCTGGCCGCCGGAGGCGATTTGCTGGCCAACTTCCGGCAGCTCGACATAGACAACATCGCCGAGCTGCTCCTGGGCGTAATCGGAAATGCCCACCGTCGCGCTGTCGCCCTCGATGCGCAGCCATTCATGGTCTTTGCTGTATTTGAGATCGCTCATGACCCCTCCCCTGATTTTTCCTTAGCTGCCGTGATAGCTGTGCGCGACGAAGGGCATATCGGCGACCCGCGCCGGTATGGTTTTGCCGCGCACCACCAGGCCAAGCTCCGTTCCAATCCCGGCCGATGCCGCGTCGACATAACCCATCGCCACCGGGCCACCGACGCTTGGCCCGAATCCGCCGCTGGTGATCTTGCCGACCGGCGCACCGGCGGCATCCAAGATTTCCGTGCCTTCGCGCGCCGGCGCGCGGCCTTGCGGTAAAATGCCGACGCGGCGGCGCTTGGGTCCGTTTTCGATTTCGCCCTGAATTCTCTCCGCGCCCGGGAACCCGCCTTCCTCGCGCCGGCGCTTGCCGATCGACCACAGGAGGCCGGCCTCCACCGGTGAGGTGGTCTCGTCGATATCATGGCCATAGAGGCAGAGCCCGGCTTCGAGGCGGAGCGAATCGCGCGCGCCCAGGCCGGCCGGCTCGATCTCCGGGTCGGCCGCCAAGATATCCCACACATGATGCGCCGATTCGGCATAGACGGAAATTTCGAAGCCGTCTTCGCCGGTATAGCCGGAGCGCGACACGGTGGCGTCGATGCCGGCGATCGCCATAGTGCCGGCGCACATGAAGCCAAGCTCCGCCGCCGCCGGCGCATGGTGCGCCAGGGCCGTGGCGGCATGCGGGCCCTGCAGGGCAATGAGCGCCTTGTCGTCATGCAGCGCGACATCGAGCGCGCCGCGAAAGGCGATCTCGAGATGGTCGAGATCGGCCTGTTTGCGGTCCGCATTGACCACCAGCATCAGGCGGCCGCCGGCATTGGTGACGATGAGATCGTCCCTGATGCCGCCGTCATCGGTGGTGAACTGGGTGTAGCGCGAACGCCAGACCTTCAGGCCGATCATGTCGCCCGTCACCAGCCATTCGAGGGCATGCGACGCACCATCGCCCCAGATGCTGATCTGGCCCATATGGCTGACATCGAAGAGCGAGGCTTTTTTGCGGGTGTGGAGATGCTCGGCCATGATGCCGGCGGGATAATTGAGCGGCATGGCATAGCCGGCGAAGGGCACCATTTTCGCGCCGGCGGCGACATGGCGCTCATGCAGCGGGGTGGTCTCGACCGCCTGTTCCCCGTTCTCTCCGCTCATCGCCAACTCCAGCTACGAAAACAAAACGCGCCAGCGATCCTCGATCAAGGATCGCCCGGCGCCCCCTCTGTCTCCGTACCTGAAAGATTGACCAGCTCGGACGCACAAGCGCCGGCGGCTTTCCCCTTCGGTGAGGCCGGGCGCCTACGTCACGCGCGCCTGCCTGCTTTCCAGAGTCACATCCCCTTGCGGTCCCTGATGCCTGAGAGTTTTCGGGACCCTTGCTCCTTCGGCGTCCACCGGCGGCTCCGCCGGCAAATCTCTCCCGCAAGGTTCAACTGTGTCGACCGGACGGATGCGAGTGTAACGCCTGTGGCGCCCCGGTCAACCGCGCCAGGTGCGTCAGCCGCCACCCGCGCGGCGAATATCGTCGAGCTGCCCCGGGGTAAGCTGGATGCCGATAAAACTCTTATAGTCCGAGCCGTCGGCGTCGCTCGGAAACGGGATGCGTTGGGCCAGTTCCTCGACCTTCTGCGCACGCACCGCATTGCCCTCGAATTCGAGGGTCACGGAAAATCGCTTCTTGGTGAGAATATTACGGCCCGGATCAGTGACCGCGACAAAATAGGGAATCTCAATTTGGCCCTGATCCGCCGCCGGGCCGCGTTCGGCAACGAACAGGATGTTGAAATTGACCGTCACCCGACTGTCGAAATTGTCGAAATCATAGTCGCACTCATAGGCGAGATCGCGGATATCGACCTGATAGGCGACATCGGTCAAATCGCGCCCCGGGCCCGGGCGGTAGAGCGTCACCTGCTTCGCCTGATCCATGATCGAGACCAGCGGGCAAGGCGGCGGCGGATCCTCGAACAGGCCGCAAGACGCAAGCGGCAGCGCGAGCGCGGCCAAGATGAGCAGTCGGACAGCCTTCAACGCCTAGAGCTTTCCATGGGTGCCGTCGCAGAACGGCTGGCCGGCGGTTTGCTTGCAGCCGCACAGCCAATGGGTGCCGGCCTTCTCGGCGGTAAAGATCATCGGCTTGAGGCTGGTGGTGGAATGGGAGCAGTCGCAAAAGGGTTGCTTGGCGCTCAGCCCGCAGCGGCACCAGGCATATTTCTTATCCGCTTCCAGCTCCGCCTCGTAAGGCGCCTTCTGGGCGATCTTGGCTTCGCTCATGATATCTGCGGTCCCCTGCTGCCGAATCGCGCACGCGGTGCGCAGCGGGGAATTTAGCCATTGGCCCGAAGCCGCACAAGAGCGCCGGCAGGCGCCGGTCGGGACTAACTCACGCCGGCCACCGGATTGTCCCGCCCCCAGATCATGCGCTCGCGCAGGAAGGGCAAGGGCTGCTGCGGATTGTCGGATTCGAACTCCACCGCGATGCGATAGCCCTCGAAGACGGCATCGGCGATAAATCTAGGCGCATAGCAATCGCCCGCCTGATAAACGCCGCCGATGCCTTCCGCTTGCCACTTGTCGCGGCTTTCCCACAGCGACCTGTAGAGCGCGTTGTTTGAGCGCCGTCCGGTCACCAGGATCACCGCGTCGGCTTCGACGGTGGTCGTTTCCGTGCCCGGCTCGCGCGGCGGTTTGCCGGCCGCCGGCTCGGTGGTGCGCGTCGCACCGTCGCGCAACAGATCGAACAGCCTGACCTTGACGGCATTGCCCGGCTCGCAGGCCTCGACCCAATGGCCGCCATACTGGGTGATATTCTTTTCATTCAGCATGCGGTGAATGTTCGGGCCTTCCAGGGTGTAGTCTGTGAGCGGCGCGGCGCCGCCGAACTGCGAGACGATGCTTACCTCTTTGCCGAGATCGGCCATCATTTCGGCCATCGCGATGCCGGTGAAATAGCCGTCGGAATCGAGCACCACAACGCGGTCGCCGACATCCGCGCCGGCCATTACCTGCTCGGGCGTGAGAAACTGCGCGGTGGACGCATCGGCGCCCGGGATCGGCGCCATGGTCACATGGCCGAACCCGTCCGTCGCCCAGGAGGAGCCCGTCGCGAGCACGACCTTGTCGGCGCCATAGGTCAACACATCGCCCGATTCGAGCTCGGTATTGGTGTGCACCTCGACATTTTTGGCCTTCGCCAATTGGCCCTCGCGGTAGCTGATCACGCGGCCCCATTCGGCGAGGCCCGGATAGCGCATGACATCGCGCATATGGCCGCCCATCTCGCCCTCCGCCTCGCAAAGATGCACGTCATAGCCGCGCAGGCCCAACACGCGGGCGCATTCCATGCCGGCCGGCCCGGCGCCGACGACCAGCACCGAGCCGCCGCCATTCTTGGCCGGCGCGACTTTCTCGGGATGCCAGCCGCGGCGATATTCCTCGTTCGACGTGGGATTCTGCGTGCATATCAATTGCGTGCCGCGCTCCCATTTAGCAAT
>CAZUVO010000189.1:0-6448 GCA_964623955.1 uncultured Rhizobiaceae bacterium
GCAAGAAGCTGGGCGCGGTCTATGACTATGTGACCTGGTACCATTCCGGTACGGCCGGTGCGTTCTTCGCGCGCCAGGGCTACTACGTGGTGACGTGGCAGAACACCAAGAAGTATCTGCCGCAGCCGGAGTGGGATTTCTGGTTCGAAGGCAAGCCGGCAACGGTCGACATCTACAGCCCGTTCGGCAAGCTGATGGAAAAAGTCGGTGCCGTGCGCGATGGCGGCTCCTACAAGAACCGCATGGGCCGCGTTGCGGTTTGGAACTCGGTCATGGACGAGAACGAGTATCTCACCGAGCGGTGGAACGAATTCATGGCCTCCTAAGGTCAGGAATATTGGGTGCGGGGCGCTTCGGCGTCCCGCATCTCTTTCTCGATATTAATTAATTGCATTCTAGGAACGGATAGATGGCGGGGCTGACTGCGTTTTTTAACCGCTATACCACCGCTATTCAGATATCGCCTCTGGTGATCACGCTGACGCTTTTTCTCGTCGGCCCGGTCATCGTCATCATTATTTTAAGTCTCTGGAAGTTCGACGGCTTCATGACGCTTGAGGGCGTGTGGACGGGCCGCAATTACGAGAAAATTTTCACCCGATCGCTCACCGCCATCAACTATTGGCAGACCCTCAAGATGCTGCTCATCACCTTGGCGGTGACCTTCGTTCTCGGCTTTACGTTGGCCTATTTCCTGGTCTTCGACTTGGTGAAGCTCAGGACCAAGATGCTTCTCTTCCTGCTTTGCGTGGTTCCGTTCTGGACCTCCGCGGTGATTCGCACCGTCGCCTGGATCCCGTTCCTCGGCAAGGAAGGCATCATCAATCAGGCGATCATGGGCATCGGCCTTTCCGATGAGCCGCTGCAGTTTCTGTTGTTCTCGGAATTCGCGGTTCTCTTGTCCTACATTCAGATTTTTACGCTCTTTATGATGGCGCCGCTCTTTAACGTGATGGCGCGCATCAATAAGGATTTGATCGAAGCCGCAAAGGATGCGGGAGCAAGTTCCATACAAATATTGTGGAACATCATCCTGCCGCTCTGTAAACCCGGCATCGCCATCGGCGCGATCTTCGTAATCGCCCTGGTCGCCAGCGATTTCACCGCCATCCGCATTCTCGGCGGCGCCAAGGTGGGAACGGTCGCGGCGTCGATGTCCAATCAAATTTACAATGTGCAATATCCACCGGCCGCCGCGTCCGCGATGATCCTGCTGATCGTCGTCTTGATCCTGGTCGGCGGGATCATGCGCGTGGTCGATGTGAGAAAGCAGCTTTAGCCATGCGTGACGGTATCAAAAGAGCCCCGGGATTTTGGCCGCGCGCCGCGCTGTTCTATTTCTATCTGCTGTTCCTCTACGGCCCGATCGTTATCATCGTGATCTTGTCGTTCCAAGCCGACAACGCCTCGCTCTCCTTCCCGATGCAGGGCTTCTCGCTGTTCTATTTCGGCGAGGTTTTCGATCCACACTATATCGGCGATTATCGCTGGCCGTTCGGCCGATCCGTCATTCTCGGCTTGATCGTGATGGTGCTCACCATGGGCATCTCGTTCCTCGCGGGCTTGGCGTTCCGCAAGAATTTCAGGGGCAATATCGTCGTCTTCTATTTGGTCGTCGCCAGTTTGATCTGCCCCTCGATCCTGATCAGCCTCGGCATCGGCATCGGCTTTGCCAATCTCGGCCTGACCAGTCAGTGGTGGTCGGGCGGCCTCGGCGCGCATCTCAGCTGGACCCTGCCGTTCGGCGTGTTGATCATGCTGGCCGTCTTCAGCCGGCTTGATCCGCGCCTCGAGGAGGCGGCCAAGGACCAGGGCGCCACGCAATGGCAGACGCTCAGGAATGTGACCATTCCGATCACTCTGCCGGGCCTGATCGGCGTGGCGCTGTTTGGCTTTACGCTTTCCTATGACGAATATCCGCGTATCTCGAACGTTGCCGGCGAGGACAATTCGCTTCCGGTTGAGCTGGTGAACGCGCTCTCCATCGCCGCCACACCGACGATTTACGCGATCGGCACGATGACGACGATCTTCTCGCTGGCGGTTATTTTCACCAGCTTCCTCGTCGTCTATGTCATGCAGAAACGGCGCCAAGGTTTTGGCGCGAAGAAAGTGGCCGAGGAAGGGTAGCGCGTCAGGTTTTATCCGCCTCGTCAGTTTGGGCCGGCGCCTTCGTGGCCCGGCCCGAATCTTTTTATCAAATAGCCCGTGCGGGCTTGTGAACATAGAGATCCGCTTCGGCGGCATTGTGTAAGGAGACAGAAACATGGCTTACCGCTTGGGAGTGGATGTCGGCGGCACCTTCACCGACCTCCTCCTGATCGACGAGGGATCGGGCGAAACCTATCGCGCCAAGGTACCCTCCACGCCGGAGGATTCCTCCATCGGCGTCTTAAACGGCATCGAAAAAGTGTGCGGCAGCGCCAATGTGGATCCCGGCGCGATCACCCATGTGATGCACGGCACCACGGTCGCGACCAACACGATCCTCGAGGGCAAGGGTGCCCGCGTCGGTCTGGTGACCACCGAAGGCCACCGCCAGGTGCTGCAGATCGCGCGCTCCTTCGTGCCCGGCATTCTCGCCGGCTGGATCATCTGGCCGAAGCCCGAGCCCTTGGCGCCTCTCGAGGCGACCATCGAGGCCAAGGAGCGGCGCGATGCGCGCGGCGGCCTGGTCCAGGCGCTCGACGAGGGCGATCTCCGCGGCAAGCTCGAAGGCCTGAAAGAGCGCGGCATCCAGGCGCTCACCGTGTCGCTGATGAACGCCTATGCCAATGGCGAGACCGAGGTGCGCATCCGCGAGATCGCCGAGGAGGTCATGCCCGACGTGCCGGTCTCGATCTCCTCAGAGGTGCTGCCGGAAATGTACGAATATGAGCGCGCCATAACCACCGTCGCCAATAGCTATGTCGCGCCGGTGGTGCGCGATTATCTCGCCCAACTCGACAGCGAAATGAAGAACCGCAAAGTGGACGCGCATCTCCATATCCTGCGCTCCGACGGCGGCCTCTCCTCGGTCGAGGCATCGCGCAATTCGCCGGTCAACGTGTTGATGTCCGGCCCCGCCGGCGGCGTTGCCGGCGCGCTGTGGATCGCCAAGCAATCCGGATTCGGCGATCTCCTAACCCTCGATATGGGCGGCACATCGACCGACGTGGCGCTCATTCAGAACGGCATCCCGCGCAAGCGGCGCGAGACCACGGTCGGCGACATCACCGTGCGTGCGTCCTCCCTGGACGTACGCACTGTCGGCGCCGGCGGCGGCTCGATCGCCCATGTGCCGGAGCTCACCAAGGCGCTCCGCGTCGGCCCGGAAAGCGCCGGCGCCAGCCCGGGTCCGGCGGCCTATGGCCGCGGCGGCGACCGGCCGGCAGTGACCGACGCCAATGTGGTGCTCGGCTATCTGCCGCCCGAGTTGATCGGCGGCGAAATGAAGCTCGACGTGGCGGCGGCGGAAACTGCCGTGCAGACCATCGCCGATGCGCTGAGCCTCGATCTCAAGACCGCCGCTTCCGGTATCATCGACATCGTCAATGAGAACATCTTCGGTGCGCTCAGGCTCGTTTCGGTGCAGCAGGGCTTCGATCCGCGCGACTTCGCGCTAATCGCCTTTGGCGGCGCCGGGCCGCTCCACGCCAACGCGCTCGGCAAGCTGATGGGCGCCTGGCCGGTGATCATCCCGCCCTCGCCGGGCGTGCTGTGCGCTTACGGCGACGCCACCACGCGGGTCACCGACGAGGCCTCGCGCTCCGTCGTGCGGCAATTCTCCGAGGTCAGCAACGAGGATGTCGGCAATATTCTCAAAGAGCTCGAAGAGCGCGCCCATGCATCCCTCGACGAGGAGGGCGTGCCGCGCGACGAGCAGACGGTCGAATATGAGGTCGATCTGCGCTATCACGGCCAGGGCCTGCAGCTGCCGGTCAACTTCACGGAAGACGAGTTCGCCAAGGACGGCCTTGAGCTGTTGCGCCGAAAGTTTGACGACATCCATACGCAACTCTTCACCTTCGCCCTCGACGCCGGGCATGAGATCGTCACGCTCCGCGCCATCGTGCAGGGCGCCGAGACCTTCGTCGCGGCCGGCACCCTGCCGGAAGGCGGTGAAGACCCGTCCGAAGCTGTGGTTGCGACCAGCACGGTTTACATGGACAATCGCGACCAGGAAGCAAAGATTTACGACCGGACGAAACTCAAATCGGGCAATCGGATCGCCGGGCCCGCGATCGTCACCGAAATGGATTCGACGACCCTGATCCTGTCGGACCATGTCGGCGAGGTCGATCAGTTCGGCACCATTGTCATCCGCCCGGTCAGCTAGGAGTATTTCGCCATGCCAGCCAATATCATTCAGCCCAACGCCGAGCCCTTCAAGAAGATCGATATCGACCCGATCACCCTCGACATCATCGAAAGCGCGCTCCGCAGTGCCCGTTACGAGATGGACGCGGTGCTCTACCGCACCGCCATGTCGCCCGGCATCCGCGAGCAGCATGATGAGTTCCCGATGATCGCGTCGCCCAACGGCAAGATGGTGGTCGGCCAGTTCGGCTCCTTCATCCACGGCTTCAACCGCGATTATGACGGCACCATCGAGGAGGGCGATCTGTTCCTCACCTCCGATCCTTACAGCTGCGCCGGCGCGATTAGTCATGCGCCGGACTGGCTGGTGATGCGCCCCGTCTTCCTCGACGGCCGGCTCGTCGCCTATGCCGCCATGTTCGGTCATATGACCGATGTCGGCGGCAAGGTGCCCGGCTCGCTGCCGACCGACGCGGCGCAGATCTATGAGGAAGGCGTCGTCATTCCGATCGTCAAGATTTACAAGAAGGACGAGCTGCAGGAAGACGTGCTCAAGGTCATCCTCCACCAATGCCGCATGCCGCAATGGAACGAGAGCGATTTCAACGCCCTCGTCGCCGCGGTGCGCCTCGCCGAGAAGCGCGTGTTGGAACTGTGCGAGCGCTTCGGCGTCGATACCATCCAGTCCGCCATGGACGAGCTTCTCGAGCGCAACCGCCGCGCCATGCTGCACCTCATCCAGACCTCGGTCGGCGAGGACGAGCGGGTCTATTTCGAGGATTATGTCGACGATGACGGCATGGGCAAGGGCCCCTACAAGATGGCCTGCACCATGTGGCGCGAGGGCGATCTCTTGGTGTTCGATTTCGACGGCACCGATCCGCAATCGGATTCCTCGATCAACATGTTCCTCAACGAGGAAATGTTCAAAATGTTCGTCGGCGTCTACATGATCAACATCTTCGACCCGCAGATCATGTTCAATGACGGCTTCTACGATCATGTCGATGTGCGCATCCCGCCGGGCACGCTCCTCAAGCCCTTGAAACCGGCGGCGCTGTCGTCGCGCACCCATGCGCTCGCGCGCATTTTCGACGTGCTCTCCGGCCTCTTGGGTCAGCGCAATCCGGATTACATGGTCGCCGCCGGCTTCTCCGACAGCCCGCATTTCATGTATTCGGGTTATGACAAGGACGGCGAGTGGTACCAGCTCTACCAGATCGGCTTCGGCGGCATTCCCGGCCGCCCCGCCGGCGACGGCCCGGACGGCCATTCGCTCTGGCCGAGTTTCACCAATGTGCCGAACGAGTTCTTGGAAGCCTATTTCCCGCTCCGCATCGATATTTATGAATCGATCCCGGATTCGGGCGGCCCCGGCATGCATCGCGGCGGCAACGGCATCACCATCGGCTACCGCGCGCTAGAGCCCGGCGAGATGTCGCTTCATGACGACCGCTGGCTGACCTATCCGTGGGGCGTGGTCGGCGGCCAGCCCGGCCGGCGCAGCAAGAAGGAAATCCACCGCGCCGACGGCACCAAGGAATTGCTGCCGCCGAAATGCGACCATATCAAGGTCGAGGCCGGCGATCTGTTGCTGTTCCACACCTGGGGCGGCGGCGGCTGGGGCGATCCCTACGAGCGCGACCCGGCTTTGGTCGCCCTCGAAGTCGACCGTGGTCTCGTCACGATGGAAGGCGCCAAACGCTACGGCGTGGTCTTGAACGACGACCTCTCCGTCGACGAAGCCGCGACCAACGATCTCCGCGAAAAAATGCGCGCCGATCGCGGCGAGATCCTACTGATCGACCGCGGCGGCGAGGTCGAGGATCTCCGCGCCCGCTGCAAGGAAGAAACCGGCCTAGAACCCCCGGCCGCCCCAGTCTTCCGCGAACACGTCATCAAAACCCTCCGCGAACGCGCCCAAAGGGCGGGTGCCGCGGCGGAGTAAGCTTCGCGTAAGGCTCGGTGATTAACAAGAAAGGCGGTGCCTCCGGGCACCGCCTTTTTTTGTGCGTAGCAAGCGCGACTCTTCAAAACGGCACCACCAACCGGAATGCGTGAGCATTCCGGCAAGGGCGACCGCCCGCCCGAGTTAATACGAGGCAGCCAAGGGAGCGGAGGCGACCGCCCGGCGTTTGAGGGCTTCTTA
>CAZUVO010000189.1:6458-7484 GCA_964623955.1 uncultured Rhizobiaceae bacterium
GGAGGCGCGCGCCCGGCGCCTGAGGGTCCTACTAAAAAGACACCACTAACCGGAATGCTGGGCGCATTCCGGGGTCGGCGGCGCTTGGGCTACTCCGCCGCCTCGTCCTTCGCCCACTTGCGCTCAAACGCCCAGACCTCTTCGAAGCCCATGAGCTGGTGCATGTCGGTGAGCTCCATCATCTGGTTTTCCACTGCGGCGCTGGTGCCGTCCTTGAGGAGCGTGGTGTAGGCGTTGTTCAACGCGGCGCCGGCGACCAGCATGCCGAGGCCGGGGAAGATGGCGATCGAGAAACCCATCGCCTGCAGCTCATCGGCCGGCAGGATCGGGGTTTTGCCCTTATCGGCCATGTTGGCGAGCACCGGCTTGTCGAAGGCGGCGCCCACCGCCTTGAGCTCGTCGATCGATTCCGGTGCTTCGACGAAGATCACGTCGGCGCCCGCCTCGGCGAAGGCGTGGCCGCGGCGGATCGCCTCGTCGAGGCCGAGCGCGGTGCGCGAATCGGTGCGCGCGATGATGAGGAAATTGGGGTCGCGGCGCGCATCCACGGCGACCTTGATCTTCTCGACCATGTCCTCGATCGGCACGACGCGCCGGTCCGGCGTGTGGCCGCATTTCTTGGGCGCTTCCTGATCCTCCATCTGGATCGCGGCGCAGCCCGCATCCTCATAGCCCCGCACCGTGTGATGCACGTTCAAGAGCCCGCCGAAGCCGGTATCGCCGTCGCAGATCAGGGGCGCGTTGGTGCCGTTCGCCATCATCCGCACCCGGCTCACTACGTCGCCGAAGCTGGCGATGCCGGCGTCGGGCACACCGAGATGCGAGGCCGCCACGCCGTAGCCGGTCATGTAGAGCGCCTTGAACGGCAGCCGGTCGGCAATACGGGCCGAGACCATGTCGAAGATGCCGGGCGCGGTGACGAATTCGCCCTTCTTGATTGTCGCCACCAGCTTGGCGCGTTTTTCCGATGCGTTCATCATGTGTTGCTCCATCTCATCTTTGTTGGTCCCTCAAGCGCCGGGCGGT
>CAZUVO010000190.1:0-7376 GCA_964623955.1 uncultured Rhizobiaceae bacterium
GCGGTGGCTGCGCCGTCGTGCTCGGCGCCCTCAGCCCGCGCACGCGGAACGCCCAGGTCGCCATGTATCAGGCCGGCGAGATCGATTATCTCGTCGCCACCGACGCCATCGGCATGGGGCTCAACATGGATCTCGACCATGTCGCTTTTTCCGCGCGGCGCAAGTTCGACGGCCGCAATATGCGCCACTTGCGCGCGGCGGAGCTGGCCCAGATCGCCGGGCGCGCCGGGCGCCACACCAAGGACGGCAGCTTCGGTTGCACGGCGGAATTGCAGGAGTTCGACGCGGAGACGATCGAAGCGGTGACCCAGCACCGCTTTCCCAAAATCCGCGAGGTGTTCTGGCGCAATACCGAGCTTTCCTACCTCAGCCTCGACCATCTGACGAACGAGCTCGACCGGCCGCCGGCGATGTCCGGATTGCGCCGCCTGCGCGACGGCGACGATCATCTCACCCTTCTCGCGCTGGCGCGGGACGAGGAAATCCGCACCATCGCGCAGGAGCCGGAGATGGTGCGTCTCCTGTGGGAGACCTGCCAGATTCCCGATTTCCGCAAGACCCTGGCGGACAGCCATATCCGCCTGGTGCGCCAGATCTTTCTCCATCTGGCGCAAGCCGGCGAATTGCCGGAATCCTGGATCGCCGACCGCGTCGCCGGGCTCGACCGCGCCGACGGCGATATCGATACCCTGACCGCGCGCATCAGCCATATCCGCACCTGGACCTATATCTCGCATCATGCCCAATGGCTGGCCGATGCGCGCCATTGGCAGGAGCGCGCCCGGGCGGTGGAGGACAAGCTGTCGGACGCGCTGCATGAGCGGCTGACCCAGCGCTTCGTCGACCGCCGCGCCGCCGCCCTGGTGCAAAGCATGCGCGACTCGGATTCGCTGATGGCGGCGATCGGCGCGGAAGGGGAAATTCTCGTCGAGGGCCACCGGGTCGGGCGTATGGCGGGATTTCGCTTTCTGCCGGACGAGCCGGAGGGCGACAGCCGGGCGATATCGAGCGCCGCGCAGAAAGTCCTCGGCGGCGAGATCGCGCGCCGGGTCGCGGCGCTCGAACAGGAGCCGGACAAGGCCTTCGGCTTCGATGCGGCGGCCGCGCGCGGTGAAATTTTGTGGCACGGCGAAGCGCTGGCGCGGCTCAAGGCGAGCGAGGATGTGCTCAAGCCCGGCATCGAAGTGCTCCATACCGAAGCCCTGAACGGACCGCAACGCGAACGCGTTCGCCGCCGCCTCGCGGCCTGGCTTGAGCGCCAAACCGCGCGCGCCGCCGGGCCGCTCCTCAAGCTGCGCGCGGCTGAGCTCAGCGGGGCCGCGCGCGGTATCGCCTTTCAGCTTACCGAGGCGCTCGGCTGCATTCCCCGGCAGAAGCTCGATGCGGATATCCGCGCCCTCGACAAGAAGGCGCGCGCCGAGCTCGCCGCGCTCGATGTGAAGATCGGCGCGCTCAGCGTCCATTGCCCGACCATGTTGAAGAAATCCCGCGCCGCTTTCGCCGCGCGGCTCTGGGCGGTGCGCCATGACGCGGCCCTCCCCGCCGGCAGCGATCCGGCACAAGTCGGCTTCGCCGCCGATCCGAATATGCCGGCGGCGGCCTATCACGCCATGGGGTTCATCGCCATCGGGCCCCGGATGTTGCGCGCCGATATGGCCGAGCGGCTGGCAGCCGGCCTCGCCAAGCGCGGGCGTGCCGGCGCCTTCGCGCTCGATGCGGCGCTCTTCGCCACCGCAGGATGCAGCCGCAAGCAGTTCCCCGAATTGGCGGCGGCGCTTGGCTTCGAGCTTGCCGGCATCGGCGAGGACGGCGAAGCGCGCTTCCAGCGCGCCGAGCGCAAGACAAACGGCAAGCGCAAACAAAAAAATAAAGCACAGGCCAAACCGCCCCGGACAGACCCGGATTCACCGTTCGCCGCCTTGGGCGAGCATGCCCTCTACGGCGCGGGCCGGCGCGGGCGCGGCGGCGGCAAGCCGCGGACGGCAAAGGGCGGCGCGTGAGCGACACCCAAAGGCTCGACAAATGGCTGTGGCAGGCGCGCTTCTACAAGACCCGCGGCCTTGCCCAGCGCATGTGCGCCGGCGGCAAAATCCGCATCAACAGCCAGCGCGTGAGGAAGGCCCATTACGCCCTCAAGGCGGGCGATATCTTGACCTTCCCGCAAGGCTCGCGCATCCGCGTGGTGCGCATTTTGACGATGCCCGAGCGGCGCGGCCCGGCCGCCGAGGCGCGGCTCTGCTACGAGGATTTGGAACCAGGTGAAACACCTCAAGACGTGCCGGAATCGGCCCGCTCCGGCACCCGGAATGACGTCGGAGACACGCCTTAAACTGTGGTTGAGTGGCCGCAATTGCTGTGTTAGGCATCGCCCATGATCAATCGAATCAAAGCGCTTTTCGCCGAGCCGGAAGGCACCAAGGTCGAGACGCACAGCGTGGATCAAATCCATCTCGCGGCGGCGGCGCTTCTCGTCGAGGCGGCGCATCTCGATGAATCCTATGACGAGGTCGAGCGCCGCGCCGTGGTGAGCGTGTTGAAGCAGGAATTCGAGCTGACGGACGAAGAATGCGAGACCCTGATCGAGCAGGCCGAGGCGGCGCAGCATGAAGCCACCGACCTCTACCGCTTCATCCGCAAGTTCGATGACAATTTCGGCCATGCGGAGCGCCTCAGGCTGATCGAAATGCTATGGCATGTGGTCTATGCGGATGGCGAGCTGCACCCCTATGAAAGCAATCTGATCCAGCGCATCTCGGGCATGCTGCATGTCACCGACCGGGAACGGGCGGATGCGCGTCAACGGGTTTTGGCGGCGGAGTAGAAAGCGACGCAAGCTCAGAGTTCATATTCCAAGATCCGCCGCGCGGGCGGCGTGGCGAAGGCAGAGAGGAAAACATGACCTATTTGGTGATCGAATCTTGCATCAAGTGCAAATATATGGACTGCATCGAAGTCTGTCCGGTGGATTGCTTCTATGTCGGCGAGAACATGCTGGTCATTCACCCCGATGAATGCATCGATTGCGGCGTGTGCGAGCCGGAATGCCCGGTGGAAGCCATCATCCCCGATACGGGCGGCGGCGATGAAGAAGCCAAATGGTTGGAAATAAATACGAAATTCGCGGAAATATGGCCCAATATCACGCGCAAGGGCGAGCCGCCGGCGGATGCCGACAAATACAAGGACGAAGAGGGCAAGTTCGAAAAATATTTTTCGGAGAAGCCCGGCGAAGGAACGTAGCCGGGCTAAAATTGGTATGTACCGGGAACAAATGGGCGATTCCCGAGTCGCAAATGGTCACCGTCAGGTCGTCTTTACCACTAATCCGACAAGTACGCTGCATTAAGCCCTGTATTTAAAGGCCATTTTGTGATATGGTCTGTTTAATTTCCTGGAAATGGGTGGGGCATCCCCACCCATTTCTTATTGGTGCGGCAGCAATTAACCATCCGGCTCGATGTGGCCGGATTCACAGAAATATCCGCGGTTGGCCAGGATTACGGCCCGCGGGCTGCCGCCCTGTAGGCGGTCTAACTGAAGAACGGTAGAAAATATTATGGCAACAGCAAAATCCGCCGCGGCCAGTAAGACGGCGAAGAAGTCAGCAGCCAAACCCAGCAAATCGGCGGCGAAAAAAGCCGCCGCGAAGCCGCGCGCACGGGTCGCGGCGGTGAAAGGCAAGGCGGTCTTCAAAAAAGCGGCGCCTAAGGCCAAATCGAAGGCGAAAGCCCCCGCGGCAGCGAAGAAAACCGCCGCGCCAAAGGCCAAAGCCGCGGTGAAGAAGCCGGCGGGCGCCAAGGCAAAGGCAGCCCCGGCCAAGGCGGTGAAATCGGCCAAAGCGGTCAAACCCGCGCCCGCCAAACCCACAGCGGCCAAACCCACGCCTGCCAAACCGGCGGCGAAGAAGAAGGCGCCGGCCAAGCCCAAGGCAGAGGATTTGCGCGGCTTCGCGGTCAAGGATTATGTCGTCTACCCGTCCCACGGCGTCGGCCAAATTACCGGGGTCGAAGCGCATGAAATCGGCGATATTTCCTTGCGCGTCTTCGTCGTGGTGTTCGACAAGGAGAAGATGACGCTCAGGGTGCCGATTGACAAAGCGGACACCTCGGGTATGCGCCGGCTCTCCTCGCAACAGAAGATGGAGCAGGCGATTACCACCCTGAAGGGTCGGGCGCGGACGCGCCGCGTGATGTGGAGCCGGCGCGCCCAGGAATATGACGCCAAGCTCAATTCCGGCGACCCGGTCTCGATCGCCGAGGTGGTGCGCGACCTGCACCGCGACGAGGGCCAGCCCGACCAGTCCTATAGCGAGCGGCAAATGTACGAAGCGGCGCTCGAAAGGCTGGCGCGCGAGTTCGCGGCGGTAGAGAATACCGACACCGAACAGGCGGCGGAGAAACTGGAAAACGTCTTGCGCGCCGCCTGACCAATTTAAGGGGGCGGTTGTATGGCCGAGGTGGACCGAAATATTTTCGCCACCTTGCGCCGCGCGCGCCGCGTCTGGGCCGTCGCCGCCATCCATGGCGAAGCGGAGCGGCTGAATAGCCTGCATGACAAATTGGCGGATCGTCTGATGGAAGGCGACCGGCTGGTCTATCTCGGAAATTTCATGGGCCACGGCCCTTCGGTCGGCGCCACCATCGATGCGCTGCTCGAATTTCGCCGCGAGTTTCTCGCCGCGCCCGGCATGTTCGCCTGCGATATCGCCTATTTGCGCGGCCAGCAGGAGGAGATGTGGCACAAACTGCTGCAGCTCCAGCTCGCCGTCGGGCCCGCCGAGGTTTTGGCCTGGATGCTGGAGCAGGGCATCGAGGCGACGCTGGCGGCCTATGGCGGCGACGCCGAAGAGGCGGGACGCCGCGCGCGTTCCGGCGCTCTTGAGCTGGCGCGTTGGACCAATGAGTTGCGCCGCCATATGCAAACCAAGGGCGGCCATGACGAGCTGATGACCAGCCTGCGCCGCGCCGCCCTCACCGACGACGGATCGCTCCTCTTCGTCCATGCCGGGATCGACCGCGACCGCCCGCTCGACGCCCAAGGCGACGCCTTCTGGTGGAGCATGGACGGCTTCGCCGATCTCGACGCGCCGTTTGCCGGCTACCGAATGGTGGTGCGCGGCTTCGATCCGGACCATTCCGGCGTCCGGATCGGCCCCTATAGCGCCTCGATCGATGCCGGCTGCGGCTTCGGCGGAACCCTCGCCGCGGTCTGTTTCGACAGCGAAGGCGCGGAAGTCGAGCGTATCGAAGTCTAGATCGGCGGCGGTTGGCGCCAGCGCCTCGCGCTCCGGGGAGGGCGGCACGGGACATCCGGTCCGACGGATTCAGCTCCCACCTCCCTACAATTTTGTGAACATAAATTAATTAATCTTCATTGTGCCGAACCCGATTTGGCGCTATAGTTTTTAATTATTCTAATTATCAAAACAAATAGAGCCAGCGCTACAAAAGCGAAATTATTCAGCGACACGCCTCATGCCGGTACGCGCCAACAATTATCACGCCCAGCGGGCGGAACAGCGCTTCTTCGCCGAAGCGATCAACGCCCCCCTGTTGAGCCGCGAGCATGAGTATGAACTGGCCACCAGGTGGCGCGAGGAGGATGACGAGGCGGCGCTGCATGAGATCGTCGCCGCCTATTCGCGCTTGGTGATCAGCACGGCGATGCGCTTCCGCAATTACGGCCTGCCGGTCGCCGATCTCATCCAGGAGGGCAGCGTCGGCCTGCTCCAGGCGGCGGCACGCTTCGAGCCGGAGCGCAAACTGCGCTTCTCGACCTATGCGAGCTGGTGGATCCGCGCGGCGATGCAGGATTATGTGCTGCGCAACTGGTCGATCGTGCGCACCGGCACCACGGCGGCGCAGAAGTCGCTGTTCTTCAACTTCCGGCGTCTCCGCGCCAAGATCGACCATGTCGACGGGCCGCTCCGGCGCGAAGGCCGCGAGCGTATCGCGCACGAACTCCGCGTCCATACGAGGGATGTCGAGATGATGGAGGAGCGCCTCTCGGGGAGCGATCAGTCGCTCAACGCGCCGGTCGGCGAAACCGGCGAGGGCGAGTGGCAGGACTTCATCGCCGACACCAGGCCGCTGCCCGAGGACACCGTGTTCGCGCGCATCGATGCCGGCAGCCGCGCGACTTGGCTGCACGAAGCGTTGGGCGAGCTCTCGGAGCGCGAGCAAATCATCATCGGCAAGCGCCGCCTGCGCGACGAATCGGTAACCCTGGCGGAGCTCGGCCGCGATCTCGGCATCAGCAAGGAGCGGGTGCGCCAGATCGAGCACAAGGCGCTGCAAAAACTCCGCGCCCTGCTCACCGACCGGGTCGAACGCCCGGGCGATTTGATCCTGGAATAGCCCTCGGAATTATTCGCTGACGATTTTAATTCGCCGGCCTGGTGCGAGGGCATCGCCGGCGCCGAGGCCGTTCAGCACGCGGAAGCGTTCGAGCGGGAAATCATCGACCGTCATGCGCCGGGCGAAGCTTTCCTGAGTGTCGCCGGCGCGCACCGTCACAACGCGGATACGGAGCGGCTTTAAGGCCGCCGCCTCGGCCGTGCTCAGGCGGCGGAAGCTGAAGGTGGTGCGGCGGAAATCCTCGTCGAAGCTGGCGGTCTGGTCCGGCGAGGTGAGAAAGAGGAAGCGGTAGATCTGATCGCGCGCGAAGCGGATGGCGACGAGGCGCACATCGCGCCTGCCATCCTTGCCGGAGATGCGCCCGGCGCCGGTCGCCGCCTCCATGCCGTTGATCTCGATGGTCTCGGTCCCGTCGAAGCGGAAGCCCTTGCCCCAGACCCGGGTGAGATAATCTCCGGTGGTCATGGCGGGATTGTCGAGCGGTCGGCTGTCGAAGCGCAGCAGCGCGCCGCCCTGATGCTCGCCGAAAACCGCCTCTTCGCTATTGTGCAGGCGGAAGCCGGGCGGCGCGGTGAAGCGGAAGCGCAGTTCGCCGTGGGCGAAGTCGCGCCCGCGCACATAGCCCTGGCGCGGCGAATCGCCATAGACCATGCCGTCGATCTGATTGAGATAGATATCGGCGTCGCGCGCCAGGCCGCCGCCGGCCGCGGCGCGCGCGCTCGCCGCCGCCTTCTCGACCCGTGCTCCGGTGCGCGGATGGCTCGAAAAGAGGCCGCCCGCGGGATCGCGCCCCTCCTTGCCGGCGATCTTGAGGGCGAGCTGATGCTCCGCGCCGAGGGTGCCGAGGAAACTCGACATCGCCAGCGGGTCGAAGCCCGAGCGGGTGAGATAACGCACGCCGAGCTGGTCGGCCTCGAACTCCTGATCGCGCGAATAGCCCTGGATATAGGCGCCGGCGGCGAGCTGGGCGGCATTGTTGAGGAGCGGCTCGCCGACCACCGCGCCGAGGATCGCCGCGCC
>CAZUVO010000191.1:0-7341 GCA_964623955.1 uncultured Rhizobiaceae bacterium
GATCTATCCAATTGATGGTTAACGCCAAATCCGAATATCTATCCGCCGGGTTATGGCTGTAATTTGAGCCTTCGCGCGCTCCGGGTCAAGCCTTGTCGCACCCCCCCACACCACCAATTCCCGCACGCAGCAGCGTCATAAGCCCCTCTTCCCCGAGGGGAAGAGGGTTTGGGGAGAAGGGGCAAACTGAGCGCGAAGCGCTGTTAACCCTCTTTTTCCAGCATTTTCAAGCCTTCACACCGCCCCGATTGCGCGCGACGTCACAGCGGAAACCGGTTAATCTCGCGGACAAATCCATTTCGGTTGGCATTCGGCTTCATGACGCTTCCACCGGATATTTCCCCCAGCAAGCACCTCGAGACGCGTTTCGCCATTGGCGGCCTCTATGTCTACCTGCTGGGTGCCTTCTTTCATGCGATCTTTCTGCTCATCTTCGCGCTGATCGACCAGTGGCTGCTGGCCTACTACAATATTTTCAGCATTACGGTGTTCGCTCTGGCGAGCGTACTCCATGTGCGCGGCCGCATCACAAGCGGATTTCTGCTGGCCATGGCGGAGGCGCTGATACACGGAGCGCTGGCCACGGTGATTCTGGGCAGCGAATCCGGCTTCTATTTCTATCTTGCGGGCGTGCCCATCGCCTTTTTGGTGGTGCCCTTTTTCAGCCGCCGGACGCGAATATTTTTCGTCGCCCTGTTCTCCCTTGCCTTCGCTTTCCTGGCCGCCTATTCGGTCTTATTCGAGGCGGTTCGTCCGCTGGCAGACGATTGGGCGTTCGCATTCATGATGGCCAACGCGCTCGGATTTATCATTCTCACTCTCGGTTGGATCGGTCTCTACAACAGGGCCATGCTGCGCGCGGAAGCAGCGCTCGAACAGGAGCATGCGCGCTCGGAAAGCCTGCTGCACAACATACTCCCCGTCGCCATCGCCGAGCGCCTCAAGGGCGCGACCGAAACCATCGGCGACCAGCACGATACGGCGACGGTTCTGTTCGCCGATATCGTCGGCTTCAGCGAGATCGCCCGGCGCATGAGCGCCGCTGAGCTCGTGCGTCTGCTCAACGGTATTTTCAGCGATTTCGACGATCTCGCCACGAAGCACGGGCTGGAGAAGATCAAGACCATCGGCGACGCCTATATGGTGGTGGGCGGCCTGCCCGAGGCCGCACCCGATCACGCCCAGCACATCGCGCGTTTCGCCCTCGATATGCGCGAGGCGGCGGCGCGGCATCAGGACGACACCGGCGAGCCGATCCAGATCCGCGTCGGCATCAATTCCGGGCCGGTTGTCGCCGGCGTCATCGGCAAGCGCAAATTCGCCTACGATCTTTGGGGCGACGCGGTCAACATCGCCGCGCGCATGGAACAGACCGCCGGGAACGGCACCATCCGCGCCTCCGCCGCCGCCCAGGCTCTGCTCGCCGACGCGTTCCGCTTTGGCCCGCCGACCGAAGACGACATCAAGGGCTTCGGCAAAATGACCGTCTACACCCTCGAAGGCGCAAAATAAGCCCCTCTTCCCCGAGGGGAAGAGAGGTTGGAGAGAAGGAGCAAACTTGAGCCGTGCGGAAGCGCGCTGTTTCGCGCTCCGCAAGCGACAATCCGGAGTTACCGGTCAAACCCGGCAAGATATTCAAAATGCGTGGCGCCCAGTCCGGCCAGCGCGTCGCGCGCCTCCGGCGACGCATCGCCGCGCACTTCGAGCCGCGTGATCGGCGCAATCGCCATGATATCGGGCAGGCTCGGGCCGACATTGCCCAAATGTGTCAGCATGGCCTCGGAGCTGTCGAAGGTCTCTTCGAGCAGGCAATGTTTTCCGTCTTCGCCAACCCACCAATTATAGCCAAGCGTTCCGGGCTCATTTTGCTGAACGGCCGAAACAAATCCGGAAGCCATGGACTTGAAGTTTTCCAGCTCGCCATCGTTGATCGTCCACTGGACGACATAGGACACTTTGGACATCTAATTTTTCCTCCCTGGGGTGCACACAATTGCAATCACATCCGAATTGGATGCGGCACTATAAATATTGTGGAATTGCCAGGGAAGAGAGCACTGTTCACATTAAGGTGATGGCAACCGACGATCCCAGGCCGTCAGCCGCTTTCCTCGCGCGCCTTGAACGCCGCCTCCCAGTTCCGCCCGTCGAACACGCTCACCTCATAGGTGGCGTTTTCAAGGTCGAAATCGTCGAGGCAGCGGACATTGACGAGGTGCGTGCCCGGACGCGAGCGGGGGTGGCCGAAGGGGTGGATGCCGCAGCTTCGGCAAAAGAGATGTTTCGCCGCCCCGGTATTGAATTGATAGAGCGTGAGCGCGTCGTCGCCCCGCAGCAGGCGGAATTGTTCCGGCGGCACATAGCAGAACAGGCCGCCCTTCTTGCTGCAGATCGAGCAGGTGCAGCGCGTCAGCACCGCAAGGTCGGCCTCGACTTCGAACGCGACCGCGCCGCAATGGCAGCTTCCGTGATAGGTCTTCATGGCATTCTCTCCCTCGTCTGGCGCCGGGGCAACATGGCGCGGTAGCGGGAAGCGCGCTATGCTTCGCCGCGACAACAAGAACAAATCCAGCATGCCACACCGCATTTGCCAACCGAACCCGCCAGGCCGCCTTCGGCCGCCGCGCGGATAATCCGGGCCCCGGCATGCTGCGCGGCCTGTCGCTTCCCAAACGTTTCGCCCTCATAGGCGGGATCGTGCTGCTGATCGCCGCGGGCGCGCTTGCCTATGTCAATCAGGCGGTCTCCATCGCCCAACTCAAGAACATGGCGGAGGAGAATAATGTAACGCTCACCTTCGCGCTTTCGAACGTGCTGCGCCGCGAGGTCAGCGAGTTGATGGCGCTGGCGCCGGATATCTCGCGGGAGGCGCTGCGCGGCCATCCGTCTCTCGAAACCGTCGGGCGCGCCGTGGCTGAAGCGGTGCGCGGCACGCATATTGCCAAGGTCAAGATCTACAGCCCGTCCGGCCTCACGGTCTATTCCTCCGATCCGCTTCAGATCGGCGAAGACAAGAGCGCCAATGCGGGCTTTCTCGCGGCGATCGACAACCGCGTGGTCAGCACGCTCACTTTCCGCGACAAGATGGATTCCTTCGAACAGACGATTTTCGAGCGCGATCTTCTGTCGAGCTATATCCCGATTTTCGAACCCGGCGATACGTCCACGCCCGCCGGCGTGTTCGAGATCTATTCCGACGTGACCCCGCTCAAGCACGCCATCTCCAACCGCATGTGGCTGATCCTCGGCGCCACCCTCGGTATTCTGCTGGTCGTTTATGGCGCGGTGCTGGTCACGGTCATTCGCGGCAACCGGCTCATCGGCGAGGCGCATCGGGAAAATTTGGACCTCCAGCTCGAATTGGCGGAGCAGCGCCGCGCCGAAGAGGTGGCCCGCGGCGCGCTCGACAATGAGCGCGAGATGGGCGAGATCCGCTCGACCTTCATCGCCTCCGCGAGCCACGAATTCCGCACGCCGCTGACCTCGATCCATGCCGCCGCCGATATCATCGACCGCTATGCCGACCGTCTCGACGAGCGCGAATTCAAGGCGCATCTCCGCGAAATCAAGACGCAGGTCTCCGCCATCACCCTGGTGCTCGACCGCATCCTCATCGGCAGCCAGGTGGACGCCAACAAGCTGGATTTCAACCCGTCCGCCATCGATCTTGAGCCGTTCTGCCGCACTCTGGTGGAGCAAATGCGTATCGCCACCGACGCGCGGCAGAGCTTAAATCTCGAGTTTCAGGGTGTCGCGGGCGAGGTCATGCTCGACGAAAAGCTGCTGCGCCACATCCTCAACAATCTGCTGTCCAACGCGATCAAATATTCGCCGCCGGCCAGCACCATCGATATCTCGGTGTCGCGGCAGGGCGAGGCTGTCGAGTTCCGCGTCAGCGATCAGGGCATCGGCGTCGAGACGGAAGAGCGTGAGCGCATTTTTGAGCAATATTTTAGGGGCGAAAACGTCGCCGGCCTGGCCGGCACCGGCCTCGGCCTCTCGATCGTCAAAAATGCCGCGGAAGTCCATGGCGGCACCGTCCGCGTCGCCAGCGCTCCCGGCCAGGGCGCCGAATTCACCGTGACGATACCGCTTTAAAGCCCGAAGCGGCTCCACCAGGCGCGGGCCTCTATCGCGGACAGAACGCCATCGATAAAGCCGCCTTCCGCCTGGTCCGCCGGCGGGCCAAAGAGGCCGGCGCCGAGAAGGGCCGCGCCACTGAAGCCGAAGCGGCGGCGCAGCCAGCCGGGGCGGCGGGTGACGGTGCGGATGCGCACCTTCTTGCCATAGCGCTCGCGGAGCACACCCCTGAGATCGCCGATGCCGTCGGCGAGGCCGATCTCGACGGCGCGGCTGCCGAGCCAGAAATCGCCGCTGAAGAGTTCCTCTTCCTCGAGATTTAGGCGCTGGCCGCGCCGGCTGCGCACGAGCTCCTTGAAATTACCGTGGATCTGGCGCTGCACATGTTCGAGCCGCGCGACATCCTCGGGCCGCTCGGGCTTGAACGGATCCAACAACGACTTCTTGTTGCCCTGGGTGTGCAGGCGGCGCTCGATGCCGAGCTTTTCGATCGCGTCGGTGAAACCGAAGCTGGCGGAGATCACGCCGATCGAGCCGAGGATTGAATTTTCGTTGACGAAGATTTCGTCCGCCGAACAGGCCAGCCAATAGCCGCCCGACGCCGCGACATCCTCGACGAAGGCCATCACCGGCACTTCGCGCTCCATGGCGAGATCGCGGATGCGTTGCTGGATGAGGGCCGATTGCGCCGGCGAGCCGCCCGGCGAGTTGATGCTGAGCGCGATGGCCTCGAGGCCGGGCAGGCGGAAGGCGCGCTCGATCGCCGGCGCCAGGCCCTCGAGCTGCAGGCCGCCGCGCAACAGGCCGGCCTGGCCGATCACGCCGGTGAGGCGGATGACGCCAACCACCGGCGGCGGACGCCGGAAGGTGAGACGGGCGATGAGACGCGAAACCATAGCGCGGCTCTATAACACAAGTGCGCCGCCATGGCGCAGTACGAAATCGGCAGCCTTGGTGTGATTGCCATTGGCTTTGTGCAGCACCAGGCCGGCGGCGAGGCGGAGCGGCCCCTTGGCGCCGGCGACCGCGCACACGATGACCCGCTTGGCGGCGACGGGCGTCTGCCCGAACGAGCTTTCCTCGCCCTCCGCCGCGCCGCCATCCGCATCGAACGGCTGGTGCGGCCAGAGCGGAAAGATCACCAGATCGCCCGCCTTATCGGTTAGGAGAGCGACGAGTTCGGCCAGCCGGTCGGTGCGGTGGATCATGGTGATGGTGCCGCCGGGACGCGCCATGCTGAGGCAATAGGCGGTCCAGGCCTCAAGCCCGCCGGCGCCCTCGATATTGGCGGTCGCCTTCTCGTCCTTGCCCGAGGCGCGCACGCGGCCGGCCTCGAAATAGGGCGGGTTGGCCATGACATGATCGAAACTGCGCGGCACCAGACGGGGCGGCGGGCGCTGCAGATCGCCGACCATCACCTCGGCGCGCTCGGTGAGGCCGTTCTCGGCGATATTCTCGGCCGCCAAATGGGCCAGCTCGCGCTGTACCTCGACACCAGTGACGCGAATGCCGGCGACGCGCGTCGCCAGGCACAGCATCGCCGCACCGACGCCGGTGCCGACATCGAGCACCGTCTCGCCGACCACCGCCGGCACGCTCGCCGCGAGCAGCACCGGGTCCATGGCAACGCGGTAGCCGGCGGCGTGCTGGCGCAGGGTTACCTGGCCGCCCAACAGCGCGTCTTGGGTGATTTCCTCAGGCTGTGCCATCGCTCTCTCCAACGATTTCTCCCGCTTCGCGCAGGATATAGCGCGCCCGCGAAGCATCCTCGTCGCACACCATCAGGCGGCGCGGAATGGCGGCGGCGCTGCCTTCCAAGACGCTCATATGCTGATCGAGGACGAAGCTTTCCACGCCGCCGTCGCGCAGCAGCGCTTCAAGAAAGGACAGTCTGACCGGATCGTTCAATCTCAGCAGTTCCAGCATGGCCCGCCCGCCATTGGTCTCATGGAGTCGCCCTCTAGGGGAGTCAGATAACAGGGCCTGAGCCGCAAATAAAGAGTGCAATGCGGCACTCAACGGTTATTAATGGCGCCATGCGCCCGGCGGGCCCGCCGACAAGCGGCCGGCCGGCGGTGAAAAAGGGGAATTCGTGGGCGATATCATTCAGTTCGAGAAGGACGCGCCGGTACCGCGCGCGGAAGACGCGACGCTCGACCGGCTGCAGGCCCTGGTGGGCGAGGATTTGCGCGAGGTCAACCGCGTCATCCTGGAAAATATGAACTCCGATGTGGTGCTCATTCCCAAGCTGGCCGGCCATATCATCGCCTCGGGCGGCAAGCGCCTGCGCCCCATGCTAACCCTCGCGGTGGCCAAGATGTGCGGCTATTCGGGCACGCGCCATATCAGCCTCGCCGCCTGTATCGAGTTTATCCACACAGCAACGCTCTTACATGACGATGTGGTCGACGAGAGCGGCCTCCGGCGCGGGCGCGAGACGGCGAATGCGGTATGGGGCAACAAGCCGAGCGTGCTGGTCGGTGATTTTCTCTTCTCCCGCGCCTTTCAGCTCTCCGTCGCGGACGGCTCGCTCAAGGTTTTGGCCATTCTCGCCAACACCTCCGCCGTCCTGGCCGAGGGCGAGGTGATGCAGCTCTTGACCTCGAACGATACCGAGACCAGCGAGGCCGCCTATCTCGACGTCATCACGTCGAAGACGGCAACGCTCTTCGCCGCCGCGTGCCAGCTTGGCGGCGTGGTGGCCGAGCGGCCATCGGGCGAGGAAGAGGCGCTGCAGAATTACGGCCTTAATCTCGGCATCGCCTATCAATTGGTCGATGACGCGCTCGATTATTCGGCGCGCGAGGCGGAGCTCGGCAAATCCATCGGCGACGATTTCCGCGAGGGCAAGATCACCCTGCCGGTGGTGCTTTCCTTCCGCCGCGGCGGCGAGGAAGAGCGCAATTTCTGGCGCCGCACCATGGAAGAAGGCGAACAGGGAGCGGATGATTTTTCCCGCGCCACCATGCTGATGGAGCGCCACGGCGCGATCCGCGACACCCTCGAGCGGGCGCGCCATTACGGCGCCATGGCGCGCGATGCCCTCGCCATCTTCCCGGATTGCGCGGAGAAAGAGGGCCTCCTCGAGGTCGTCGATTTCTGCATCCGCCGGGCGCATTAAGGCAAACGCGACGATGAGCGGCGGTGCTATTCTGGTCACCGGAGCGGCCGGGTTGATCGGCTTCTCCTTGGCCGCGCGGCTTCAGGGTTCGGGGCGGAGCGTCATCGGCATGGATATGGTCGCGCCGGCGGAGGCCCATG
>CAZUVO010000192.1:0-4890 GCA_964623955.1 uncultured Rhizobiaceae bacterium
CCCCATCGTCGGCGATGTGCGCGGCCTCGGCATGTGGACCTGCGTCGATTTCACCACCGATAAAAAGACCAAGGAGCCGTTCAAGGACGGCACGGTCCAGGCCATCGCGGGCCGCATGGCCGAGCTCGGCGTCCTCGGCGGCGAAGAGGGCACGGCCATCGAGTTCGCGCCGGCCTACACCGCCACCCGCGAACAGCTCGACCACTGCGTCGACATCACCGAGCAGGCCATTCTCGAGATCGCCAAGGGAATCAGTTGAGCGAACCCACAAAGATTCTCAGCCATCGGCACCACCCTCCGGAATGCGTCCAGCATTCCGGCAAGCGCGACCGCGCGCCCGAGCTTATGCGAGGTAGCCAAGGGAGCGGAGGCGACCGCCCGGCGCTTGAGGGATCAAACAAAAACTTCTTCGCGCTTGGCGCCCGGCGCCTGTTTCTTGCGATCGTCGCGACAATCGTCATCGCTGCCGTCACTCCCGCCGTAGCCGATTTCGAATCCGGGCGGCAGGCCTATCAGCGCGGCGATTACACGGCGGCACTTTCCGCCTGGCGGCCCTTGGCCGAGCGCGGCGACGCCAAGGCGCAGAATAATATCGGCGCCATGTATTTTCACGGCAAAGGCGTCGAGCGCGACCGGGCCAAAGCGGCGGAATGGTATCTCAAGGCGGCGCAGCAGGGCCACGCTCAGGCCCAGACCAGCCTCGGCGTGATGTATTATCACGGCCAGGGCGTGGTGCGGGACCACCGCGCCGCGGCGGAGTGGTATCTCAAGGCCGCCAAGCGGGGCGACGCCTTCGCCGCGATGCGCCTCGGCCATATGTATGACCGGGGCGAGGGGGTGAAGCGGGATTTTGCCCAGGCGCTCGCCTGGTACCGCAAGGCGGCCGGGTACGGCCATGCCCAGGCGCAGAATATTCTGGGCCGGATCCATGACGAGGGCAGGGGAGTCGCGGAAGACCCGCGCGAAGCGGCGCGCTGGTACAGCCTCGCCGCCGAGCAGGGCTTCGCCCGCGCCCAGCTTCGCCTCGCCGAGCTCTACCGCGAGGGCCGGGGCGTGGCGCAAGACGACCGGGCGGCCGCCGGCTGGCTCAAAAAGGCCGCGGCGCAAGGGCTCGCCCAGGCGCAGACCGATCTCGGTCTCCTCTACAGCACCGGGCGCGGCGTGGCGCAGGATTTTGTCCTCGCCCATCTCTGGTGGAGCCTCGCCGCCGCGCAAGGCAGCGAGGAAGGCGCCAAGGGCCGCGACTATGCCGAGGGCCAGATGAGCCCGGCCCAGCTTGTCCAGGCGCGCAAGCTCGCGAGCGATTGGGGCATCGATACCGCGTCGATCACCCTCGCCTCGCCGGCGGCGGCGGAGGCGTTCAAGGTCGGGCAGGAGGCCTATCAACGCGGCAATTTCGCCGCCGCGCTGGAGATCTTCCGCCCGCTCGCCCATGAGGGCCATGCCGAGGCGCAGTACAATCTCGGCCTGATGCACGCCAACGGCCAGGGCGTCGCGCTCGATTACATCACCGCGTCGGACTGGTACTTCAAGGCGGCGGCGCAGAACCTCGCCACGGCGCAATATAATCTCGGCCTGATGTACGGCCTCGGCCAGGGCGTCGAGAAAAGCTATGTCCACGCCCATATGTGGTGGACGCTCGCGGCGGAACAGGGCCACGGCGCGGCGGCAAAGAACCGCGACATTGTCGCGGGCGGCATGAGTGATGAGGAGTTGAAACGGTCGCGCAACTTGGCGGGCAGCCAACGGCGGTGAAGCCAGCGCGCTCCGCGCGCCCAAGCCAAGGGCGCGGACGCGCCCGCCCGGCGCCTGAGGGAACAGAGAAAGCGCTTCGCGCTTTGACTCCCCCATCTTCCCAACCCTTCTTCCCCCCAAGGGGAAGAAGGGCTTATTACGGCTTCTTCAACTCATTCAGGTCCCACCCAACCTGGTTATACATATCCGGCGCGTTCCAGAATCCCCGGAGATATTTGATCTTGCCGTTCTCGATGAAGCACATCTGCGAGAACTGGACGTCGAATTTCTGCCCGGTCGGCGGCACGCCGAAATATTCCTTTGAGATCGTGCCGCTCATCCAGCCCATGTCGCACACCACATTGCCCTGAACGCAGAACGCCTCGATATAGAGATCGAGGTCGGGCACCGATTCCATCCAGTTGGCGCCGAATTCGCGGATCGCGGCATGGCCGACCGCCGGGTCCAGGGTGATGTCGTGATAGACGCCGTCCTCCGCCATCACGCCGACCACCATCTCGATATCCTGGCACGACCATCCGCGGCACTGGGTGTGCAGCAGCGCCAGATTGGCGCGCTCGTCTTCGCTCAGATCGGTGAACTCTTCGATCGGCGTGTCCAGTAGGTTCTTGTCGTTCATCAGCCAGTCTCGTTGAGCCATACGTGTCTCCATTATTCGTCGTTACAAGCCCTTCTTCCCCTTGGGGGAAGAAGGGTTGGGAAGATGGGGGACCCTAAGCGTGCGGCGCGCGCTATCCCGCCACCACAACCGCACCACCGCTTTCAATCGCCGCCAGCGCGGCCTCCATCACCGCGATGTTGCGGAGCGCGTCTTCCGGATCTACGCGAAACTGCTCTTCTCCGGCGCAGGCGCGGGCGAACTCCTCCAACTCGAGCAGTAGCGTCTCGGACTGTTCGAGCGGCGCGATATCGAGCGCCTCGCGCGGGCCGTCCGCGCGGTGGAGCGTGACCTGCTCCTCATCGACGCCGGCATAAATGCTCGCGGCGGAGCCATAGATGTTGAGGCAGGACATGTCCGGCGCGGCGATGGTGCCGCCGATATAGCCGGTCGGGCCGGCGCGGAACTCGACGAGGAGGGAGGTGGTGTCGTCGATGCCATGCGGCACGGCGCGATGCTTGGCATAGGCCGCGACGATTCGATCGATGGGCCCGAGCAAATAGGCGAAGGAATCGAACATATGGATGCAGGTCGCGGTCATGGGGCCGGCGCCTCCGCCGGGTCGGTGCGCCAATAGCCCTTCGGATAGGTCAGCCCGCCCGGCCAGGAAAAATGCGCCTCCGCGTGGAGGATGGTGCCGAGTGTGCCGTCGTCGACGATCTTCTTGATCGCCGCCAGCGCGTTCGAGAACCGGCGATTGTGGCCGACCGCGAGCACGACGCCGTGTTTTTGGCAGGCGTCGAGCGCGCGCCGACCGCTTTCGACCGTCATGGCGAGCGGCTTTTCGACGAAGACATGCTTGCCGGCCTCGGCCGCCGCGACGATCTGCGGCACATGGCTGGAATGGGGCGTCGTGACAATCAGCGCGTCGATTTCCGGGTCCGCGAGCAAATCGTCGAACCGCTCGAAGGGACGCGCGCCGTAACGCTCCGCGAACGCGCCGAGAGCCGCTGCATCGGCCGCCGCGTCGCCGGAATCCGTATGGCAGGCCGCGATGCGAATACGATCCGATTTTCCGTCTATGGCGGCGGCATGCTCGCCGCCCCACCATCCGAGCCCGACCGATGCGCAACGCAACATGCCGATAGTCCCCGTGAATATTCGTGTCTAGGGGCGGAAGCCTAGCCAACCGGTTCACCGGCGTCCATGCGCAATGCGCAACGACCTCGATGTCGCGCGGGGCTTACTCCACCTGCACCCAGCCGTCGGGCGTGTGGGCGAGGAGTTGTCCCGCTTCCAGGTCGAACAGCCAGCCATGCAGCTCGAGATCGCCCGCCTCGACGCGCGAGGCAACCCAGGGGAAAGTCATGAGATTGGCGAGCGAGACCTTGACCGCCTCGCGCTCGACATGGCGGTGCTGCGCCTCGCCCGTGAGCGTGTCGTCGCGCGCGCTTGCGACGGTCGACATCCAGCCTTCGAGGAATTCGCGCTTCTCGTCGCCCTGCTCGCCGTCGCAGAGAAATTTGATACCGCCGCAATGGGAATGGCCGAGAACGACGATATCCGGCACCTTGAGGTCGCGCACCGCGAATTCGACCGCGGCGCTGGTGCCGTGACGCTTGCCGTCCGGCTCATAAGGCGGCACGAGGTTGGCCACATTGCGGACGATAAACAGCTCGCCCGGTTTGGACTTGCCCAGGATCGACGCATTGATGCGGCTGTCGGAGCAGGCGATCACCATCGCCTCCGGATGCTGGCCCTGTTCCACCAGATTGCGGAAGAAATCGGGCTGGTCGTCGTAATAGGTTTTACGGAAGAGCTCGAAGTTTTGGATGAGGCGGTTGATCGTCATATCTAAAAGTCAGTTTCGTTTGGTCCGTCGTTGCAAACCCCTCTTCCCCGGGGGGAAGAGGGATTAGGGAGAAGGCGCGAGCCAAGCGCGCTTAAGCGCGCTACTCGTCCCCGCTGGTTTCCTCGTCACGCGCCTCCTTGCGGCGCTTCCGCCGCGCCTTGCGCTCCTCGCGCGCACGCTTTTTCTCTGCCTTGCGCTCCTCGCGTTCGCGCTTCTTGCGCGCCTTGCGCTCTTCGCGCTTGCGTTTTTTCTCCGCCTTGCGTTCTTCGCGCTCGCGCTGCCAACGCTCTCTCGTTTCATCGCGCTTCTGCTTCCACTCTTCCCGCGACCGCTTGCGGTCGCTGTCGTCCGCGCCGTTCGTATCGTCTGCATGAGCGGCGCGGTGAGTCGCGGAGAGGGCGAGAAGGGCGGCGAGGGCCGCGGCACTCTTGAGAACGAGACGTCGGCTCACATGTTCAGGCATGGCGTTTCTCCTTTGCCGTGCCCGGACGGGTGTTAAAGCTCGTCCGGGCGAACCATGGTGAAGATCGTGTCCGGGTTGACCACCGCATAGTCCTGATAGCCGAGCCGCGCGATGGGGCGAAGCTTGGCGACGTCGATCAGGCCTTCCCCGGTGATGTATTCGTCGCGGATATGGACGCCGATGACCTCGCCGAACACGACATAATATTGATCCGCCTCTTCC
>CAZUVO010000192.1:4907-7311 GCA_964623955.1 uncultured Rhizobiaceae bacterium
GGGGAATCTCGACGCTTTTGATATAGCGGCATTCGAGATGGATCGGCGCCTCGGCGACGCGCGGCGGCTTGACCAGCTGCGACGGCTCCGGCGTCAGCCCGGCGAGCGCCATCTCGTCGACATCGGGCGCCACGGTCTCGGACGTCGCATTCATCTTTTCGCGCGTGTCCCAGGTCGTCATGCTGCAGACGAATTCCCCCGTCGCCTCGATATTGCGCCTGGAATCCTTGCTCCAGTCGCCGCCATCCGCCGGACCGGCGCCGGCGCCGGCGGCGTACATCACCGTCGGCGGCCGGTAGCTCACCGCATTGAAGAAGCTGTAGGGCGCGAGATTGACGATGCCGTCCGGATCGAGCGAGGTGATCCAGCCGATCGGGCGCGGGATCACCAGGCTGTTGAACGGGTTCTTGGGCAGGCCGTGATCGCCTTTTTTCGGTTCGTAAAACAATGTCTCTTCCTCTTCCCTGTGCGGCGGTTGGTTAGCCGTATCGCGCACAGCCCTTAAGTGCAAGTCCGGCAGGCTTGACGCGGCCCCGGCCAATGACGATATGTCGGACTGGGAGGAAATGAAACATGGCTGAAGACAAGGGCAACACCCTCGTCGCGGTGACCGGCGCGTCGGGCTTTATCGGCCTGCATTGCGTGCTGGCGCTGCTCCAGGAGGGTTACCGGGTGCGCGGCACGTTGCGCGATATGACCCGGGCGGACAGTCTGCGCCAGGCGCTCGAAAAACATGTCGAGACCGGCGGCCGGCTGGAATTCGCCGAGGCTGAGCTCACCCGCGACGAAGGCTGGGCCGAGGCGTTCGACGGCTGCACCTATGTGCTCCATGTCGCCTCGCCGATCCCGCGCGCGGTGCCGCGCCATGAGGACGATCTCATCATCCCGGCGCGCGACGGCACGCTCCGGGTGCTCGGCGCCGCCAAGGAGAAGGGCGTCCGCCGGGTGGTGCAAACCTCATCCATCGCCGCCGTGGTGAATGGGCACAACCATGACCGTTCCTACGTCTATAGCGAAAAGGATTGGTCGAATTTGGAAGCCGGGCTCACGCCTTATCCGAAAAGCAAGACCATCGCCGAGCGTGCCGCCTGGGACTATATGGCGGAACTCGGCGAGGACAGCGCGCTGGAACTGACGGTGATCAATCCCGGCATGGTCTACGGGCCCATTCTCGAGCCCGATTACGGCACGTCGGGCGAGATTGTGCGCAAGATCATGCGGCGCGACCTGCCGGGTCTGCCGAAGCTCGGCTTCGGCTCGGTCGATGTGCGCGACGTCGCCACCGCCCATGTCAAGTCGATGGAAACGCCGGCGGCGGCGGGCCAGCGCTTCTGCTGCGTCGCCGAGGATGCCTGGATGAGCGATATCGCCGCTATCTTGAAAAGAAATTACGCCCAGCGCGGCTACAAGATCCCGACCTTCGTCATGCCCAATATCATGGTCCGCCTTGCCGCGATATTCGACAAAGCCGTCCGGGTCGTGATCTACGAGCTCGGCACCCTGCCGCGGGTCGATAACAGCCGCATTAGAGAGACTCTCGATTGGCAGCCCCGTGGCCTGGAGGAAATGGTCACCGCCATGGCCGATAGCATGATCGAGCATAAAGTGGTGTAGACTGGCGCGGCATTCGCATTCGTTGGCGAGGAGCCGCTCCGATGACTGCCGCCCGCCCCCATGACCTCCTGATCAAACATGCGCGCCTGCGCGGCGCGGACGGCGAGACGGATATCGCGATCCGCGACGGCGCGATCATCGCGCTCGACGCCGGCCTCGAAGGGCCCGCCGCCGAGACCGTGGATGCGGCGGGCGGCCTGGTGACCACCTCCTTCGTCGATCCGCATTTCCATTTGGATAAGTGTCTCAGCCGGCGGCTGGTCGGCGCGATCACCCCGGAAGAGGCGTTTGCCCGCGCCCATGAGGCGAAGGTGCAGTTCACCGTCGCCGACGTGGAGGCGCGGGCGAGCGAGGCGCTGCGCCTCGCCGTGGCCCAGGGCATCGGCCATATGCGCGCGCAATGCGATGTCGATTACGCGACCAAATTGGTCTCCTTCGAGGGCCTCCTGCGCGCCCGCGAGCGCTTCGCCGACGCCATCGATCTCGAGATCGTCGCTTTCCCGCAGGAAGGCATGATCAAGGACGGCGAGGCACCGGCGCTCATCCGCGAGGCGATTGCGAACGGCGCCGACGCCATTGGCGGCCTGCCGGAAAGCGAGACGAGCATCAAAGATCAGCGCGCCCATGTCGATCTCGTGCTCGATATCGCCGGCGACACCGGCGTGCCGGTCGAGATGCATTGCGACTATATGGACCTGATGGAGCTCAAGACCCTCGCCATGCTGGCCAAGGGCACGATCGAACGTGGCCTCCAGGGCCGCGTCACCGCGAGCCATTGCAACGCGCTGGC
>CAZUVO010000193.1:0-7302 GCA_964623955.1 uncultured Rhizobiaceae bacterium
TGGGCCGATAGCGGCCGCACCGCGCTTTATTGGGAGGGTGCGGAGGGCGACAGCGCGGCGCTCAGCTTCGCCGAATTACGGCAACGCGCGGCGCGCTTCGCCAATTTCCTAACCGCGCAAGGCGTGCGGCCGGGCGATCAGGTCGCCTGCATGCTGCCGCGCATTCCTGAGCTTTTCGTCGTCGCCCTCGGCGCATGGCGCGCCGGCGCGGTCTATGTGCCGCTCTTCACCGCCTTTGGCTCCAAGGCGATCGAATACCGCCTCGAACGCAGCGCCGCCAAGCTCGTGGTGACCGACGCCCTCAACCGGCCGAAGCTCGACGAGGTCGGCGATACGCCGCCGGTCATGCTGGTCACGCGCGCGGATGGCGAAGAGGTGCGCGACGGCGATATCAATTTCGCCAAGGCCCTCGCCGAACAGCCGGCGGAGTTCGCGCCGGTCCTGCGCACCGCCGAAGATCCCTTCCTCATGATGTTCACCTCCGGCACGGTGGGCAGCGCCAAGGGAGTGATGGTGCCGTTGAAGGCGCTCTCCGGCTTCATGGTTTACCTGACCCATGCCATGGGCGTGCGCGAGGAGGACCGCTACTGGAACATGGCCGATCCGGGCTGGGCCTACGGGCTTTTCTATGCCGTCGCCGGGCCGCTCCTGATGGGGTATGCGAGCCATTTCTATGAAGGCGGTTTCAGCCCGGAGAGCACCTACCGCATGCTGGAAAAATACCGCATCACGGTGGTGGCCTCGGCGCCGACCGCGTACCGGTTGCTGATGGCCGCCGGCGACGAACAGGCCGATGCCTGCCATCTCTCGCTCCGCGCGGCGTGCAGCGCCGGCGAGCCGTTGAACCCCGAAGTGATCCGCTGGGTGCGCGAGCATTTGGCATGCCCGGTGTTCGATCAATACGGTCAGACCGAAACCGGCATGACCATCTGCAACCATCATGGTCTCCGCCACGCTATGCGCCCCGGCTCGATGGGGCTGTCGGTGCCCGGCTTCCGCATGGTCGTGCTCGACGAGAACTTCAACGAGGTGGCGCCGGGCGGCTCCGGGCAGATCGCCGTCGACACCGCCAACTCGCCGCTCTTCACCTTCCAGGGCTACCGCGATCATGACGAATCGCCCATGTATGGCGATTATTACCTCACCGGCGATACCGCCGAATTGGGCGCGGACGGCATCTTCACCTTTCTCGGCCGGGGCGACGACGTCATTCTTTCCGCCGGCTACCGCATCGGCCCGTTCGATGTCGAAAGCTGCCTGATCGAGCATCCGGCGGTGGCCGAATCCGCCGTCATCGGCAAGCCCGACGAAGAGCGCGGCGAGATCGTCAAGGCCTTCGTTGTGCTGGTGGGCGGCCATAACGGCTCGTCCGAGCTCGCCGGCGAGCTGCAGCAATTCGCCCGCACCCGCCTTTCGGCCCATGCTTATCCGCGCGAGGTCGAGTTTACCGACGCCCTGCCCAAAACGCCGAGCGGCAAGGTCCAGCGCTTCATCCTCCGCCGCCAAGGGGCCGACTAGCGCACCTGCGGCAATTTGGGCCCCAACTGGCGCAGCGGTACGTGCTAGGATGGGCGTGGTGGAAAGTCCGAAAGCAAGAACAAAAACGAAAGAGGAGCGCTAGAATGATCGACTTTAAGCAGAGCAGCGAACAATCCGGCATCGAAGCCTGGCCGCCGCTTGCGGAGATTGGCGCAAATATTTTGAGCGGCGATCCGCAACAGTCTGGCCGCGTCGATTTTGGCAGTCTCGAAGGGCCGTTGATCTCCGGCGTTTGGGAATGCACCCCGGGCAAGTTCGAAATCACCTATCCGTGGGGCGAGTTGGCCACCCTCCTGAAAGGCCGGATTACCGTGACCGACGCGGACGGCCGCGCGGTGACCTATGAGCCCGGCGACAGCTTCTTCGTCGCGCAAGGCCAGCGGGTGACCTGGGAAATTCACGAAGCCGTGCGCAAGTGCTTCTTCATCCATGTCGCCAAAGCGGAAGCCGCCGCCGCCGAATAGGCGCGCTTCGGCAAAGCTATCGAGGGCGCGCGCTCACGAGAAAATAAGCCTCGGGAGCGACGCACCTCTTCCTGTGCGATTCGCCGAGCCTTATGCGAATGCGAAACTCGGAAACATATGACGCCATAGTGGTCGGCGCGCGTTGCGCCGGCGCGCCGACGGCAATGCTGTTGGCCGGGCAGGGGCATCGCGTGCTCCTCCTCGAGCGCGACGGCGTGCCGTCCAACATGGCCCACTCGACCCATCTGATTCACCCGATGGGCGTCGCCTATCTCCAGGAGTGGGGACTGCTCGACGCCATCGAGGCGCGCAGCACCCGCTTCACCGACTGGACGATCGATCTGCACGGCGCGCTCCTCCATGGCCCGCCGCCGCCATCCGGCGGGGTGGCCCATTCCATCGCGCCGCGCCGCGATATTCTCGACGGCGAGCTGGCCGCCGCCGCCGAGCGCGCCGGGGCAGAGCTTAAGGCCCCTTGCCGGGTCGGCGGGCTTTTGTTCGAAGAAGGGCGCGTGGTGGGCATTGAGGCCAGGGATGAAGCCGGGGGCGGTTTCACCGCGCGGGCGAAGCTTGTCATCGGCGCCGATGGCCCGGCCTCGATGGTCGCCAAATGCGTCGCCGCCGAGGAGCATCATGTCGAGCCGCCGCTGCAGAGCAATATCTGGAGCTATTGGCGGAACGTCGATATCGATCATCTCTACATCACCGTGCATCAGGGTGCCGGCACCTTCGCCTTTCCGTCGAGCGACGGCAGCGTCCTGGTCGCCAGCAATCTCATGTATGACGAGTTTCTCCGCATCCGGCGGCGCAAGGAGGCGGCGTTTCACGACAGGCTGAGCCAGACCGCGCCCAAGCTCGCCGCCGCGCTCAATGAGGGCGAGCGCATCGACCGCTTCTATTCCGGCTGCACAAGGAGCTTCGTGCGCCGCTCTCACGGGCCGGGCTGGGCCCTGGTGGGCGATGCCGGTATGAAGAAGGACCCGGTGACGGCGCAGGGCATCGCCAGCGCTTTCGCCACCGCCGATATGTTGGCCGGTGCCGTTCATCGCGGTCTCGCCGAAGACACGCTTGATGCGGAGCTTGCCGAGTATGAGCGGGCGCGCGATGCCTGGCTCATGCCCTATTACGATTTCACCCTGCGCCTCGCCGCCTTCGCCAAACCGGATCAGGCGCAGGCGGCGTTCAATCACGCCCTGGTCGACGACGCGGAAGGCCGGGCCCAGCTTTTCGGCGCCGTGTCGCTGACCTTTTCGCCGGCAAAACTGATGGCGCCCGGCAATGTGAAGCGTATTCTCGCGCGCGCGGAGGCGCGGCGATGAAACTGTGGAACTACGCGGTCAAGGTGGCGGACCTCGACGCGGCGAGCGAGTTTTATGTCGCGACCATGAATGCCGAGCCACGCATCGCAGGCAAGGTGCTGGGCTGCGACTACCGTCTGCTCCGCCTCGGCGATACCCGCATCATCCTCTTCACCCGCGCGCCCTATGAGGATCAGCTCGACGAAGACGTACCGCTCGGCTTTCTCCATGCCGTCTTCGAGGTTGAGGATTTCGACGCGCGTGTGGCGGCGCTTCGCAGCGAGGGCACGACCTTCCTCATGGAGCCGCAGGAGATCGAAGCCGAATTCGGCCGCCGCCGCATCGCCTTCTTCGTGGCCCCCGGCGGCGTGCGCACCGAGATCATGGAAATCCTTGAGGATTCCGGGCGGGCATAGCGAACAAGTCCCGCTTCCCCGGCGGGGAAGAGGGATTAGGGAGAAGGGGCGAACCAAGCGCGTAAGCGCTTTTTTGTTTGGTCCCTCAATCGCCGGGCGGTCGCCTCCGCTCCCTTGGCTGCCTCGCGCATGCTCGGGCGCGCGGTCGCGCTTGCCGGAATGCTGGCTGCATTCCGGTTGGTGGTGCCGCCGGGAAGAATCTTTTTGGGTTCCTTCACGCACTCTCGCGGAGAGCCGCGCCGGGCCATTTGTCGGGGCGGGCGCGGACGAATTGCGGCGCCACCTCGATCTCGGCGCCGAGGGCATCCGCGGCGTGCCACGGCCAGCGCGGATCGTCCATCAGCGCGCGCGCGACGGCGACCATGTCGGCTAAGCCGGATTCGACGATCTCGTTGGCGTGACGGGCATCGACGATGAGGCCGACCGCCATGGTGGCGATACCGGTCGCGGATTTGATCTCGGCGGCGTGTGCCACTTGATAGCCCGGCGAGACCGGCACCTTTGCCCGCGCGCTGTTGCCGCCGGAGGAGACGCAGACGAAATCCATGCCGACCTCCTTGAGCCCGCCGGCAAAGGCGACCGCTTCTTCGGTGGTGATGCCGCCCGCCAGCCAATCCGTGCCGTTGAGGCGCGCGCCCATCGGGCGCTCCGCCGGCCAGGCCGCGCGCATCGCCGTGGCCACTTCAAGGGGGAAGCGCATGCGGTTCTCCAGGCTGCCGCCATATTCGTCGCCCCGCTTGTTGGCGAGCGGCGAGAGGAACTGGCTTAGGAGATAGCCATGGGCGCAGTGAATTTCGATGAGGTCGAGGCCGAGGCGCGCCGCACGCTCCACCGCCTGGGTGAAGTCGGCGATGGCGCCTTTGAGGCCCTCTTTATCGAGCGCTTCGGGCGCCGGCCAGCCCTCGTTGAACGCTTCGGCCGAGGGCGCAATGCAACGCCAGGCATCCTCCACGTCACCGAGTGGCGCGCCGCCTTCCCACGGCCGCTGGGCCGAGCCCTTGCGTCCGGCATGGCCCAATTGAATGCCGATCGGCATATCGATCCAGGTGCGCACCGCCTTCAGCGTCTCGCCCAGCGCCTGTTCCGTCGCGTCGTCATAGAGCCCGAGACAGCCATGAGTGATGCGCCCCTCAGGGGCGACGCCGGTGGCTTCGGCGATCAAACAGCCGGCGCCGGAAAGCGCCAGCGTGCCGAGATGCATGGCGTGCCATGAGCTGGCCGCGCCGGCATCGGCGCTATATTGGCACATCGGCGAAACGATGATGCGGTTGCCGATGGTGAGGCCGCTGAGCTGGATGGGATCGAACAGGGCAGGCATAAAACTTTCCTTTTTTTCTTGGCTGCCGCCACTTTAGCATGCGGCACGATGAAGCCACGTCTCGGACAAAAGAATGATGCCGCCGCTTTCGGCGAGCTGGTTGCGGCGCGCCTGACCCGGCGCGGCTTTCTCACCGGCGGCCTCGCGCTCGCCGGGGCGATGACGGTCCGGCCCGGCGACGCCACCGAGCCCGGCTTCGGATTCGCCGGCCTCGCCCATGGCATCGACGAGCGCCACCATGTCGCGCCGGATCATGACGCCGGGGTGCTGCTGCGTTGGGGAGACGCGGTGACGGCGAGCGCGCCCGCCTTCGACCCCGCGCGTCAGAGTGCCGCCGCGCAAAATAGGCAGTTCGGCTACAACAATGATTTTATCGGCTATCTGCCGCTTCCCTGGGGCTCGGACAATTCGCACCGGGGTCTCCTGTGCGTCAATCATGAATACGTCATTCCGGAGCTGATGTTCCCCGGTCTCGTCGCCGAGGATGGCACCACCAGCCCGCGCACCCGCGCGATGGTGGAGATCGAGATGGCGGCGACGGGCGGCAGCATCGTCGAGGTTACGCGCGGCGCGGATGGCGCCTGGCGGGTCGAAACCGCCAGCCGCTATGCCCGGCGCATCACCACAAGCGGCACCGCCATGCGCCTCTCGGGCCCGGCGGCGGGCCATGCCCGTCTCAAGACTTCGGCCGATCCCAGCGCAACGCAAATCACCGGCACGCTGGCCAATTGCGCCGGCGGCATGACGCCCTGGGGCACCTGGCTGACGGCAGAGGAAAATTTCCAGTTCTATTTCACCAGCGATATCCCCGGCGATCCGGACGCCGAATTCGACCCGGCGCTTGCCGATCATCCCGAGGGGCGCAATTACCGCCGCCTCGGCATTCCGACGCGCCGGTCGTCCTGGAGCCGCTTCGAGAAACGCTGGAACATCGACCGGGAGCCCAACGAGGCCAACCGCTTCGGCTGGGTCGTCGAGATCGATCCGCTCGATCCCGCGCGCAAGCCGGTCAAGCGCACCGCGCTCGGACGCTTCAGCCATGAGGGCGCGACCTGCCATGTGAATGGCGATGGCCGCGTCGTGGTCTATACCGCCGACGATCATTATTTCGAATATTTTTATCGCTTCGTTTCCGTGCGCCGGGTCGATTCCGCCTCGCGCGCGGCCAACCGCGATCTGCTCGACGACGGCACCCTTTCCGTCGCGCGCTTCGACGCGGATGGCGGGGTGGAATGGCTGCCCCTCATCTTCGGCGAGGGTCCGCTGGTTGCCGCGAACGGCTTTCGCACCCAGGCGGATGTCGTCATCGAGGCGCGCCGCGCCAGCGACCTGCTCGGCGCGACGCCGATGGACCGGCCCGAGGGGGTCGCCGTCGATCCGGGGCGCGACCGGGTTTATCTCGCCCTCACCCAAAACAAACGGCGCAACGAGGACCGGTTGGACGCCCTGCACCGCCGGGCGGAAGACCGCTGGGGCCAGATCGTTACTCTGACGGTGCCCAGCGGCGATCACACCGCGCGGCACTTTAAGTGGGATATTCTCGTCGCCTGCGGCGATCCGGACGATCCAGCGGTGGCGGCGGCGTGGCATCCGGATATCGCGCCCGGCGGCTGGTTCGCCTGCCCCGACAATCTCGCCGTCGATCCTTCCGGGCGGCTCTGGGTGGCGACCGACCAAGGGCGCGGCTGGGCCAAATCGAGCGGCGCGGCGGATGGCCTGTGGGCGCTCGAGACCGAAGCGCCCCGCCGGGGGCTAGGTGCGATGTTGTTCCGCGCGCCGGTCGGCGCCGAGGTCGCCGGGCCTTGCTTCACCCCGGACGGCGAGAGCCTCTTCCTCAGCGTGCAGCATCCGGCGCGGGACGGCGCCAAAAGCTATCCCGGCTTCGAGCGGAACTCGCACTTCGAGGATGCCGCGACGCGCTGGCCGGATTTCGATCCCGCTTTGCCACCGCGCCCCTCGGTCCTCGCCATCACCCGCCGGGGCGGTGGACGCATCGGTTGATCACGCGGTTTGAGCCGCTTGGCTATCACTCAAGGGGTGTTCGAGGCGGGTGATCATTTCCTTCGGGCAGATTTGCCAGAACTTGCCGGATTCGAGGGTCCAGTCCGCCAGCAGGCGTTCGGCGAAGCGGGTTTGCGTTTCGTTGAAATGTTCGCGCACCAGATCGCGGCAGGTATTTTCCCAATGGCGGCTTTGAATGCGCTGCCACACCACCGAGTCCGGATTGACGCGATGCTCGAAGCTGCCCTCGGTGTCATAGACGAAGG
>CAZUVO010000194.1:0-7297 GCA_964623955.1 uncultured Rhizobiaceae bacterium
AGCTTGCTCCAATTGAACTGAATGTTCTGCCGCGTGGTGATGTGGCCGTAACCCTTGTCGTAGCGCCGCGCAATATGAGCGAGCTGGTGCATCTGGCGCGAGGAGAGGGTGCCGTAGGGGATGGCGACGCGCAGCATGTAGGCGTGCAGTTGGAGGTAGAGGCCGTTCATCAGGCGGAGCGGTTTGAATTCGTCTTCGCTCAACTCGCCCGAAAGGCGGCGCGCCACTTGGTCGCGGAATTGCGCGACGCGCTGGCGCACAAAGGCATGATCGAATTCGTCGTAGCGGTACATGACTAAGCCAAGGGGCCGAGCTGACGGATGCGCTCGCGATAATGGATCGGTGCGAAGGCGCCGCTGTCATCGGTCATCGGAACGAGATAAGGCCCGATCACGAGGCTGTCCGCCACCGCTCGCTCCGCTTCGCCGAGCAGCGCCGCGCTCGCCTCGTCATTGCTCGCGCTGCGCCCGTCGACGATGTTTTCCGACCATTTGCCGCCATGGGCGAGATAGACCACGCGCCCGTCGGAAAGGCGGTTGGCGCTGACGATATCCAGTTTCATGGTTTCCTCTCCTTTCAACTTGCGGCGCGCCGGGTTTGCGCGCGGGCGACGAGGCGCACCACCCGCTTGTTCTTAAACTCCGTGCCGGCGGGGGATTGGACGAAATGCGCATCGCGCCGGGCATGGTCGAGGACCGATGGGCCGATGGCCCGGTCATGGACGATCACATCGGCGCGGGCGATGCGGTGTACATCTCGCAGCGTCAGCAGATCCGGCGCGGCGGGGTCGATTTCGATGTCATGGTTTTCGCCGGCGGGCGGAAGCTGTGCGCCGTTCACCAGCGCCAGCATCTCGGCTCGTGCTTGGCGCTGGCGCCCTTGCACCACCGTCTCGGCGAGCGGCCCGTCGAAGAAGGATTCCCAAAATCGCAGGCGCGCCTCGAAATCGGCGAAGGTCGCGCGCACGGCGGAGCGGAACGATCTGGCGAATTCGGCGAGCCGGCCGAGGCCATGCGGCAACAGCGCCTCGATCTCCGCCCGCACCCGGCGCGCCAGCACCGGCGAGGCGCCGCCGGAGGAGATGCCGACGACGATGGCGCCGCGGTCGACGATGGCCGGCATGACGAAGCTCGAGAGCGCCGCGCGGTCGACTACGTTCACCGGTATGTTTAGTTCCTTCGCGGCGCGGGCGACCGCTTCGTCAACGTCGGTGACGCCGCTCGCCGCATGGACCAGCGCCCGGCCCGTTACATCCCCGGCACGGAATGGCCGCGCGACCAGCGCCACCTCGCCGCTCTCGCCGAGGGCGCGGAGACCGGCATCGAACACGGGCGCCACGACCGCGACCTCGGCGCCGGCGCGGCGCAGCAAGCGGGCCTTGGCCGACGCTGCGCCGCCGCCGCCCACCACCAGGCAGGGCCGCCCCGCGATATCGAAAAATGCCGGATAATGCCGCATTTTGTCCCAAATCCTTGGTGCGTGATTATTTTACGAAAAATTTCGGTAAAATTAGGTAAACATGATTGTCAATGTATATAATAATTAAACACAAAATGTCACATATAAATTATATATTACATAAATTAACTGTGTAATATGATCGCGCCGTCGCGGATCCATGGCCCGCTCGGCACGCTTTTGCACCGAATCCGCCTTAGGCCGGAAGCGAGACGATGCAGAGACCGGAGTTGAATAATTCAAGATAATTAAATTGACTTGTGAAAGACTGTGCAGTGCAGGCGGGCGCGAGTTGGCCCGGAGGTGTTTTTGAATGGACCGGGCCGGGCCGGGCTGTTCAAGGTCGCCAAGCGGATTGGTAATTATTCAAAAAAATTGAGGGCGTCGAAACACAAGCATCATTTATTTGTCAGCAGCAAATCTAAGAAGATGAAGACCAGGCTATCGGATACCGAAACGAAACTTTTCTTATCGGCGATCGATCATGCATCTGTCGGGCTCGCGCTTTATGACGCGGACGGCCGTTTCGTCTATGCCAATGATCGTTACTCGAAATTGCTTCCCCAGATAGCTTCCCTTCTGAATCCGGGCGTTCACCGGGATGAAATCGTCAAGCTAATAGAGTCATGCGTCGTTTCGCGCGATGCGGCGCTAGGGGCCGAACAGATTGGCGACGCCTGGATAAGGCGTGACGACCAAGTCCTGCCGAACGGCGGGATCGTTTCCATCTGCACCGATATCACCGACTTAGTACGTCGCGAGGAATCCACAGAGGTCAGCGAGCAACGCTACAAAGACTTAGTAGAAAATCAGCCGGAATTCGTATCGAGCTACACGCCGGACGGTGTGCTCACCTTCGTCAACACGGCCTATGCAAGTCAGCATGGCTTATCGCGCGAAGAAATGATCGGCAGGAATATTTTCGATTTCTTGCCCGCGAGCGAGCATATGGCGGTTCGCCGGTACATTGCCGAGCTGAGCCGTGACAACCCGTATAGCAGCATCGAGAACCGTGTCGTGATGCCGGATGGGTCCATCCATTGGCAAGAATGGACCGACCGCGCGTTTTTCGATGAGTCCGGTCGCGTGACGGAGCTGCAAGCGTTCGGCCGCGACGTGACAGAACGCAAGCGCATCGAAAACGAACTCATCGAAAGTCGGCACTATATCGGCAATGTCATGAACCATATTGCGGACAGCGTCGTGACGATCGACGAGTCCGGCAAGATTCTATCTTTTAACAAAGCCGCTGAAGTCGCTTTCGGTTACGACGCCGACGAAGTCGTGGGTCACGACATCGAAATTCTCATGCCCGAGCCGGACAGGTCGCGACATTCGGGTTATATCCGAGCCTATTTTCAATCGGGGGAAAGCGCCATTTTGGGAAAGGGGCCGCGTGAGCTCCTGAGTTTGCGCAAGGATGGCACGACATTTCCCATCGAACTCGCCATCAGCGAGATGCAGCTCGGCGAGCGGCGCGTTTTCATCGGCGCGATGCGCGATATTTCGGAGCGAAAACGGATCGAGGAAGATCTTCGCGCCAGCGAGGCGCGGTTGTCTGAATCCCAGCGGATTGCCGGCCTTGGCAATTGGGTTTGGAACATCGAGACGAATGAGCTCAGCTGGTCGGATGGGCTTTATCGAATCTTCGGTCGTGCGCCCCGCGAGCATATAGAGAGCTACCCGGCATTCCTTTCCGGCATTCATCCCGACGACAGAGCGCAAGTCGAAGAAGCGGTGCAACGCACGCTGGAGAGCGGTGAGCCTTACGGTATCGACCACAGAGTGGTCTGGCCCGACGGAAGCGTCCATGTGATATATGAACGCGGAGAGGTCGAGTTCGACGAAGCGGGCAAACCGGTGCGTATGTCCGGCACGGCGCAAGACATTACCGAGCGCAAGCAGATTGAGGAGGAGCTTCACCAGTCTCAAAAGATGGAGGCTGTCGGCCAACTGACAGGCGGCATTGCCCATGATTTCAATAATCTCTTGGCCGTGATGCTGGGCAGCCTGGAACTACTCCGAGATCATGTGGAAGCCGATGGCCCCGGCGGAGAATTGATAGGGCGCGGCTTGAGTGCGGCGCATCGCGGCGCGGAACTGACGGATAGGCTCCTGACATTCTCGCGCAAACAGGCGCTCTCGCCGGCAACACTCGATCTCAACGCGGTCGTCTCGAACATGATCGAGCTCCTTCGCCTTACGCTGGGCAACGAGATCAACATAGTTTTCGGAGGATCACGATCCTTGTGGCTCTGCCACGCCGATCTATCGCAATTGGAAAATGCCTTGATCAATTTATCGATCAACGCACGCGATGCGATGGCGGGTGGTGGAAGCCTCACGATCGAAACCGCAAATATCTCGCTGGGCAGCGGAGGGGCCGCGGCGCAGGCGGATGTCGATCCCGGCGATTATGTCGTTCTCACCGTGTTGGACACGGGAACCGGAATTTCCGACGAAGCGCTCAAACAAGTCTTCGAACCCTTCTTCACCACCAAGGATGTGGGCAAGGGAACGGGACTGGGTCTCAGCATGGTGCACGGTTTTGCCAAGCAATCCGGCGGATCGGTGACAATAGACAGCGAGCTCGGTAAGGGCACCGAAATCGCGCTATATTTGCCACGAAGTGAACACGGCCAGGAATAATTATCCGGGCGGACGGTATCTGCTTTCGGAAAGTTCGAGTTCGTCGCGCGCGAATGAGATCAGCATTTGCTGATCGGCCGGGCGGGCTTGCCGGCGACCGATGGGCGCAGCGCCTGCCAGGCATTGTAGATGGCCTCATGGGCCTGCCAGGTTTCGTTGGCGAGAATGCGCAGGATCACCAGATTACCGATCCGGCTGACACCGGTTTCGGTCTCCGCGACATCCGCGCAAAGCGCGAGCACCTCGTCTTCGATGCCGTGCGGCAGGTCCGGCGCATAGGCGAAGACGGTGGCCATGTGATAGGCGCCGTGCCACAGGCGCGGCAGGGCGGCGATGGCTTCCGGCGTGGTCACGCGCAGCCGGTCGAGGGCGATGGTGCGCTCGCCCAGGCGGATTTCGAATTCGGAGACCAGGCTGTCGAATTGGAAGGCCTCGCCGTCGCCATAATGGATGCGCCCGGCGGAGATCATATCGGTCGCGAACAGGCGCGAGCTTTCGTCCAGGGTGATCCGGTTGATGCGCTGCACCCGGCTGCGCTCGAAGGGGATGGCCTCGTCCGGCAGATATTCCAGCAGCGCGTCCGGGCCGACCAGGATATCGACGATCTCGCGCGAGGTCTTTTGGTCGAGGCATTTGTAGAATTTGGCCGAGGCGGTGGTGGTGAAGAGCGCCCGCGTGCCGGCATCGAGCGAGGCATGGAACTCGGATACGTCGCCCTCGACGAAGCCGCCGGCGGAATTAAGCAGTAGCATGAACGGCTGGTCGTCATGATCCTGATAATGGCAGCCCTGCCACTGAAACGGGATGCGCCAGCTATGAGGATCGATCTCCGTCCGGCCGTTGCGCAGGCTCGCATGCACATTCATCAGTGCATGGGTGCCGACGATCCAGTCGGGATCAGGCTGAACCGGCGCGTGCATCGCTAGGCTCGCCGTCGAGCAACAGCACGTCGCGCTCGATCCAGGAGATGACTTTGTCGAGGCCCACACCGCCCCGCATATTGGTGAAATAATAGGGCTTGGCGCCGCGCATTTTCTTCGAATCCCGGTCCATCACGTCGAGATCGGCGCCGACATGGGGCGCCAGGTCGATCTTGTTGATTACCAGGAGCGGCGATTTGGTGATGCCCGGCCCGCCCTTGCGCGGGATCTTGTCGCCTTCCGCCACGTCGATGACATAGATGTGGCTGTCGACCAGCTCGGGGCTGAACGTCGCGGCGAGATTGTCGCCGCCGCTTTCGACGAAGACGATGTCGAGATCGGCATGGGCGCCCGTCATCTCCTCGATGGCATGGACGTTCATCGACACGTCTTCGCGGATCGCCGTGTGGGGGCAGCCGCCGGTCTCGACGCCGACCACGCGGTCCGGCGCGATGGCGCCGCTCTTGACGACGAATTCGGCATCTTCCTTGGTGTAGATATCGTTGGTGATGGCGGCCAGCGAGTGGCGCCCGCCCATCTCGCGGCAGAGCGCGACGAGGAGCGCCGTCTTGCCCGAGCCGACCGGGCCGCCGATGCCGATTCTGACCGGTTTACGCATGGATATTGTCCCTCTCTGTTAGCGCGCGCATGCCGTCACGACATGCAGAGGCGCGTGTGCAGGCGCTCATGCTGCATGCTGGCGATATCGAGCGATGTCATGGCGCTTCCCATCTCATCGAGCCCGGTGGCGCGCGCCTGGCGGGTGGCGTCGCCGAGGAGCGGCCAGGCATTGAGCAGGATGCGCTGGGTCTCGACCTGGCCGAGCGGAATGATGCGCGAGGCGACGCCGGCCAGATTGGAAATTGCGGCCTGGAGAAAGGCGAGCACCGTATCCTTCTCGGGCAATTTCATATCGCCCGCCGCCGCGCCGAAAATGACTGCCTGATGACCGGCGCAGCGGCCCGCCTTGATCGCTTCTTCGAATTTCCCGAGCCCTTGCGGCTCGAAAATGTCGCGCACCGCCGCGAGGGTCGCATGGCCCGTCTTGTCCGACGCCTCGCGCGCTTCGCGGCTCAGCTTGAGCGCGCCCACCAGATCGTCGAGCGCCACCAGGGCGTCGACATCGCCGGCCTTCATGGCGCGGTGGGCATGCGCCACCGCGGCGCCGTCGGCGCTCGCCACGCCATAGATCAGCCAGTCGCGGCAGGCGGTCTCGAACGAGGCGGCGTCGTGGATCAGCTCGCTGTCGATCCAGGTTTCGAAGCCGTAGGAATGGTTGAACGCGCCGGTCGGGAAGGTGGCGTTGGATACCTGGAGAAAATAGAGCAGCCGCTCGGCGGGTTTAATGCTCATGATGATGCCCTCCGGTATGAGAGCCGTAGCGCCTGCCGACAAAAGGCATGGTTTTCCGCTCATAAGCGATATCGAGGCGGGCGAGCAGGTCGGCGACCATGGGGTCCGCCGGGGTCAGCATGGCACCGTCGGTGAAGCGCACCGGGCGGTGCAGATTGCCGAGCTGATAGCCCGCCACGCCCCAGCTATAGGCGCCCTTGGGGCTGACGACGAAGAGTTCCTCCGGCGCTGCCTGGACGACGATGGCGGTGCCGCCGTCGAGCGCCAGCACATCGCCGTCATTGAGCTCGGTGCCGCGCGGCATGGAGATGCGCAAATCGCGGCCGCTCTCGGTATGGCCGACCATATGCGGGCTCGCGCGCTCCTCGGAGGTCAGGAACAGCGGGTCCTGGTCGCGGATATGCGCGCCAAGATCGCTCACGGTGCCGAGCACCTCGGTGACGACGCTCATGCCATGTCCAATGCGCGGCGCCGCCCTCAGCGGAAGAAAAACATCTGGCTGAGCGGCAGGGTCTTGGCCGGCTGCACCGTGATCCGCTCGCCATCGACATAGACGTTATAGGTTTCGGGATCGATCTCGATGTCGGGCATATAATCGTTATAGACCATGTCCCGTTTGGAGATCGTCCGCGTCCGCATCACCGGCACCAGGGTCTGATGGGTGCGCAGCTTGTTCTCCAAGCCGTTCTCGATCGCCGCCTTGGTCACGAATGACATGCTGGTGCGCGCCGGGTTGGCGCCGTAGGAGCCGTATTGCGGACGGTATTTGAGCGGCTGGCCGGTCATCAGCGAGCCCGACGGGTCGCCCATCACCGAATGCGAGATAAAGCCGCCCTTGAGCGTCACTTCCGGCTTGGCGATGAAGAACTCCGGCCGCCAGAACACCAGATCGGCGACTTTGCCCGGCGTGATCGAGC
>CAZUVO010000195.1:0-7185 GCA_964623955.1 uncultured Rhizobiaceae bacterium
CGCTCGGCGGTGCGGCGATCTTCGTGCCCACGGACGTTTCCAAGGAAGCGGATATCGAGGCCCTGGTGGCGCAAACCGTCGAGCGCTTCGGCGCCCTCGATTGCCTGTTCAACAATGCCGGCATCCCCGGCCCCAACCAGCCCATCGCCCATCTCTCCTGGGAGGGATACTCCAAGACCATGGATGTGCTCCTCGGCGGCGTGATGATGGGTATGAAGCATGCCGCGCGGGTGATGAAGCGCCAGGGTTCGGGCTCGATCATCAACAATGCGAGCGTCGCCGGCATACGCACCGGCTACGGCGATCATGTCTATAGCGCGGCCAAGGCGGCGGTCATTCATGTGACGCGAACGGCGGCGATGGAGCTCGGCGAGCGCGGCATCCGGGTCAATGCGATCTCGCCCGGCGCCATCCTCACACCGGTGTTCGGCAAGGCGGTCGGCCTGTCCGACGATGACGCCGACGCCACCGTGGCGCGGCTCGATGAACATTTCCGCGCGCGCCAGCCGATCCCGCGCTCGGGCCTGCCGGAGGACGTGGCGCACGCCGCCGTCTTTCTCGCCAGCGACGAGGCGGGCTTCGTCAACGGCCATAACTTCACCGTCGATGGCGGCCTGACCGGCGGCCGCGGCTGGTCGGAATCGGCCCAGGCGATGAAACAATTGGCGAAAACCCTGACCGAAAGCTGACGCCGGGCGAAGCCGCATTTACAGCCTCGGTTATTTATTCGATAATCGAGCCTCGCGAATGCATTGATACGGGATGGTGGCGAATTATCATGGAATCCCTGTTGAGAAACACGCCGGTCCTCGGCATCCGGCCCTCGAGAATCCTGGCTGCCGCGATCCTGCTCGCGGGCCTTGCCGCTTGGCATAGCGAGATTTTTACCTCCGCCGCCTGGGCCTTCGATCAGATCACCGAGAGCTATCTGGTCCGCTATGTCGACACCATCGCCATGGGCATCGGCTCCTGCTTCGGCTAGCACCCCGGGCGCGCTAAAACCGCGCACAACCCCATGGTTTACCGATCGTTAAGGCCCTCCCGGCCATGATGGGCGCGGGAAAAGGGGCGATGGGAATATGTCGAAGCAGATCGATCAAACGCTCGCCGAGCAACTCAACATCACCGCCCATGAGGTCGAATACAGAAAACATCTGTTCGATTTCACCGATGCGGATGCCGAGCGGCTGGTGACCTGCCGGCCGCTATACGAAGCGCGGGCGGAAGCCATTATCGACGAGTTCTACGTCCACCAGACCGGCAATGATGAAATCGCCGCCATTATCGGTGATGCGGATACGCTCAACCGGCTGAAAGTCACCTTGCGGAGATATGTGCTCAGCCTGTGCGGTGGCGAATATGACCTGGCCTATGTCAATGGCCGCCTCCAAATCGGCAAGATTCACCGGCGCATGGGCGTGTCGCCGAAGCTCTATATGTCGTCGATCCGGCTGCTGCAAAGCCTGCTGGAGAAGGCGATGGACGAATGGTCCGGCGCCGAGCGCCCCGCGGGCGACCTCGCGGCGGAGAAATCCGCGCTCCACAAGGTCCTGCTGCTCGACGCCCAGTTCGTGTTCGACGCCTATATCGACAGCTACATGATGGATGTCGACACGGTGAAGCATGAGGTGGAAGGCTATGCCAACGCTTTGCAGATGAAAGTCTCTCCCGGTAGCCGCCAACTGCGTCAGCTCTCGACCCGCGACGCGCTGACCAAGCTCTATAATTACCGCTCGTTCTACGATTCTCTTGAGCGCGAGCTGGCCGCCGCCGAGCGCCACCGCCTGCCGGTCTGCCTGGTCTATTTCGACCTCAACGGCTTCAAGCAAATCAACGACGAGAAGGGGCATGAGACGGGCAACCGCGTGCTTGCCGATGTCGGCCGGGCGTTGCTCGAATCCCTGCGCCAGATCGATATTCCCTGCCGCTATGGCGGCGACGAGTTCTGCATGATCCTGCCGCGCACCGAGACCGACGCGGCGCGCATGCTGTGCGAGCGCTTCACCGAACATTACGATTCCATCGCCGAGGCGGCGATGCATTTCAGCTTTGGTATTTGCCAGGCGGGGCCGGCGGATTTCGCCGATTCGGACAGCCTGCTGAAAGCCGCCGATGAGCTGATGTACGCCGCCAAGACGAAATCCCGCGCGGCGCCGGGCTCCTACATCGAAGCCAATATCCTCACGAACGAAAGCGCCGGCGAGACCGCCGCCGCCTGAGCCTCCCGGCGCGGCCTGGATACGCCCGCCACCCTCGGGCATACTCCCGGCGGGAGGAACAGGCGATGACGGATTCGAATTCGGCGCGGCGCGTGCCGGGCTATTGCGCGCTCTGCACCTCGAGATGCGGTTGCATTTCGGTGGTTGAGGACGGCCGGCTCGTTGCCGTCGAGCCCGACCCCGAACACCCCACCGGCAAGGCGCTTTGCGGTAAGGGCCGCGCGGCGCCGGAGCTGGTGCATCATGCCGACCGTCTCCTTCATCCGCTGCGCCGCACCCGGCCCAAGGGCGAGGCGGACCCGGGCTGGCAGCGCATCAGCTGGGACGAGGCGCTCGATACCATTGCCGCCGAGCTCAACGATATCGCCCAGCGAGAAGGGCCGGAGAGTGTCGCCTTCGGCATCACCACGCCGTCGGGCACCGGCCTGCAGGATGCCTATCTCTGGGTCGAGCGCCTGCGCCACGCCTTCGGCAGCCCCAACGCGGTGTTCGGCACCGAGATCTGCAATTTCCACCGCGACGATGTCTATGCCCTGACCTATGGCGTCGGCACGCCGATGCCGGATTTCGCCAATACCGACTGCATTCTCCTCTGGGGCCACAATCCGAGCGCCACCTGGCTCGCCTATGCCGGGCGGGTGGCAGAGGCGAAGGCGCGCGGCGCCAAGCTGATCGTCATCGATCCGCGCCGCGAGGGCCTCGCCAACAAGGCGGATGCCTGGCTCCGCGTGCGCCCCGGGAGCGACGGCGCGCTTGCCCTCGGCCTCGCCAATCTGCTGATCGAGAGCGGCAATATCGATCGCGATTTTCTCAAGGCGTGGACCAACGGCCCGTTTCTCTTGCGCGAATCCGACGGCGCGCCGCTCCCGGCCGACGCCGTCTTCCCCGGCGCCGCGCCCGACCAGCGCATCGCCTGGGACGAAAGTGCCGGCGGCCCTGTTCTTTACGACCCGGAGGCCGGCGCCTATGACGGCGACAGTGCCACGCTCGCCTTGACCGGCATGTTCGACGTCGCCGGCGCGGGCGGCGAAACCATCCCCTGCCGCCCGGCCTTCGATCATTACGCCGCGCTCTGCCGCGCGTTTACGCCGGAGCGGGTGGCCGAGCTCACCTGGGTGCCGGCGGAGGAGGTGCGCGCCGCCGCCGGGATCATCGCCGCCGCGCCATCGGTGGCGAGCTATAGCTGGTCCGGCGTCGGCCAGCACAGCAATGCGAGCCAGACCTCGCGCGCCATCGCGCTCCTCTACGCGCTGACCGGCAGCTTCGATGCGCCGGGCGGCAATGTATTGTTCGAAGGCTTGCCCCTGGCCGATGTCGTCGGCGCGGATCTACTGCCGCCGGGCCAGGCGGCGAAGGCCCTCGGCCTGGAGAAGCGCCCGCTCGGGCCAGAGGCGCAGGGCTGGATCACGACCGACGATCTCTATGATGCGATCCTCGACGCCAAGCCCTATGCGATAAGCGGCATGCTCAGCTTCGGCACCAACGCGCTCCTCTCCCACGCCGATGGCGAACGCGGCCACGCGGCGCTGAAGCAGCTCGGTTTCGCCGCCCATATCGACATGTTCATGACGCCCTCGGCCGCGCTCGCCGATATCGTGCTGCCGGTCAACACGCCGTGGGAGCGCGAGGCGCTTTGCACCGATTTCAAGATCGGCCAGGACGCCACGTCTTATGCGCAGCTCCGCCCGCAGGCGATCGAACCGCTCGGCGAATCCAAGAGCGACCTTTGGATCGCCTTCGAGCTCGCCAAGCGCCTCGGCCTCGCCAATCACTTCTGGGGCGGCGATATCGACGCCGCCTACCGCGCCATGCTTGAGCCTTCCGGTATCGCCCTTGATGAACTACGCGCCAAGCCCGGCGGCTTTCATGTCGCGAAGGAGACGCGCTACCGCAAATATGCCGAGACGGCGGCAGACGGCCCAACCGGTTTCGCCACGCCGTCGCGCCGCATCGAGATTTTCTCCGAACAGTTACAAAAAATCGGCCAGGCGCCGCTGCCGGACTATGTCGAACCCGCCATGGGCCCGCTCAGCCAACCCGATACGGCGGAAAATTTCCCCCTCGTCCTGACCTCGGCCAAATCGATCCATTATTGCCACAGCCAGCATCGCGGCTTGCCAAGCCTGCGCCGCCACGAGCCGGACCCGGCGGTGGAAATCCACCCCGACGCGGCGGCGGCGCGCGGTGTGAAAGAGGGCGACTGGGTGCGCATCAGAACACCCCACGGCGCGGCGCGCGCCCGTGCGCGTTTCAAAAAACATCTCGACCCGCGCGTCGTCAGCGCCACCGCCGGCTGGTGGCAGTCCTGCGCCGATCTCGACCTCCCGGGCTATGACGCGCTGGCCGACGGTACCGCCAACCTCAACGCCGCCGTCGGCAACGAAGCCTCCGACCCGATCTCCGGCTCGGTCCCCCACCGCTCCTATCTCTGCGAAGTCTCGCCGCTCAAGTCAGGCTAGCGGCACAAAGGGCGCATCATGACCTTTTCCATTGTCGCCCGGGATGAGAAAACAGGCGCGTTCGGCGTCTGCGGCTATACCGACATCGCCGGTTACGGCAGCCTCGTGCCGCATGTGAGCCGGCATGGCGCGGCCGCGACCCAGGCTTACGTCAATGTCGACAATGGCCTGCGCGTCATGGAGCTGCTCGATTCCGGCGGGGCGGCTGGTGCGTCCGGCCAAGAGGTCATCGATGCCGACGCGGGCCGAGACATGCGCCAACTCGCCGCCATTGGCGGGCCCGGCGACCGTTTCGCCTGGACCGGCGCTTCCTGCATTCCGTGGAAAGGCCATCTGCTGCGGGACGATCATGTCGTCGCCGGGAACTGCATCAAGTCCGAGCGCGTCATCGCGGCCGTCTCGCAAGCCTTCGCCGACGGCGCTGGCGAAGAATTCACCCTGCGCCTGATCAATGCTATCCAGGCGGGAGAGGACGCTGGCGGCCATGTCGACGAGGTCGAGGCGCCGGACGGCGAAATGCTGATGCGCGAGGAAGTGTTCGGCATGGCCATGTCGGCGGCTGTGGCGGTCGCATCGCCCGAGCCGGAAATGTGGCACAATCTCCGCGTCGACGCCCACCCAAACGCCATCGCCGAACTGGCGGTGGTCTATCGCAACACCCGCAATTCGGCCGAGCATCTGGCCGCCTTCTATCAGGGCGCCATCCGCGTTAAACCGTACTATTGGCGGAGAATCGGGGCGCCTAAGAAGTAACGCCTCATCGTCGCATGATCTCCGGGATCAGGCCGCGCGGGGCGAAGCGCATGACCAAGAGCAGGATAACCCCCATGATGACGAGGCGCATATGGGGGGCGGCGTCGAGCAGGTGGTCGCGGAGCGGGCTGCCCTCTGCGAGGCCGGAGGTGACCACGTCCATCAGCCAGAGGCCGGCGGGCTCGGCCTCGATCCAGACGAACCAGACGAGAAAGCCGCCCAGGATCGAGCCCCAATTGTTGCCCGAGCCGCCGATGATCACCATGATCCAGATGAGGAAGGTGAAGCGCAGCGGCTGATAGCTGCCCGGGGTGAACTGGCCGTCGAGCGTGGTCAGCATGGCGCCGGCGATGCCGATCACCGCCGAGCCGATGATGAAGATCTGCAGATGGCGGCCCGCCACATCCTTGCCCATCGCCTCGGCCGCGTCTTCGTTGTCGCGGATGGCGCGCATCATGCGGCCCCAGGGCGAATTGAGCGCGCGCTCGGCGAGCCAGATCACCGCCAGCAGCACGATCACGAATAGGATCGCGTAGCTCAGTTTGACGAACACGCCCGAGGCCTCCTGCAGATCGGCGCCGAGCCAGACGAAGCTGTCGGCGAACCAGCCATAGCTTTGCAGGTCGAGCTCGTAAGGCACCGGGCGTTCCAGGCCGGTAACGTTCTTCACCCCGCGCGCCAGCCAATCCTCGTTCTTGAGGACGGCGATGACGATTTCGGAAATGCCGAGGGTAGCGATGGCGAAATAATCGGCGCGCAGGCCGAGCGCCACCTTGCCGATGAACCAGGCGGCGCCGGCGGCGAGCACGCCGCCGACCGCCCAGGACAGAATAATGGGCAGGCCGAGGCCGCCGAGATAGCCGGTCTTGGCGCTCTCCACCGCCTCGATGGCCTCGGTCGCCGGGTCGAAAAAGACCCGGGTGGCGAAATAGCCGGCGATCACCAGGACCGCCGTGACGATGGCGCGGATCGCCCCCTTGCCGAGCCGCCGCCTGACCAGCACGACCACAGCGGCGGTCGCCAGCAGCACACCGGCCGCGACGCCCAAGCGCCAGCCGCCGGCGGCCCAGGCATCGCCGACCGGCGCCTTGGAGACCAGCACCGTGGCAACGCCACCCAAGGCCGCGAAGCCCATCACGCCGACATTGAAGAGGCCGGCATAGCCCCATTGCATGTTGAGGCCAAGCGCCATCACCGCCGAGATCAGGCAGAGATTGAGGATGGTGAGCGCGACCGACCAGGATTGGCCGAAGCCGACGGCCGCCAGCATGCCCGCCATGACCAGGAACAGCAGCGGATTCTTGAGCGCCGGTCTCATGTCGTTCGCCCGCGGAAGATGCCGGTCGGGCGCACCAGGAGGACGACCACCAGGATGACGAAGGAGACGGCGAATTTGTAATCGGTCGAGAGCAGCTGCACCAGGCTCTCCGGCGCCCAGCTCTCGGGCAGCAGATAGCGCAGGAACTTCTTATAGGCGTAAGTGATGGTCACCTCGGAAAAGGCAATGACGAAACCGCCGACGATGGCGCCCAAAGGATGGCCGATGCCGCCGACGATGGCCGAGGCGAATATCGGCAGCAGCAACGAGAAATAGGTGAACGGCTTGAAGCTCTTGTCGAGGCCGTAGAGCGTACCGGCAATCGCCGCCAGCGCCGCCGCGATGACCCAGGCAAAGAACACCACACGCTCCGGGCTGACGCCGGAGAGAAGCGCCAGATCCTCATTGTCGGAATAGGCGCGCATCGCCTTGCCGG
>CAZUVO010000196.1:0-7181 GCA_964623955.1 uncultured Rhizobiaceae bacterium
ACCGGGGCTCCGCCCCGCGGCGCGGTTTGGCATACCGGGGCTCCGCCCCGCGGCGCGGTTTGGCATACCGGGGCTCCGCCCCGTGGCGCGGATTGGCATGCCGGGGTGCCGCCTGGCGGTACGGAGTGGTGCGATGCCGCGTGGGCGGCCTCTCGGTTCATGCTTCCAAATCGATGGCGTAGTTTTCGATCACGGTATTGGCGAGGAGCGTTTCGCACATGCGGGAAAGCTCCGCCTCGGCCTTGGCCGGATCGTTTTCGGCGATATCGAGCTCGATATATTTGCCCTGGCGGACATTATCGACGCCGGAGAAGCCGAGCGCGCCGAGCGAGGATTGGATGGCTTTGCCCTGAGGGTCGAGCACGCCCGATTTCAGGGTAATGTGGATTCTGGCCTTCATTTCCGGTCTTGGTCCGCCGCTCCTATGCGTTCAAGGATCAGCCTGCATGGCTGCGGCCACGCATGTCGACGACACCCGATTGCGGCAGGATGCCGAGCCGGCGCGCCACTTCCTGGTAGGCTTCCGCCGCCTCGCTCATGCTGAGCCGCGCCCGGTCGCGGTCGAGCCGCTCATTGGTCTCCATGTCCCACAGGCGGCAGGTATCCGGGCTGATTTCGTCGGCGAGCACGATGCGCAGCTCCTCGCCCTGCCACAGGCGGCCGAATTCCAGCTCGAAATCCACCAGGCGGATGCCGACGGCGTAAAAGAGACCGGAGAGAAAATCATTGATGCGCAGCGCCATCGACAGCATGTCGTCGATTTCCTGCGGCATCGCCCAGCTGAAGGCGGTGATATGCTCTTCGGAGATCATCGGATCGCTGAGCTCATCGCTCTTGTGGTAATACTCGACCACCGAGCGCGGCAGGGCGGTGCCTTCCTCCATGCCGAGGCGCTTGATCAGGTCGCCGGCGACGATGTTGCGCACCAGCACCTTGACCGGAATGATTTCGACCTCGCGGATGAGCTGCTCGCGCATATTGAGGCGGCGCACGAGATGGTTGGGCACGCCGATCTCGGTCAGGCCGACCATCAAATGCTCGGAAATACGGTTGTTCAGGACGCCCTTGCCGGTGATCGTGGCGGCCTCGCCGCCCGCCTCGCGCATGGCGTCGTCCTTGAAATACTGCACCAGAGTGCCCGGCTCGGTGCCCTCATAGATCACCTTCGCCTTGCCTTCATATATGCGCCTGCGACGGGACATCGCCGGACCTCCGCGACGGTGAGAAACGTCTAACCCGCGCGATGGGATGCCCGGGCCGCATCCCACTCAGGGGATACTTGGGCCAAAACTTTAATCAAAGAGCCCGGGCAAAACAATGTTGCCCGAAACCGCCCATATCGCCGCATCCGAGCCGACCGGGTAATGCGGCCTAAATATCTATAACGGCAAAGGAAAATTCATCCGGCGGCCCGCCTGCGAAACGCCATACCGGGCGCTTGGTGAGCGACGTGGCGGCGGGCAGCGCGATCAGAGAGGCGTTGACAGTGCCGAATCCGGGCGGAGTCGATATACACATCGCGCTTTGCTCGGAATCGCCGTTTTTGGAATTTCCTTTGCTTGCTAAGAGTTTTTCCCAGACCTCCCATTCACCGGCCGCCGGCTCGGGCGGCGGCGCCGCCTCGAAGCGCGGCAAATGGCGCTGCACCCGGGGCGAATCCGGCGAATTGCGGTCATGGGCGGTAAACATGGAGAGGCCCGGCGGCACCACCTCATAGCCGATCCGCGCGGCGCCGTCATGGCGCAACCAAAATGCGCCGCTATTGTCCGCCAATACCAGGTTGAACGGGCGGTAGGCGTCGCCGTCGAGGGCAGCAAGCGCTTCCGCCGCATCCGCCGCATCGGCATGGTCGAGCGCGTCGAGCACCAATTCGCCGCGGCTGCGCTTGCCGGCGCTCGGGCCGAGCGAGCCGACCCTATTCAGTATCCCGGCGCAGAGCCCATGATCATTGACCCCAAGCCAGCTGCCACCCGCCAAATGGTCGCGCCCCGCCACCACTTCGGGGCGGTCCGGCCAATGGCGTGCCGGGCCCGACCAGGAACGATCGAGCATTTCGTCGCGGTTGGCGGCGATCAGGACAGGCCAGTCATGGCCGGGACGGTGCAGAATTACCAGGGTGCACATCGTGGTAACCTGGGCGAAATTCCGAATTTTCCGCTCGCGGGCCGTCCGGCGGTCCGGTCGGCCGGAAGCCGGATTGCAAAGCGATACTCAAACCTCATATAAAAGCCCTGGAACCTTCATTGGCGCGCGCCCCCAATTGCGGCGCGCATCGCGGGTAAATCATAGACCACAAGACGCCCCTTTGGCACAATGCGAGAGGCGCCCCGGGGCGGCGGAAAACGAAACAAGGAGCCGACGGCCATGAGTAACGGATTTGACGAACGGAAAACGGCGGCGGAAGCCAAGTTCAAGCATGACGAGGAGTTCAAGTTCAAGGTCATGGCGCGGCGCAACAAGCTGCTGGGTCTGTGGGCCGCCGACTTGATGAAAGTCGAAGGCGCCGACGCCGACGCCTACGCCAAGCAGGTCGTGGTGTCCGATTTCGAGGAGCCCGGCGATGACGATGTGCTGCGCAAGGTGCTGGGCGATCTCCAGGCCAAGGGCTGCGGCGAGGACGAAACCTCGGTCCGCCGCCAGATGGACAAGCTCCTCGATCAGGCCACGCAGGAATTGGCGAGCGAATAGCGCGCCGGCGCATCTTGCCGCAGGAATATTCCGCAAATAAATAGCAAGCTAATTATTTATGGTTAATACGGCCGAAGGCTGGGGTGACGGTGCGTTCCGGGCGCTCGGCGCGGCCGGTGTGCGGCAAATTCCCTATGTTCCCGACAGCGGGCTCGACCGGCTGATCGATCTTTGCGCCGAGGATAATGAGATGCGCCCGGTGCTGTTGTCGTCCGAGCAGGAGGGCATCGGCATCGCGGCCGGCGCCTGGCTTGGCGGCGAACGCTCGGCGCTTCTGATGCAGTCGAGCGGCGTCGGCAATTGCATGAACGCGCTCTCCCTCGTGCGCACCTGCCGCTTTCCGCTCTTGATGATCGTCACCATGCGCGGTGAATGGGGCGAGTTTAATCCCTGGCAATTGCCGATGGGGCAGAACGCCGAAGCGCATCTCAAGCAGTGCGGCGTCGTTACCCGGCGCGTCGAGGCGGCGGAACATGCCGGCGAAGCGGTCGCCGGCGCGGCGTCGCTCGCCTTCGAGACATTGAGCGCCACCGCCGTCCTGATCGCCCAACGCGTCATCGGCGCCAAGGATTTCGCCAAGGCCCCGGGAAATGGCTGAGCGCCCCGAAGCCACGCTCCACAGGCGCGACCTCGTCGCCGCGCTCCTCGCCAAGCGGGGCGATGCCCTGGTCGTCGCCGGTCTCGGCTCCGCCGCGTGGGATTGCGCCGCAGTCGAAAACAATCCGCTCGATTTTCCCCTGTGGGGCGCGATGGGCAATGCCGCCATGATCGGCCTCGGCCTCAGCATCGCCCAGCCCGAGCGCCGCGTGCTTGTCATCACCGGCGATGGCGACATGGCGATGGGCCTGGGTGGACTGGCCACCATCGCCACCCAGCGCCCAACTAATTTCGCCCTTCTCGTGCTCGACAATGAGCGCCATGGCGAGACCGGCATGCAGAAAAGCCACACCGCCGAGGGTCTCGACATTGCCGGCGTGGCCGCGAATTGCGGCTTCGGCGAAACTCTCAGTGTGCGCGACCAAGCCGGCTGGGATGCCGCCATGCCGCTTCTCCTCGAGGCCCCCGGCCCCGTTGCCGTCATTGCCAAGATCAAGGCGGAAACGCTCCCGCGCGTCCTGCCGCCGCGCGACGGCGCCTTTCTCAAGGACCGCTTCCGCAATGCCCTCCTTGGCGAAGAGGCAGCGCAGGCGTAAATAGGAGATATTCAGGCGCCGCCGAACACCGAGCGATTGTCTGGAAACTTGTCTTTTAGCGGGGGTCGGACATGAAATTGAAAAACAAGGTCGCCCTTATTACGGGCGGGTTGGGGGGCATTGGCGCCGCCATTGCGCGGCGGTTCGACGCGGAAGGCGCTAGGCTAGCACTGAGCGATATCGCCGAGGGCGAGAGCCCGGTCGACGGCGCGCGGGTCTACCGCAAGGATCTCACCCAAGTCGCGGCCTGCCGGGAGCTCGCGCAAGAGGTCGTCGGCGATTTCGGCAGTGTCGATATTCTCATCAACTGCGTCGGTATCTTTAACACCGTCCCGTTCGAAGAGACGACCGAGGAAGATTGGGACCTTTGCCTCGACGTCAATATGAAAGGTGTGTTCTTTCTGATTCAGGCGCTCGCCCCTGAGATGAAAAAAAATGGCGGCGGCAAGGTGGTGAACCTCACTTCGATCGCAGCCAGCGTCGGTTTCGCCGACGCCCACGCCTATTGCGCGGCCAAGGGCGGCCTGCTCAATCTCACCCGTTCGCTGGCGCTTGAACTCGCTCCAAGCGGAATCAATGTCAACGCCATCGCGCCGGGCTTCATCCGGACCGAGATGACGAGGCAATTGTGGAGCGACGAGACATTCCTCAAGAAACTGCGCCGAATGTTGGCCGCGCGGACGGACTATATGGAGCCCGAGGCGATCGCCGCGGCCGCGCTCTTTCTCTCCAGCGCCGATTCCGACAGGCTGCACGGCCACAATCTGGTCGTCGACGACGGCTGGCTTGCCGGCGTGGCGCAGACTGCCTTTGGTGATCCGTAATAGCGTCAGTAGCGCCCGACCGTGAGGCCGCCATCGACGATGATGGTCTGGCCGGTCATGTAGCGCGCGCCGTCGGAACAGAGGAACAAAATAACGTCGGAGATGTCCTCCGGCTCGCCGTAGCGGCCGAGGGGGATGTATTTCGCCGCCGCTTCGAGGCCCGGCATGCCAACCGAATGGACGGTCGAGAGCGCCTGCGCGGTCTTGATGAAGCCGGGCGCGAGGCCGTTGATGCGCACGCCGCTCGAGCCGAGATCGCAGGCAAGGCCGCGCACCAGGCCGACGACGCCGGATTTGGCGGCGTTATATTGCACATGATCGTGCCAGCCATAACTCGTGCCCATTACCGAGGAGAGCGCGACGATGGCGCCCTTGCCCGCCGCCCGCATCGCCGGCGACGCGGCGCGGCAGACGCGGAACACGCCGCTTAGATCGACGTCCAGCGTATGCGCCCATTTCTCGTCGCTCATATCGTCCAAGAGCACCTTGTGGGCGATGCCGGCATTGGCGATGACCGCGTCGAGCGCGCCGGTCGAGCCTTCCGCCAGCTTGACCACGGCGTCGACATTGGCGGTGTCGGTGACGTCCAGGTGATGAAACTCCGCCGTGCCGCCGGCCGCCTCGATGGCGGCGACGGTCTCCGCCCCCTCCGTGTCGAGCACGTCGGTGACATAGACGTGATAGCCCGCCTTGGCGAAGGCGAGGGCCGAGGAATGGCCGATGCCGATGCCGGCGCCGGTGATGAGGACGGTCGCTTTGCTCATGTAACGTCTCCCTCTTGCGTCACGCGCCTTATTTGCGGCGCGGCTTCTTGGCTTTGTTTTCGGGCCCGAACACCCGGTCGAACACGGTATCGACATGGGTGAGATAGGGCGCCGGGTCGAAACAGGCGGAAAGTTCGGCGCGGCTCATGCGTTTGCCGACGGCCTTATCCGCCCACAAGAGCGCCTCGAAACTGCCGCCCTCGTGCCACACCTGCATGGCATTGTTCTGCACGGTGCTGTAGGCATCCTCGCGCGAAATGCCGGCCTGGATGAGCGCGAGTAGAACGCGCTGGCTGTAGACCAGGCCGCCGAGACTGTCGAGATTTGCTTTCATCGCCTTCGGGTACACCAGCAGATTCTCAACCACCCCGGCAAGGCGGGCCAGCGCAAAATCGAGCGCGATGGTGGCGTCCGGCGCGAATACGCGCTCCGCCGAGGAGTGTGAGATGTCGCGCTCATGCCAAAGCGCCACATTCTCCATCGCCGGCGTCACGGCGGCGCGCACGATGCGCGCGAGGCCGGTGAGATTCTCGGTCAGGATCGGGTTGCGCTTGTGCGGCATGGCCGAGGAGCCCTTCTGGCCCTTGGCGAAGAATTCCTCCGCCTCGCGCACTTCGGTGCGCTGCAAATGGCGGATCTCGACGGCGAGCCGCTCGACCGACGAGGCGATCACGCCGAGCGCCGCGAAATAGGCGGCATGGCGGTCGCGCGGGATGATTTGGGTCGAGACCCGCTCGGGCCGGAGACCAAGGCGCTTGGCGACATGCCTCTCGACGCTGGGATCGACCGACGCGAAGGTGCCGACCGGGCCGGAAATGGCGCAGGTCGCGATCTCCAGCTTCGCCATGCCCATGCGTTCCCGGGCGCGCTGAAACTCGGCGTAATGGCCGGCAAGCTTGAGGCCGAAGCTCGTCGGCTCGGCATGGATGCCGTGGCTGCGCCCGACGCAAAGCGTCTTCTTGTGTTGCTTGGCGCGCTTCTTGAGCGCCTTCAGCACCTTGTCGAGGTCGTCGAGCAGCAGGTCGGAGGCCTGGCAGAGCTGCACCGAGAGGCAGGTGTCGAGCACGTCGGAGGAGGTCAGCCCCTGATGGATGAAACGCGAATGGGGGCCGACATATTTGGCGAGATTGGTGAGGAAGGCGATGACGTCATGGCGCGTCTTGCGCTCGATCCTGTCGATCGCCTTCGGATCGGTGATTTGCGCCAGGTGGTTCTTCGCCGCTTTCTTGAGCGAGGCCACGGCGGCCTTCGGCGCGATACCGAGTTCCGCCTGTTTCTCCAGGGCGTAGAGCTCGATATCGAGCCAGATGCGGAAGCGGTTTTCCGGCTCCCATATGGCGGTCATTTCCGCCCGGCTGTAACGCGGGATCATGGTGCCGTGCTATTCCGCCGCTGCTTGTTTCTTGTCGGCCGAGCCGTCGGTCGAGAAATGCGAGAACATGCCGTCGAAACGCTTCTTCTCCGGCGGCCGGTAGGTCTTGAGCTTGCTCGTCGATTTGCCGAGCTCGACCAGCACTTCCGCCTGCTTGGTGGCGCAGACCACGCCGTCGAGCACCGGCACGCCGAGCTCGTCTTCCAAATCCTGGGCGAATTTGGCGAAGCCGGCACAGCCGAGACAGACCGCCTCGGCATCGTCCTCCTTGACCGAGCGGCGCACTTCCTCGCGCAGCTCTTCGAACGAGCCCACCGGGTCCTTCTCGATATCGAGCACA
>CAZUVO010000197.1:0-7180 GCA_964623955.1 uncultured Rhizobiaceae bacterium
TCATTGACCGAAATCTTGTAGTCGTCGGAGCGGCCATTCAGCTCCTTGCGCACCTTCAGGAGCGCATCGATCTCGCAATCTATCGTCAGATAGAAATGCGGCACCGACTGCTTCGCTTCCTGCAAGCGCTGGGCGATGACCTTGCGCATATTGCTGGTCGGCAGATCCTCATAGGGCCCGATAGCGGCAATCGGCGCCGGCGCGGGAGCGGCTGCCGGAGCCGCCGCCGGCTGAGCGGGCGCGCCGCCGGCGAGCGCCGCTTCGACATCCACCTTGACAATGCGCCCCTTGGGGCCGGAGCCCGCAATCGATGCCAGATTGAGACCGGATTGCTTGGCCATTCGGCGCGCCAGAGGGCTCGCAAACACGCGGCCCTGAGGTTGCGGCGCAGGCGCCGTCGCGGGAGCTGCCGCAGGTGCCGCTGCTGCTGCGGCCGGTGCTGCTTGTCCCTGGGCGACCGCCTCAACCGGCGGCGCCTCTTCGGCGGCTTGCGGCGCGGCTTCGACAACCGGGATATCCCAGCCATCGAGGGCCGAAGCATCCTCGCCCGATTCCAGAATGACGCCGATCACGGCGTTGACCGGCACATTCTCCGTACCGTCCGGCGTAACGATCTTGCCGAGCACGCCATCATCGACCGCTTCGATTTCCATCGTCGCCTTGTCGGTTTCGATCTCGCATAAGAGATCGCCGGCGGAGACTTCCTCTCCCTCCTTTTTCATCCAGCTTGCGATGTTGCCCTCGGTCATTGTGGGCGATAGCGCCGGCATGAGCAGGTTTATCGGCATATGGCGGGTCTCCTTGGCGTTTTATTCCGCACTGCTTCGCACGGTTTGATCAATTTGGGTGGCACAATTCGCGGGCTGCGGCGGCGATATCCTCGGCCTGCGGCAGCGCCTCGACTTCCAGGTTTGCGGCGTAGGGCAGCGGTACGTCGTCGCCGGAGATGCGGATCACCGGCGCATCGAGATAGTCGAAGGCGCGCTGCATCACCATGGCGGAAATTTCCGCGCCGACGCCGGCTGTCGGCCAGCCTTCCTCGACGGTGATCAGGCGATTGGTCTTTTCGACGGAAGCGACGATGCAATCCTCATCGAGCGGGCGGATGGTGCGGAGATCGATCACCTCGGCGTCGATACCCTCTCCAGCGAGCACTTCCGCCGCAGCGAGCGCCTTGCCGACCATGATGGAAAAGGCGGTGATCGTCACGTCACTCCCCGGGCGCACCACATTCGAGCTACCGATGGGCACGGTGTGGTCCCCGCCGTCGGGAATGTCGAAACTTTGACCATAGAGAATTTCGTTTTCCAGGAAGATCACCGGGTTGGGATCGCGGATCGCCGATTTCAGCAGGCCCTTGGCATCGCCCGCCGAAAACGGCGCGACCACCTTGAGGCCGGGCACATGGGCGTACCAGCCGGCATAGCATTGCGAATGCTGCGCCGCGACCCGCGCAGCGGCACCGTTCGGGCCGCGAAAGACAATCGGCACGGTGATCAAGCCGCCCGACATATAGCTCGTCTTGGCGGCGGAATTGACGATCTGGTCGATCGCCTGCATGGCGAAATTGAAGGTCATGAACTCGACAATGGGTTTGAGCCCCGCCATGGCGGCGCCGATGCCAATGCCAGCGAAGCCCGCCTCGGTAATCGGCGTGTCGATCACCCGCCGGGCGCCGAATTCCTCCAGCAGGCCCTGGCTCACCTTGTAGGCGCCCTGATATTCAGCGACTTCCTCGCCCATCAAGAAGACCTCGTCATCGGCGCGCATTTCTTCTGCCATCGCATCCCGGAGCGCTTCGCGAACGGTCAATTCAGCCATGATCGCGCCCCTCCCCGCTCAGCCCGCCGCCAGAATGTCGGTGTGAGTCTCGCCCGAATCCGGCTCTTGATTGTTTTGCGCGAACTCGGCGGCGTCGTTGACCTCAGCCTTGACCTCGCGGTCGGTCTCCTTGAGCGCCTCGTCATCGGCATGGCCCGCAGCGACGAGCATTTCGCGGACATGCTCGATCGGGTCGCGCTCCTGGCGCATTTTCGAGACTTCCTCGCGGGTACGGTATTTCGCCGGGTCGGACATGGAATGGCCGCGATAGCGATAGGTCATCATTTCGAGGAGCGCTGGGCCGTCGCCGGCGCGGCATTTGGCTACTGCCGCCACCGCCGCCTCGTGGACCGCCAGTGCATCCATACCGTCCGCCTGCTGGCCGGGAATGCCGAACGCTTCGCCGCGCTGACAAAGCTCCTGCACCGCGGTCGAGCGGGTAACGGAGGTGCCCATGGCGTATTGATTGTTCTCGATGACGAATATGACCGGCAGCTTCCACAGAGCCGCCATGTTGAAGGCCTCGAACACCTGGCCCTGATTTGCGGCGCCATCGCCGAAATAGGTCACCGAGACCCGGTCGTTGCCGCGATATTTATGGGCAAAGCCGAGGCCGGCGCCGAGCGGCGCCTGGGCGCCAACAATGCCATGGCCGCCATAAAAGCCGCCTTCTGGGGCGAACATATGCATCGAGCCGCCTTTGCCCTTGGAAACCCCGCCGGCGCGCCCGGTAAGTTCCGCCATCACCGCCTTGGCGTCGGCGCCGGCAGCGAGCATATGGGCATGGCAGCGATAGCCGGTAATCACCGAATCGCCCGGCTCCAGCGCGTGCTGAATACCGGTCACCACCGCTTCCTGGCCGATATATAGGTGACAAAATCCGCCGATCAGACCCATGCCGTACATCTGGCCGGCCTTTTCCTCGAACCGGCGGATCATCAGCATTTCGCGGTAATAGGTCTCGAGGGTCTCGCGCGACGCCGCAGAATTAACGCTCCGCGATTTGCCGGATTTCGCGCTCTTGGCTTTCTTCTTGGCGCCAGCCATAGCTTCTCCCGCGGTTCCAAGGGCCACAAGCTACCTCCGGCGCGGTTCCCTGGCAAGAGCAGTGCGGGGCATTTACTTGCCATGGCAAGTATTTAAGCTCAGTTAATTCAGGGGGATTGCTCAGCCGCCGGCCTGGGTCTCCAGCAGAATAATGTCTTCCGGGCCGGCAAGGTTAAGAACCGCGCGCACGCGCTCGTCGAGAAGGTCGAGATCGAGGCTTTCCGGCTGCATCAGCACGACCCGGTGCGCCAGCGCATCGCGCTCCGCTCGCTGGGCCGTCAGTTTCTGTTCGGCCGCAACGACATCCTGGCCACGCTGAATCCAGGCGAGCAGGCCGCGGTCGCCCTGGACGCCGTAATAAATGAGATAGACCAAAGCCAACGAACCGAATAGCGGCGCGATGAGAAAGCGCGCGCGTTTGCGAATCTCGCGAATCGTGTGGTCCATGGCGTTAACGAATCACAGGCGATTCGAACCTGTCAATAGAGCGCAGCGTCCCTCTCATAAGACGCGATGCCGGCCGGCGAAACGAAACCGTCGGCGATATCGCGCTTGAGCGCCGCCTCTTCGCGCGAGCCAGGCGCGCCGAAACCGCCGCCGCCCGGCGAATGAACCAGGATGCGATCGCCCCGTTTCAGCCGAATATTGACGAATTTTGACGGGCTCACGGTGCCGAACAGTTCGACCGTGGTGCGGAACTCTTCCTCGCCCGCCGGGCAGATATAGACGCCGCCCGGCGCCCCCGCGCCGCCGCCATCGAGCCCATAGGCGCCATAGGTCATACGGTCGAACAGCGCGCTCGCCGTCACCTCGTCGGCGGTGACTTCGAAAATCCGGCGGATGCCGAGGCCGCCGCGCCAAGTGCCGGCACCGCCTGAATCGGGGCGCAGCTCGTAGCACAAATTGCGCAACGGAAAACGGCTCTCGAACACCTCGACCGGCGTGGTGCGGATGGTGCTGCCATGGGCAATGCATTGCGCGCTGTTGCCGTCGCGCCCCTGCCCGCCGCCCCAGCCGCCGCCGTCGAGTTGGTATTGGGTATAGAATTCGCCGGTATCGGGATGCACCCCGCCGAGCAGCAGATTGCATGCGGTGCCGCCTTCCGGCGCCGGCACGCGCTCCGGGATCGCTTGCGCCAGGGCGCCCTGGATCGCCGAAATGACGCGCGGCTGCCCCTCCGTATTGCCGGCAACGCTCGGCGCCGGGAACACCGGATTGACCACCGTCCCCGGCGGTGCGACCACCTTGATCGGCTTGAAGCAGCCTTTGTTGAGCGGCACGTCACGCGCGCCCATGCTTTGCAGCACCGCCGTGCAACCGGCCGCCGCAGTGGCGACATAGGTGACATTGATCGGCCCCAGCGCCTGGGCGTCGGAATCCGAGAGGTCGATGACGATCTCGTCCTCCATGATCTCGACCCGCGAGCGAATGTAATAAGGCTCGGCGACGACACCATCATCCTCGAAGAAATCCTCGTGGCGATAGGTGCCGTTGGGCAATTTGCGGATCTCGGCGCGCATCCATTCCTCGGCGTGGGAGATCAGCGCGTCGCCGATACGCCGGAACGCATCCATGCCGAGGCGCGAGACAAGCGCCTGAAGCCGCCGCTCCGCCGTCGTGAGCGAGCCCATGATGGCGTGAAAATCGCCCCAAGTGGTGTTCGGCGTGCGGTGGTTGGCCATGACGATACGCCAGACATCCTGAACATATTCGCCGCGCTCCATGAGCTTGACCGGCGGCAGGCGGAGCCCCTCCTGAAACACTTCTGTCGCGGTGCTGGCGAAGGAGCCGACGGCCATGCCGCCGATTTCGGCGACATGGGCGATATTGGCGGCGAAGCCGACCAGCTCTTCGCCGATATAGACCGGCTTCATCAGGAGATGTTCCGGCATATGGCACTGGCCGCGATAGGGGTCGTTATGCACCACCACATCGCCGGGATGGAAATTCTCGATGCCCAACTCCTCGACGCAATGGGGCACCGTGTGCAGCCCGGCGCAGATGATCGCCGGGTTCATCTCGGCCTGACCGATGAGGCGCAGATCGCGGTCGAACAGCATGCAGGAGAAATCGCGCGATTCACTGAAGATCGGCGAATAGGCGGTCCGCACCATGGTGCTCGCCATCTCGTCGCAGATATTCCTGAGCGCATTGTTGACGATGGTAAGCGTCACCGGGTCTCTTTCCGGCACCTGCGAGGCGGCGAGCGAATCCTGAACGCCGCGCAGGCTCACCAGGAGGCTGCCATCGGGCTGAATTTCCACCGCGTCGCCGGGATGGATCAGGGTGGTCGAATCCATCTCCTCGATCACCGCCGGCCCTTCGATGCGGCTGCCCGCTGCGAGGCCCGGGCGGCGGTAGATCACCGTCTCGACGAAACCCTTGCCGGAAAAATAGACCGGGCGCGTGCCATGCTTGCCGCCATCGCCGCCGGCGGGCGCCGTCAGCGCCGCCTCGGCGGCTTCCTCGCCGAGCGCGATGACGCGCACCTCGGTGATCTCCACCACCTTGTCGCGCATTGAATAGCCGTAAAGCTCTTCATGGCGTACGTGCAAATACTCGATCGCCTGGTCGAACACCGCCTGGTCGATATCGAGGGCCGTAAGCGGGATGACCTCGCCAAAGCTCTGGCCGAGATAGCGCATATTGAGGAGGCCGCGAATCTCGGCTTCGCCGTCATGACCCTCGCGGGCGAGATCGTTCCGCGCCGCATCGGCGATCTCGCCCAACTGGCCGGTGAGGCGGGCGAGGTCGATCCGGTCCGAGCGGTGAAGCACCGTGCGCGCCCGGTCGACCCGCTGATTGGTCAGCAGCGTTCCGAGCGCCGAGCAAAGACCCGGATGGGGCGGCACCACGACGCGCTCCATATCGAGCCGCGCCGCAACGTCGGAGGCATGCAGCGAACCGGCGCCGCCGAACGCGGCGAGGCCAAAGGTGCGGTGATCGAGGCCGCGTTCGACGGTCATCAGGCGGATGGCGTCGGCCATATTCTCCGCCGCCGTATCGAGAATGGCGAGGGCGGTCTCCTCCGGCCCGAGGCCAAGTTCTTCGGCAAGCCCGGCGATCGCCTTATGGGCGTGTTCGGGCTCGAGGGACATGCGCCCGCCGAGGAAATAGCCGGGATCGAGCCGGCCGAGCACGATGTTGGCGTCGGTAATCGTCGGCTGGGCGCCGCCACGGCCATAGCAGGCCGGCCCCGGATCGGCGCCGGCGCTCTTCGGGCCGACGCGCAGGAAACCGCCGCCATCGACATAGGCGATTGAGCCGCCGCCGGCGCCGATGGTGGTGTAATCGATAAAGAGCGCACTCACCGGCACACCCCACTCGACCTCATATTCCGTCGTTGAGCCGAAGTCGCCGTCGATGATCAGACCGACATCAGCGCTGGTGCCGCCCATGTCGAGGGTGACGCTGTTGCCTTCGAGATGATCGCGCGCGAAGCGCCGGCCGGCAATGACGCCGCCGGCGAGGCCGGAAAGAAACACCTGAACCGGCACATCCGCCGCGGTGGCGGCGTCGGCATGGCCGCCATTCGATTTCATCAAAGTAAGCGACGCGGCGACGCCGAGTTCGCTCAAATCCGCCGACAGGCGTTCTGTGAAGCGCGCCAACAGGCGCTTGATCGAGGCGTCGACGATGCGCGTCGTGCCGCGCTCATATTCGCGCCAGATCGGCGCCACTTCGCTTGATAGCGAGACCGGCAGGTCGGGAAAGCGCTCGGCGAGATAGACGCCGATTTTCTTTTCATGCTCGGGCCGCACATAGGAGAACAGGAGATTGACCGCTATGGCCCAATCGCCCTCCGGCTCCTTGGCGAGCCATTCCGAGATCCAATCGCCGAGGCGCGCCAGTTCGCTGTCTTCGAGCGCTGTCAGCACCTCGCCTTTGTGATCGATGCGCTCCCCAATGCCGAACACATGGCGCCGTCGCACGCCGGAATCCGGCTTCGGCCAGGACGGGTTATAGGCTTCCTTGCGGTCGATGCGGGCGATGATCGGCACATCCTCGAACCCCTTGGTGCCGACATATAGCACCGTCGATCCGCGCTTCTGCAGCCCGGCATTGGTGGCGATGGTGGTGCCGAGCACGAGACGGCCGATATCTTCCGCCGGCGTGCCACATTCCTTGAGCGCCGTAAGCGGCGCCAGCGCCGGCTCCTCCGGCGTCGACGGCACTTTGACGGTGCGAATATCCCCGGTCGCATCGTCGAGCACGACCAAGTCGGTAAAAGTGCCGCCGGTATCGATGCCGATCCTGATCATTGTCCGGCGCCCTCCCCCGCTTGTTGCGCCGCGCGCCGCTTGATATCGGC
>CAZUVO010000198.1:0-7169 GCA_964623955.1 uncultured Rhizobiaceae bacterium
GCGCCGCCGGCATGGAGATGACCATGTTCCGCCTGACCGCGCGCGGCCTGATGAAACGCCCGGAGATCGAAAAGCTCGAACTCGGCGGCAAGGATGCCAGCGCGGCCAAAACCGGGCGGCGGCCTATCTTCGTCGATGCCGCCGGCGCGCTGGTCGAATCCGACATCTACGATTTCGAATTACTCAAGCCGGGCAATGAGATCGCCGGCCCGGCGGTGATCCACACGCCGATTACCACAATCGTCCTGCAGGACCAGCAGACCGGCCAGCTTGACGAATACCGCAATATGGTCATTCAATTTAACTGAGTGAGGGCAGGGAAGTGAGCGCCATGGACCCGATCACATTCTCGATCATCCGCCACCGGCTTTACCGCGTCATCGACGAGGCGGTGATTACGCTGAAGCATGTCTCCGGCAGCGCGATCACCAATGAAGGCCATGACCTGATGGTCTCGCTCTACCGCCGCGACGGCTCGCTCCTGATGGGCGGCGTCGGATTCTTGCATCATCTGACCAGCGCGGCCGAAGCTTGCAAGGCGATCATCCGGCGCTTCGAGGGGCGCATCAATGAGGGCGATGTGTTCCTCACCAACTGCCCTTACACGGCGGCCCTGCACACCTCCGATGTCTATCTCGTCGCACCCATTCACTATGACGGCAAGCTGGTGGCGTGGAGTGCGTGTTTTGTTCATGTCTATGATATCGGCGCCATGGTGCCGGGCGGCTTCAGCCCGGATTCGCGCGACATTTTTACCGAGGGTTTCTCCTCGCCCGGCCTCAAGCTGGTCGAAAAGGGCGAGATGAATCACGACATCATGGACACGCTCCTCAACATGGTGCGCGCGCCCGAAATGGTGGCGCTCGACCTTTCGTCGATGATCGCGGCCAACAATGTGGCGCGCGAGCGCATGGCGGCGCTGGTGCATAAATACGGCCCGGAGGTGGTCGACCAGGCCTGTCAGATGCTGGTCGATCAATCGGAGGATAGCTTCCGCGAGCGCTTGCGCGAACTGCCGGACGGGCGCTGGGAGTCGCGCCAATATTTCGATATCGAGGACGAGACTTATCGCGTGCTCCTCGCCATGACCAAGAAGGGCGACACCCTCACCTTTGATTTCTCCGGCTCGAGCGAGCAATCGCAATACGGCATCAATTGCGCTTATTGGGCTGCCTGGGGCGGCTTCTTTGCGCCGCTCTTTCCCTTGCTCTGTTATGACATCACCTGGAACGACGGCGTGCTCAGGCCGATCTCGATGATCGCACCGGAAGGCACGGTGGTGAATTGTACCCGTCCGGCGCCGATCTCCCTTGCCACGGTCGGTGCCATCCAGTCGGTCAACAACGCCGCCTGCATCTGCATTTCCAAGATGCTGTCGGCGAGTGAGAAATACGCCAAGGAGGCGACAGCGGTATGGCATGGCAGCCATTTCGCCATCTTCATGTTCGGGCAAAACCAAAAAGGTCAGGAAGCGATCGGCATCATGACTGAGACGTTTGGTGGCGCGGGCGGCGGGCGCAGCTTCGCCGACGGCGTCGATGTCGGCGGCGAGATCCCCAACCCGATCGGGCGCATGGCCAATGTTGAGACAACCGAGAATCATTTCCCGGTGCGCTATCTGTTCCGCCGCGCCACCAGCGATTCCGGCGGGCCGGGGAAATATCGCGGCGGCACTGGCCTCGAATATGCCATCCAGCAGCATGATGCGCCGGACGGCGGCATCCATTATGTCGTCTCCGGCAAGGGCACCAAATTCTCCATGAGCGACGGCCTCGGCGGCGGCTATCCCGGCGCGCCGTGCAATTACCGCTGGGTGCACAACAATGACGCGGCGGCGGAAGGCAAAAACGTCAATCCCTTCGCCAACTCCGCCGAGGAGATGACCGGCGAACAGGAATCGATCTCCTGGGGCGTCTTCCCGCTGATGGATCAGGATGTGCTTTATGTTCGTTCCGACGGCGGTGGCGGTTATGGCGATCCGCTCGAGCGCGAGCCGGAGAAGACCGCGCGCGACGTGCGCGAGGGCGCGGTCAGCCAAGAGGTGGCGCGCAACGTCTATGGCGTCGTGCTCGACGGTGAAGGTGGCGTCGACGCGGCGGCGAGCGAAGCGGCGCGCGCGGCGATCCGCGCCGAGCGCCTCGGCCGGCCGGAGGCGGCGGAATGAGCACGCGCATTTCGGCATCGCTTGTGGTCAACGACAAGGGCCAGATCGCCTGCATGGGCTGCGGCCATGAGTTGGGGCCGAAGGGCCGGCCCTGGAAAGACGCGGCGCATCTCAGCGAGGCGCCGCTCCAGGGCTCAAGCGGCGAGCCTTATTCGAATGCCGCCAATGTGCTGCTGCGCCGCTTCTACTGTCCCGGCTGCGCCAAGCTGCTCGATAGCGAGACCGCGCTCGAAGGCGACCCGTACCTCAACGATGTCGTACATGTGTAGGGCGCGCCATGCAGGACGTCGCGATCCGCCAGGAGATTATCGACCGCGTCATGGCCAGGCGCGGCCGGCTGCATCTGTTCGACCGGCTGCCGCCGGAGAAGACGGCGCTCGTTATCATCGACATGCAGAACACGTTTCTCCGCCCCGGCGCGCCCGTGGAGGTGCCGAGAGGCCGCGACATCGTCGCCGGTATCAATCGGCTGACGGCGCGGCTGCGCGACATCGGCGTGCCGGTGATCTGGGTGACTCACGCCAACAGCCGCAATGGCGAAAAGAGCGACTGGCCGAGCTTTTTCGATGCCTTCGTCGCGGCCGAAGTGCGCGAGAAAACTATCGACGGGCTGGAGCCCGGCGCGGACGGACAGCAGATCTGGTCCGAGCTTGATGTCGCGGACACGGATTTGCAGATTTTCAAGAACCGCTACAGCGCGCTGATCGCCGGCTCGTCCTCGCTCGAAAGCCTCTTACGCGAGCGCGGCATCGACACCATCCTCATCGCCGGCACCAAGACCAATGTGTGCTGCGAATCGACGGCGCGCGACGCCATGATGCTCGATTTCAACACGGTGATGCTCGCCGACTGCTGCGCCGCCCTCTCCGACGAAGAGCACCGCGCGACGCTCGAGACCATGATCCAGCAATTCGCCGACGTAATGACCGCGGACGAAGCCCTCGCCGCGCTCGGCGGCGGATAATGGCGGGCTGGCCGAAAAGCGACCTGCAAGACCTGCTCGGCATCGAGCATCCGATCATCCAGGCGCCGATGGCGAGCGCCGCGACACCGGCGCTGGCCGCCGCCGTGAGCAATGCCGGCGGGCTCGGCTCGCTCGGCTCGGCGACCCTCTCACCGGAGCAGGTCCGCGAACAAGCCGACGCCTTCCGCAGCGAAAGCAACCGCATCTTCAACGCCAATTTCTTCGTGCATGACGCGCCGGTGGCGGACGGTGCGGCGGAAGCGGCGATGCGCGAACGTCTCGCGCCCTATTACGAAGAAATGGCGCTCGGCGACGCGCCGGCGGCGCGCGACATCTTCCCGATCTTCAACGAAGAAATGCTGGCGGCGGTACTCGACCTCAGGCCGGGGGTGGTGAGTTTTCATTTCGGTCTGCCGCCGCGCGAGATGATCGGCACGCTTAAAGAGGCGGGCGCTATCATCCTCGCCTCTGCGACGACCGTGCGCGAGGCAGTCGCGCTGGAAAAAGGCGGCGTCGATGCGGTCATCGCGCAGGGCTTCGAGGCGGGCGGCCATCGCGGCACGTTTCTCGGTGGTGCCGAGTCCGGCACGGTCGGCACCTTCGCGCTGGTGCCCCAGGTGGTCGATGCGGTCGACCTTCCGGTGATCGCCGCCGGCGCCGTTGCCGACGGGCGCGGCATCGCCGCGGCGTTTGCGCTCGGCGCTTCGGGCGTACAGATCGGTACCGCATTTCTCGCCTGCCCGGAAACCGATATGCATCCCGTACACCGGGACATGCTCCTGAAAACGCCGGGCGAAGAGACGCGGGTGACGCGCACCATCTCCGGCCGCCCGGCGCGGGCGATTCTAAATCGCTACATTGCCGAGATGGACGAAAGCACTGCCGAGCCCCTGGCCTATCCCTTGCAATACAGCCTCACCGGCCCGCTCAGCGCGGCGAGCCGCAAACGGGATTCGGGCGATCTAATGGTGATGTGGGCCGGGCAGGGCGCGGCCCTGGCAAAGCCTCTACCGGCTGGCGAATTGCTGACCAAGCTCGCCGAAGACGCCCAAGCTGTGCTCGCCGAGCTCTAACTCACTGCAAATAAGTCCCGCCATTGACGTTGAGCGTGGCGCCGACACAGAAAGATGCGTCGTCCGAGGCGAGGAAGAGGGCGGCGGCGGCGATTTCTTCGGGCTCGCCCAATCGGCCGATCGGCATCAGATCGTTGACCAGCTTTTCGATCACCTCCTCGTCGAGGCCGGAGAGCATCGTGGTGTCCGTCGGGCCCGGCGAGAGGGTGTTGACCGCGATGCCGTCGCCGATGGCTTCGAGCGCGAGGCATTTCGAGAAGGCGATCACCGCCGCCTTCGACGCGGCGTAATGGCTGAGACCGGGATTGCCGCGATGCGCCACTTCGGAGGCGAAATTGACGATGCGGCCCCATTTCTTGCGCCGCATGCCGGGCAGCACCGCGCGGCAGCACAGGAAGGTGCCGCGCAGATTGATGCGGAACATATCGTCCCATTCGCCGATCGGCATGTCCTCGACCGTGCCCGCGCCGGCGATGGCGGCGGTGTTGACGAGAATGTCGATATCGCCGAGCGCTTCCGCCGCCGCCGCGAAGGCACTTTGCACGGAGGCTTCGTCGCCGACATCGAGGGCGCCGCTGTAATGATCGGCGCCGAGACCGGCAGCGGTCTCCGCCGCCGCGCTTTCGTTCATGTCCAAGAGCGCCAATCTTGCGCCCTCGGCAGCAAAGCATTCCGCGATTGCGCCGCCGATGCCGCCCGCGCCGCCCGTTATCGCCGCCGTCTTTCCTGAAAGTTTCGCCATGATCCCGCCCCAAATTCTTGTGAATTTCGGCGTTCAGGCTATTTCGCGCACGCAGCTATGGAAAGTGTCGATTGAGCGCGCGGTTAGTGGTATAACAGGTACACCATGGAACGGGAGACAATAACAAAAAGACGGTTGTCGGACGAAGTGGTGGACCGGCTCGAGGGGCTGATCCATTCCGGCGAGTTCGGCCTCGGCGACCAATTGCCCTCCGAGCGCAATCTGATGGAGCGCTTCGGCGTCGGCCGCCCGTCGGTGCGCGAGGCGCTGTTCTCGCTGCAGAAAATGGGCCTGGTCGAAATCAATAGCGGCGAGCGCGCGCGGGTCACCAAGCCGACGCCGGAAACCATCCTCAGCAGCCTGACCGGCAGCGTGCGCCATATGCTGTCGGACGCCCAGGGCGAGCGCCATTTGCAGGAGGCGCGGCTTTTCTTCGAGGCTGGATTGGCGCGTGACGCGGCACGCCTCGCCGATGATTCGGATATCGCCCGATTGGAGGCTGCACTCAAGGAAAACCACGAAGCGCTCAACGATTTGGACGCCTTCGAGCGCACCGACGTCACATTCCATTACGTGCTCGCCGAGATTCCGAAAAATCCCGTCTTCGTCGCCATTCACGAAGCGGTGGTCGGCTGGCTGACGGAGCAGCGCAACACTTCGCTCAGGAGCAACGGCGTGGCGCAAAACGCTTATGACTGGCACGAACGCATCTACCGCGCCGTGGCCGAGCACGACGCAGACGCGGCGGAGAGCGCCATGCGCGGGCATCTTAACGCCGTGGCGCAATATTATTGGCGCGTCAAAGGGAGCGCGGAAGCGGGATAGCAGCGGCAAAATATCGAGCCGAAGCGCCCAGCAAAGAAAAGACATAAGGGAGACAAGGGGTGGCGGAGAAAAGTTTAAGGGAGATGGCGGGAACGCGCCGCGCCAAGTTCGGCACGTTCTTGGTCGAGTTCAACACGCCGGGCATCGGCCAGATCATGAAGGCGGCGGGCTCGGATTATGTGCTCCTCGACATGGAGCATAGCGGTTTTTCGTTCGATACCTTGAAATCCATGTTGCGTTATATGCAGGCGGCGGAGCTTCCGACCATCGTCCGCGTGCCGTCGCGCAATTATCATCACATCGCGCGCGCTCTCGACATGGGCGCCGAGGGGCTGATGCTGCCGATGGTGGGTTCCGCCGAGGAAGCCGCGCAAATCGCCGCCCACGCGAAATATCCCGCGCAAGGCCATCGCGGCGTCGCCCTTCAGGTCGCCCATGACCGCTATCAGCCCGGGCCGGTCCTGAAGAAACTGCGCGACGCCAACAAGCGCACCACCATCTTCGCCCAGATCGAAACGCCGGAAGGCGTCGCCAATGCCGATGAGATCGCTGCGGTGAAAGGCATCGATTGTCTCTGGATCGGCCATTTCGATCTCAGCGCCTCGATGGGTATCCCCGGCCAGTTCGACCACAAGGATTTCAAGGCCGCGGTGAAGCGCGTCGGGGCCGCTTGCAAAAAGCATAAAAAATCTTTCGGCCGCCTGGTGCCGGATGTCGCGACCGGTGTCGCCCTCTATCGCCAGGGCTTCGACTTCATTTGCTATTCGGGCGATGTGTGGATTTTCCAAGCCGCCCTCAAGGATGGCCTCGATCAAATGCGCGCCAAATGCAAGAGCGGGCGCGGCAAGCGGCGCTAGGGGGAAGCATCATGGCGCGGGGAAACGGAGACATGGACGTCGTCACGATGAACATCATCGAATCGACCCTGCTCTCCATATGCCGCGAGATGGGCATCACCCTGATGAAGACGTCCTATTCGACGATCTTCAACGAATCGCTCGATTTCAGCTGCGCCATCGCCGACACCGAGGGCGATATGATCGCCGTCGCCGATTACTGCCCGGCGCAAATCGGCGGCATGCCGCTCCTCATTAAATCCTGCATACGCGAGATGGCGGGCGACGAGATCGAGGAAGGCGACGTGATCATGCATAACGACCCCTATCGGGGCGGGCTGCACACGCCGGAGCACACCTTCTTCACGCCGATCTTCGTCGAGGGCGAATTTCACGGCTATGCGGTCTCGATCGGCCATGTCGCGGAAACCGGCGGCATGGTGCCGGGCGGCTTTTGCAGCGAGGCGACGGAGATCTTCCATGAGGGCCTGCGCGTACCCCCGGTGCGCATCAAGCGGCGCGGCGAGGATGTCGACGAGGTGTGGAAACTCGCCCTCGCGAATGT
>CAZUVO010000199.1:0-7123 GCA_964623955.1 uncultured Rhizobiaceae bacterium
AGATGCACCTCGCTGTCGGTCATCTGGCTGACATCGTTGCGGAGCTTGTCGATATCGGCGCCCTTCTTGCCGATGACGACGCCCGGCCGCGCGGTGTGAATGGTAATGCGCGCTTTCTTCGCCGGCCGTTCGATGACGATGCGCCCGATCCCCGCCTGGCTCAGCTTGTCGAAGAGATATTTGCGGATGCTCAGATCCTCGAACAGCAGCCGGCTGTAATCCGCGTCCGCGTACCAGCGCGAATCCCAGGTGCGGTTGATGCCGAGCCGGAGCCCGATGGGGTTAACCTTTTGACCCATTATTTTCCCTCCACGCGCTCGCGCATGCTATTTCCCCTCCGCGCGCTCACGCACGACAATCGTCAGGTGGCTAAACGGTTTCATGATACGTCCGGTGCGCCCGCGCGCTCTCGGGCGCCAGCGCTTCATGACCAATCCCTTGCCGACATTGGCTTCCGCCACGACCAGCCGGTCGACATCGAGATCGTGATTGTTCTCCGCATTGGCGATCGCCGACTGCAGGCATTTCTTCACCGGGCCGGAGATGCGCTTGCGCGAAAATGTCAGCGAGGTCAAAGCCGCCTCGGCATCCTGACCGCGGATCGATTCGGCGACCAGATTGAGCTTTTGCGGACTGATGCGGACATTGCGCAGCATGGCGCTGGCTTCGCTGTCGGCGAGGGTGCGTTTGCGTGCGGGTTTGCCCATGGTCAGACCCTCTTCGCCCGCTTGTCGCCGGCATGGCCGAAGAAAGTGCGCGTCGGCGAAAACTCGCCGAGCTTGTGGCCGACCATGTTTTCGTTGATCAGCACCGGCAGAAATTTGCGGCCGTTATAGACGCCGAAGGTCAGGCCGACGAACTGCGGCAGAATGGTCGAACGGCGCGACCAGGTGCGGATGATGTCCTTGCGGCCGGTGGCGCGGGCTTCTTCCGCCTTCTTAAGCAGATAGCCGTCGACGAACGGGCCTTTCCAGATGGATCGTGACATATCTTTACTCCCCGCCTCCTATGGCCGCCGGCGCCGCAGGATGAAGCGGTCGGTTTTCTTGTTGCTGCGGGTGCGTTTGCCCTTGGTCGGTTTGCCCCAGGGCGACACGGGATGGCGGCCACCGGAGGTGCGGCCTTCGCCGCCGCCATGGGGATGGTCGACCGGGTTCATGGCAACGCCGCGCACATGCGGGCGCTTGCCGAGCCAACGCGATCGGCCGGCCTTGCCGCTGTTTTGATTCTGATGATCCGGGTTGCTGACGGCGCCGATGGTCGCCATGCAGTCGGAGCGCACCATGCGTTGCTCGCCGGAGCACATCTTGAGGAGCGCGTAGCCCTGGTCCTTGCCGACAAGCTGGACATAGCTGCCGGCGGCACGCGCAATCTGACCGCCTTTGCCCGGCTTCATCTCGATATTGTGGACGATGGTGCCGACCGGGATGTTCTTCATCGGCATGGCGTTGCCCGGCTTGATATCGACCTGCTCGCCGGAAACCACCTTGTCGCCGACCGCGAGACGCTGCGGTGCGAGAATATAAGAATATTGCCCGTCGTCATATTTGATCAGGGCGATAAAGGCGGAGCGATTGGGGTCATATTCCAGTCGCTCGACCGTCGCCGACATATCGGATTTGGTGCGTTTGAAGTCGACCACCCGGTAGCGCCGTTTGTGGCCGCCGCCGCGATGATCGGCGGTGATGCGCCCGGTATTGTTGCGCCCGCCCTTTTTGTTGAGACCCTCGGTCAATTCCTTGACCGGCTTGCCCTTCCACAGAGCCGAACGATCGATCAGAACCAGCTCGCGCCGGCTCGGTGTCGTCGGATTGAAGGTTTTCAGCGCCATGCTCAGACCCCCGTCATCACATCGATCGTTTCACCCTCTTGCAGGGAAACAATCGCTTTCTTCCAATTTGCCCGTGTGCCGCGATAGCCCTTGAAGCGCTTCACTTTGCCCTTCATGCGGATGGTGTTCACGCTCTTCACCTTGACCTCGAACAGGCTTTCCACGGCTTTCTTGATTTCCGGCTTGCTGGCATCGATCGAGACCTTGAAGGTCACCTGATTATGCTCGCTGCCGCGGGTCGATTTCTCCGTCACCATCGGCCCGAGAATAACGTCGTACCAGCGTTCCTTGACGTCCTTACTCATGTCAGGCGCGCCTCCAATTGCTCGACCGCGCTCTTCGTCAAGACAAGCGTGTCGCGGCGCAGAATGTCATACACATTGGCGCCCTGGGGCGGCAGCACGTCGAGACCGACGATATTGCGCGCCGCGCGGGCGAAATTTTCGTCGATCTCGGGGCCGTCGATTAAGAGTATCGTGGAGTCGAGATCGAGCTTGGCCAATTGATCCGCAAGCTTGGATGTCTTGGCGTTCTTCATGGCGACGCCGTCGACGATCTTGAGCTTGCCTTCGGCCTGCTTGCTTGAGAGCGCCGAGCGCAGCGCCATGCTGCGGACTTTCTTGGGCAGCTTGTGGGCATGGCTGCGCGGGGTCGGCCCGAAGATCACCGCACCGCCGCGAAACTGCGGTGAGCGCAGCGAGCTTGTCCGTGCCCGGCCTGAGCCTTTTTGCTTCCACGGTTTGCGGGTGGAGCCGCTGATTTCGCCGACCGTCTTGGTCTTGTGCGTGCCGGCCTGACGCTTGGCCAATTGCCAGCGCACGGTGCGCTGCATCAGATCGGCGCGAACGGGCGCGGCAAATACCGCATCGTTCAGCTCGACCTCGCCGGCGTCTTTATTGTCCAAACTGGTGACCTTGACCTTCATCGGGTCAGTCCTTCTCTTCTTCTTTTTCGCCGGCAGCTTCGCCACCATCATCGGCTTCTTCCGCCGGCGCTTCCTCTGCCGGTGCTTCTTCGCTCGCGGCTTCTTCCGGCGCCGCTTCTTCCGCTACTGGCTCTTCGGCCGGCGCATCCTCGGCCGGTGCTTCCGCTTCGTCCGATCCGTCGCCGCGCAGGGAGGCCGGGAACGGCGCATCTTCCGGAAACGCCTTTTTAACCGCGTCGGAAACGAAGACGATGCCGGATTCCGGTCCCGGCACGCCGCCGCGCACCAAGATCAATCCGCGCTCCGTATCGGTCGACACCACTTCGAGATTTTGCGCCGTGCTGCGCACCGCGCCCATCTGTCCGGGCATCTTCTTGCCTTTGAATACCTTGCCCGGGTCCTGGCATTGCCCGGTCGAGCCGATCGCGCGATGCGACACGGAAACGCCATGGCTTGCCCGGAGACCGGAGAAATTATGCCGCTTCATGCCGCCGGCAAATCCCTTACCGATGGAGGTGCCGACGACATCGACGAATTGTCCGTTGGCGAAATGATCGGCGCTGAGTTCCTGACCGACATCGATCAGCGCGTCCTGGCTGACGCGGAATTCCGCGACGGTCCGCTTCGGCTCGATCCGCACCTTGGCGAAATGGCCGCGCATGGCGCCGCTGACATTCTTAACCTTGACCGCGCCGGCGCCGAGCTGCACGGCGGTGTAACCATGGCTCTCCTCGGTGCGCTGCGCCGTGACCTGGCAGCAGTCGAGCTTAAGCACGGTGACCGGCACATGGCGGCCGTCATCGGCAAACACGCGCGTCATACCGAGTTTTTCGGCGATGACGCCCGAGCGGCGGCGTTCGGTTTGCGAGCCAGACATGATCCTAATTCCTACAATCTAATCTCGACATCGACGCCGGCGGCGAGGTCGAGCTTCATCAGCGCGTCGACGGTCTGTGGCGTCGGATCGACGATATCGAGCAGGCGTTTGTGAATGCGGATTTCGAACTGCTCGCGCGATTTTTTGTCGATATGCGGCGAACGCAGCACGCAATATTTCTCGATCCGTGTCGGCAGCGGGATCGGCCCACGCACCTGAGCGCCCGTCCGCTTGGCGGTATTGACGATTTCACCTGTCGATGAATCCAATATCCGGTGATCGAAGGCCTTCAATCGGATGCGTATGTTTTGGCTGTCTATCGCCATATTCCCAGTCCCGTTACAAAACCAAAACGGCCGCCCTGGGGCGGCCGCATTGGCTGTTTATTCCATAATTTTGGCGACGACGCCGGCGCCTACGGTGCGGCCGCCTTCGCGGATCGCGAAGCGCAGGCCCTCATCCATGGCAATCGGCGCAATCAGATTCACCTTCATGTTCACATTATCGCCCGGCATCACCATCTCCGTGCCGTCCGGCAGTTCGATCGTGCCCGTGATGTCGGTCGTGCGGAAATAAAACTGCGGACGGTAGTTCGAGAAAAACGGCGTGTGCCGCCCGCCCTCGTCCTTCGTCAGAATATAGGTCTCCGCCTCGAACTTGGTGTGCGGCGTGATCGTCCCGGGCTCCGCCAGAACCTGGCCGCGCTCAACCTCGTCGCGCTTCGTGCCGCGCAGGAGGACGCCGACATTGTCCCCCGCCTCGCCCGAATCCAAGAGCTTCCTGAACATCTCGACGCCGGTGCAAACCGTCTTCGTCGTCTCCTTCACGCCGACGATCTCGATCTCGTCGCCGACCTTCACAACGCCGCGCTCGACGCGCCCCGTCACGACCGTGCCGCGGCCGGAAATCGAAAACACATCCTCGATCGGCATCAGGAACGGCTGATCGATCGGCCGGTCCGGCTGCGGAATGTAATCATCCACCGCCTGCATCAGCTCCAGCACCGTGCTCTTGCCGATCTCCTCGTCCCGGCTCTCAAGCGCCGCAAGCGCCGAGCCGCGCACGATCGGAATATCGTCGCCCGGGAACTCGTAAACCGAGAGAAGCTCGCGAACCTCAAGCTCGACCAGGTCCAGCAGCTCCTCGTCATCGACCTGATCGACCTTGTTCATATAAACCACCAACGCCGGAACGCCGACCTGACGCGCCAGAAGGATATGCTCGCGGGTCTGCGGCATCGGCCCGTCGGCGGCGGAAACCACCAGGATCGCGCCGTCCATCTGCGCCGCACCGGTGATCATGTTCTTCACATAATCCGCATGGCCCGGGCAATCGACGTGGGCGTAATGGCGCGCCTCGGTCTCGTATTCGACGTGCGCCGTCGCGATGGTAATGCCGCGCTCGCGCTCCTCCGGCGCCTTGTCGATCTCGTCGAACGGCACAAAATCCGCGCCGCCGGTCTCGCCCAGCGTCTTCGTAATCGCCGCCGTCAGCGTCGTCTTGCCATGATCAACATGCCCGATCGTCCCGACATTACAATGCGGCTTCGTACGTTCGAATTTCTCTTTCGCCATCGTCCTTATCCTTTTGTTCGCATCCGCCCGGGGCGGTGCTTGCGGCAAGCATCAAGCGTATTTTGTCCGAACCTCGTCCGAAACGGCGGAGGGTACCTGTTGGTAATGCTCGAATTCCATTGTGAACTGTCCGCGCCCCTGGGTGAGGGAGCGCAGCGTGTTGACATAGCCGAACATCGTCGCCAGCGGCACGCTCGCGCGAATGACCTGGGCATTGGCGCGCGGCTCCATGCCGGCGATCTGTCCGCGGCGCGCATTTAGGTCACCAATGACATCTCCGAGATAATCGTCCGGCGTGACCACTTCGACTTTCATCATCGGCTCGAGAAGCGCCGGTTTGGCGCGGCCCATGGCTTCCCGGAAGGCGGCGCGTCCGGCGATTTCGAACGCCATGGCGCTCGAATCGACATCGTGATAGGCGCCGTCATAAAGCCTCACTCTAAAATCGATCACCGGGAAGCCAGCCATGATGCCGGTCTGGCGCGCCTGCTCGAAGCCCTTCTCGACGGACGGAATATATTCGGTCGGCACGTTGCCGCCGCGAATGGCGCTCTCGAACTGGAAGCCCATGCCCGGCTCAAGCGGCGTGATCTCGACCTTGATCCGCGCGAACTGGCCGGCGCCGCCCGATTGCTTTTTGTGGGTATAATCGACATCGGCGGCCCTGGTGATGGTTTCGCGGTAGGCGACCTGGGGTTGGCCGACATTGGCATCGACCTTGAACTCGCGCTTCATGCGGTCGATCAGGATTTCCAGGTGCAATTCGCCCATGCCCTTGATGACCGTCTGCCCGCTCTCTTCATCCGAGCCGACCTGGAAGGACGGGTCCTCATCCGCCAGACGGGCGAGCGCGATCGACAATTTGTCCTGATCCGCCTTGGTTTTCGCCTCGACCGCGACTTCGATCACCGGGTCGGGGAATTCCATGCGCTCGAGAATGACCGGATTGTTTACATCGCACAGGGTCTCGCCGGTGGTGGTATTTTTCAGCCCGGCAATAGCGACGATCTCGCCGGCGCGGACTTCCTTGATGTCTTCCCGGCTGTTGGCATGCATCAGCAGCATGCGACCCACCCGCTGCTTCTGGCCCTTGACGCTGTTGAGCACCTGCTTGCCGGATTCCATGATGCCGGAATAAACCCGCACGAACGTGAGCGAGCCGACGAACGGATCGGTCATCACCTTGAACGCCAAGGCGGCAAATGGCTGATCGTCGGAGCTTTCGCGCACTACCTCGTCGCCCTTACCCGGCACGATGCCGTGGATCGACTCGACATCGGTCGGCGCCGGCATGTAATCGATTACCGCGTCGAGAAGCGGCTGCACGCCCTTATTCTTGAACGCCGAGCCGCACAGCACCGGAACCATATGGGCGTCCAGCGTGGCGCGGCGAATACAGCTTTTCAGGGTCGCCTCGTCGGGCTCGGTGCCTTCCAGGAAGGCTTCCAGCGCGTCGTCGTCCAACTCGACGACGGCTTCCACCAGCTCTGCGCGCAGGCTCTGCGCCTGATCCATTTGGTCGGCCGGAATATCGCCGATTTCGAACTCGGCACCGAGGGTCTCCGCCTTCCAGATGACGGACTTCATGGCGACGAGATCGATCAGGCCGATATGGTTCTCTTCGGTGCCGATGGGAATTTGCAGCACCAGCGCCGTCGCGCCGAGCCGATCCTTGATCATATCGACGGTACGGAAGAAATCCGCGCCGGTGCGGTCCATCTTGTTGACGAAACAGATACGCGGCACGCCGTACTTATCGGCCTGGCGCCATACGGTTTCGGTTTGCGGCTCGACACCGGCGACGCTGTCGAACACGGCAACGGCGCCGTCAAGGACGCGTAAGCTGCGCTCGACCTCGATAGTGAAATCGACATGGCCCGGCGTATCGATGATGTTGATGCGGTGATCGCGCCAGA
>CAZUVO010000200.1:0-7107 GCA_964623955.1 uncultured Rhizobiaceae bacterium
CCGGCGCCGGCGGATGGCCGTTGGATGCCCATAAGTAGTTTAAAGAAGGTGCTCTTGCCGGCGCCATTCGGGCCAATGATGCAATGCAGCTCACCGGGATGTATGGACATGTCGAGCCCGGCAACGGCGCGCACGCCGCCAAAGTCCTTGACCAGATCCCGGACCTCGAGGACCGGTGCGCTCGACGTATCAGGCATCCGACCCTCCGCGTCTGGTCCGCAAGCGCCCAATCAGGTCGGAGATCGTCGTCACCACCCCGGTCGGTGCCAGCAGCATTGAAGTAACCAATATGGCACCCATGACAAGGAGCGCGAATTCACCTTCCGAGGCGAGCTTGAGCGATACCCATTCAAGCACCAGAGCGCCAATTAACGCGGCGCTCAAATCCTTGCGTCCGCCAACCGCAACCCAAATCACAACTAGAATATTCTGTGCGACACCGAATCCGTCTGGATGGATAAAGGTACCCCACGCGGTATAGAGCGTGCCCGCCAAGCCGGCAATCGCGGCGGATATGCAAAACACACTGAGCTGAATGAGCCGCACATCGTAACCGAAAGTTTCCGTCCGGTCGGGGTCTTCCCGGCAACCGACGAGGAAAAAACCAAAGCTCGAATTCACCAGGCAGCGCAGGCCCAAATAAACGGCAACGAGCAAGCCGAGGGTCAAATAATAAAACGATACGCTGCGGCCATCGAATTCCTGGATAGTTTGTCCGAGGCCTAGAATTAAGCTCGGCAATAAGGGGTCGTCCGGCGAGGCTGGCCTAAGGCCATTCATGCCGCCGAGATAGGCGGCGCCGATGGTGTAGTCGGGATCGGCCGTTTGGCGCATGAAGGTGCCGATCACCAGCGATATAACGAGCATCAGAATGGCGACATAAACGCCGCGCAGGCGGGCATAGAACATAATGCCGCCGACAATCGCAGCGAACACCACCGGGATAAAGATACCGGCAATGAGCGCAATATCGGTATTGCCATGGGCGTTCAGGAGATTGATCGCAACCACGCCATAGGCATAACCGCCAACGCCGAAAAAAGCCGCCTGGCCGAGGCTGAGGATGCCGCAATATCCCCAAATCAGGCAGAGGCTAAGGGCCATGAATCCGGAGATGAGGAAATTGCTGAAATTGATAATTTGAAAGCGGGAGAGGAATTCAGGGCCAAGCGCCAAAACCGCGACGATCACCAGAAAGCCAAGCCAAAACGGAACGCCGCGGCCGATCGTTTGCGGACCGTTCAGCAGGCCGAGATATTTGTCCAGCACACTGCCTTTATTGTCATTATTCACGGCCGGCAACCTTCTCGGTTCTTATTTTTCGCCGCTCAAGATATTCCGAGATGCCGCGCGGCAGCACGAGCAGAATGACGAGTGCGGTGCCCATCATGCCGAGATAGCCGACATAGACATTGACCAGATTATTGACCGCCGTTTGAACGCCGGCCAGCGCCAAAACGCTCGCTAACAGGCCGGTGATCACATTGGCGCCGCCACCGACAACAACTGTGATAAAGGCGAGCGGCGTGTAATTGATGCCGAAAAAAGGTGAAATGGTTGCTGTCATGGCAAACATGCCGCCGGCGATGCCGCCCATCGCCGATCCCAATCCGAAAGTCAGGGCATAGACGTTGCGCGTGTTGACGCCGAGCGCATCGGCCATGTCGGGATTTTCCATGGTGGCGCGTGCATGCGTGCCAAAGCGCGAATAGGTGAAGATCGCCCAGACACCCGCGACCATGGCAATCGAAATTCCGAACAGCACCAGGCGGTATATTCCAAACGTCCGTTCGTCGATGGGGAAGTTTCCAAATGGGGTCGGCATATTGAGGATCGAGGGGCCGAAAATGAGAAGAAAACCCTGGCTCAGCATGAGGCTGATGCCCCAGGTAACGACCAGCGAGGAGAGCAACTGCTTGTAGAAATAACGGATCACCAGCCGTTCCATAATAATCCCGGCAATGCCTGAACCGACGCCGGCCAACAGAATGGCGAGCGGCGCCGGCACGCCGGCGTAATAGGCGAATGCGGTGATATAGGCGCCGATCATCATCAATTCGCCGTGCGCCATATTAATGACGCCCATCATGCCGAAGATGATGATCAGCCCGGAGGCTGCCAGAATCAGAAAGCCGATATTATCGAGATATTGATAAATATATCCGAATGTTAAAGCGAGCTCTTCCATGACCTATACCAAAATGTGGAGGTCTCCGGGAACTAGGGCTTGAATGTAGCCGTTCCGGGATGAGGCCGCCAGCATAAGCAGGACGAGCGGCCGGCGACATGCCGACCGCTCGCATCTACCTAAAGTAATTGGTTCCGCCGCATTATTGGTCAGCGAAGAAACCAGCCCATGCGGGATTGTCCGGCGGCAGGAACTGCCGGCCCGGCGCTTTTTCACGCATGTTGACGCCGATGTTCCGGAGGAATGTCGGCTCGGTAAAGCCAAGGTCCTCAATGAAGGACAGGCTGTGATCATCATTGACGCGGAACAGATAGGAGTTCATCGCGCCGTGATGCTGATCACCGCGCAGGATCCAGGGACCGCCCGGCGCTTCCGGCACTTCGATATCGCTTTCAAGTGCCGCGATCACCGCTTCGGTTTCGGTCGTACCCGCTTTCGCCCAGGCAGCGGCCATGGCCTTCACCGCGACATAACCATATCCGGCATGCTCGTTGGCGTAGGTCATTTCCGGGAACATGGCTTGCAGTTTTGCCACGAACGCCTTGCTGTTGGGATGCGGTACATCCTCGATATAGCCCGGCGTGACATGCATGTTGGCCAAGGTCGGCGCGGCAAAGCGCTTATGCTCATAGCCATCCGCAATCGTCACATTGGACCATGTCGGCGTGCTCAGGCCGCCGGCCTGCGCCTGCGGGTAAAACTGTACCTGCTCAGCGCCGACGAGGCAGTGAACCTGAAAATCAGGGCCGACCTCTTGAATCTTGGAAATGGTCGACTGCCATTGTGAAACGCCGAAGGGGAAATATTCCTCATAGGCGACGTTACCGCCATAAAGGCCCGCTGCCGTTCTGGTCCACATGCCGATGGCGCGGCAGAAATTATAATCCGCGCCGATGAAAATCATGTTTGGCCCAAAATTCTCGATCATCCATTTGAGACCGGGCAAAACCTGTTGCTCGGGCGTCGGTCCGGAGAAGAAGGAGTAATGGTCGGCGATGCCGCCTTCACCCTGGTTGTTGTGCCAGTAAATCACCTTGTTCCGCACGACTTCGCGGCGCGCGGCTTCGCGCTCCGCACCGGTATAGGCGGCCATGACAACATCCGCTTCATCATCGAAGATGCATTTCTGCGAAAGTTCCTGATAGCGCTTTACCTGTGATTGCCCATCATAGGTAATCAGGTTGATCATCTTCTTTTCGCCATCGACCATGATGCCGCCGGCGTCGTTTACTTCTTTGACGGCCAACTGGTAGCCGTAAGTTTTAGGCGTCGCCATGATCGAAAAGTCACCTGACAGATCATCGATCGTGCACAACACAATTTCGTCTTTTGCTTCCGCCGAATTCACACCAACTAACGCGCTTAGAATAAGCGCCGCTAAAAGTGTGTAGGCGAACGCAGCAATCTTGGGTTTGAGTATCCCGCGTCGCATGATTGTTCTCCTCACTCGTGCTTAACTCCCAGAATTCATTTGCTCCCGACAGGTTCCAAAAAACGAGGCAACAAGCATCCCGGAACGCGATCGGTTCTGCCAAGGCCGTGTCCATCACCCGCCGATTGGCGCGGGCGCAATAAGTCGCACACGTTCTCAGGCTGGCGTGACGGTAGACAATGCCCAAGACCCGGGGTAGTCCCCGAATAGGGGCTCCCAAAAAGGGTAGGGCCTGGGCTCAGGAGTTACAAATGATTTGCTCGATGACGGATTTAGCCTGTCACGCGCCCGGCTTGCTGAGTCAAACGCCCCTAATGCGGCTGCAACATGCCAAACTGAGCCGCCTTTGCGATGGCATGGGCCATATTGGCCGCACCCAGTTTCTGTTTGGCATTTTTGAGGTGGAGACGCACGGTCTCGACCGAACGATCAAGGATCTTGCTTATTTCCCAGGCCGTCTTGCCACCTGCGGCCCATCTCAGGCATTCAAGTTCGCGCGGGCTGAGGCGAACCGGCGGTGGCACCTCGACCTGATCCTCGAAACCTTTCTCGTGAATCATATCGTTGAAATGGTGGGTGAGGTGAAACATCGTCGCGCGCGTATTTTTCACCAGCCCGCGCCAATCGCTGCGCGTGTCATCAAGAATGGCGCTGACCACGGCGAAACGGCCACCGGGAAGGTGGACCGGTATGGTCATGCCCCGGCTGAGCCCCATATCGGCCAAATAGTGCCACGCATCCTGTTCGAGAAAATCAAGCGTCGCCGGATCTTGCACATCGGCCCAATCGAAGGGCAGCGTGCCTTTGAAGCAGGCATGGTAATAGGGGTCGTGCTCCATAAAGCGCTGCCAGCCGTCTTCCCAGCCGCTCGGAAAATTGCGCACATTCAGTTTGAGCGGCAGCCACTGGCCGTCGGGCAGTCTCGGCGCGACATGTTGATACGCATAAAGGACCTGGGTATAGCCCAAGTCCCACGTGATTCCGGCCAGCCTGTCCAGGCCGTCGCTAAAGCTTGTCGCGCCGTATAGTTCGGCGACATAACTCTGAGCTGTTCTGTCTAATAGCGTAGCCATGGCGCTCACACTCTCCGGCGCCCCGCCGAATTAATTTTTTCCTTGCTGTCTCACCGCAGCAATTCTCCCGAACACTCAATATTATGTTCAAGCGCCGCCAAAATAGCAACATCCCCAGTGGGTATATGAATTCCAATCTAGTGATAATTCATCCGACCCTACCCTTTTTAGGAGCCCCTTTTCGGGGGCTGTTCAACACTGCCTGATCGGCGCGATAAATCCTCAAGGACAGGTGGCACGCGGTCGCATCATAAGATCGGGGTTTGCGCTTTTCGCTCGCTCAGGCGGGCCATGGCGGAACAAACACAAAGATCAGCTAATACCGGCCGCAGAGATATAGGAGCGCCCTCATGCATTTGACAGTTCGCGAGGAAGAGCGAATTCAATTATGGGCTGCAGCCGAAATGGCGCGCCGACGGCTTGAACGCGGCGTCAAGCTCAATCACCCGGAAACCGTGGCGCTAATCTGTGACGAGATATTGGAGCGTGCACGCGAGGGCTGCATTCCGATGCTAACCGACATGATGGAGTACGGCGCCACGATCGTTAAGAAAGCCGATGTCATGGAAGGTGTGGCGGAAATGCTGACGGTCGTTCAGGTCGAAGCCGTTTTTCCGGACGGCACGAAACTTGTGACCGTAATGAATCCAGTTCGCGACTAGACAACGGAGATAGTGTCTCATGGCTGCAAAACGAAGTTGGTCGCCACCCCCCATTCCGAAATCCGTCGTGCCGAAAGAGGCGTTTGACGTTGGCGAGCCGGGCACTTGCGGGAAAATTGTATTTGCCAAAGGCGACATTGAGATCAACGCCGGTCGGCCGAGCCAGAAGATGGTCCTGGTAAACACCGGTGACCGGCCGATCCAGATCGGCGCCCACTATCATTTGGCTGAGTGTAATCGGGCCATGGCGTTTGACCGTGAAGCAGCGTTCGGTATGCGGCTTGATGTGCCGAGCGGCTCAGCCGTACGGTTCGAGCCCGGTCAAAGCAGAAAAGTGCAAATCACCAGCTATGCCGGGCGCGAAGTTGCCTATGGCATGAACAACATGACCAACGGCTCCGTGCGCTCGGACATTATCAAGCAGCAAACCATGCGGCGTTTGCGGGCCGAGGGCTATTGTTTTGAGGGCGAGCGTTTTCCGATTCAGAAATCGCCGGATGCGAAATACGCCAAGAAAACCAAAGCCAAGTCGAAAAAGAAGTAAGGGAATGCGGCTGGGTGGCCAACGCGTTGGCCCTGTCGCAGCCGATACGGAGTGCTAGGCGATGAGTATGAAAATCAAACGGCCTGATTATGCGGCGCAGTACGGTCCGACCACCGGGGACAAAGTCTACCTGGCGGACACCGGATTGGTTGCTGAAATTGAGCACGATTACACAACCTATGGCGATGAGCTGGTGTTCGGCGGCGGTAAAACCATACGCGACGGCATGGGTCAGGCGTCGAAGTGGAAGCAGAGCGATGGTGGCCTCGACATGGTCATCACCAATGCCATCATCATCGATCCGCTACTCGGCATCGTCAAAGGCGATATTGGCGTTCTCGACGGCAAGATTGTCGGCGTCGGTAAAGCCGGCAATCCGGATACCATGAACATCACGCCAGGTCTGATCGTTTCGCCAAATACGGATATTCTCTCCGTCGAAGGCATGATCTGCACGCCCGGTTTCCTCGACATTCATCCGCATTTTGATTCCGTCCAGCAGCTCTATGAGTACCAAAATGCCGGATTCACCACGGTGATCGGCGGCGGCTCCGGACCGAAGACGGTCGGCATCGAGTGCCCCGGCGTATTCAATTTGCAGCGCATGTTGGAAGCGATGGCCGATATACCGCTCAATTACGGTAATTTCGGCAAAGGCAATGCGGCGACGCGGGGTTCCCTGGTCGAGCAGATACTGGCCGGTGCGACAGGTCTCAAAATTCATGAGGACTGGTCTTCTTCTCCGGCAGCGATTGAGACCTGCATGGAATTGGCCGACGAATATGATTTCCAGGTTCAGATTCACGCCGATACGCTGAACGAGACCGGCTATTACGAGGATACGATCGCGGCGATCAATGGCCGCGTCATGCACATCTATCACTGCGAAGGCGCAGGCGGCGGCAACGCGCCCGATATGATGCGTATCACCGGCGAGCCGCACCTTCTGCCGAGCTCAACCAACCCGACCAATCCGTTTTCGATCAACACCTATGACGAAGAAATCGACATGTTGATCACCTGTCATAATCTCAACAAAAACGTGCCCACCGACATTGCCTTTATCCAGGGCCGCGCCCGGGCGGAAACCATGCGCGCCGAGGATGTTCTGCATGACCGCGGCGCGATCAGCATGATCGGTTCGGACAGCCAGGGTGTCGGCCGGGCGGCGGAAAGCGCGCAGCGCTCGTTCCAGCTCGCCGCTGTCA
>CAZUVO010000201.1:0-7088 GCA_964623955.1 uncultured Rhizobiaceae bacterium
GGGACCGCGCGCTCCGGCGTTTCGAGACCATGGACAAGCTGGTGCTCTGCCTGATCCATGGCTATGCGTTGGGCGGCGGCTTGCAGCTCGCGCTCGCCGCCGACATCCGCGTCTCGACGCCCAGCGCCAAGCTCGGCCTGCCGGCGATCAAGGAGGGCCTCATTCCGGGGCTCGGGACGCTCCGCCTCGCGCGCTATATCGGCCTTGGCCGGGCGAAGCGGCTGATCATCACCGGCGAGATGATCGATGCCGCCGAAGGCGAGCGCATCGGCATGATCGATTATCTCGTCACGGAGGAGAATGCGGCGGAAGAATTCGAGGAGATCGTCGCCCGCGTCGCCGCAGTGAACTCGAAGGGCTGCCGCCTCTCCAAGCAGATGCTGGAGAGTTGCTACGATCTCGATTTCGAGACTTTCTTCTCTTTATATAAGGAACGTCAAATACAGGCGACGAGCTCGGACGATTTCAACGAGGCGATGACCGCCTACCGGGAAAACCGCCCGCCGAACTGGGGCTAGGAGAGACGAAGGCAGAATATGACCGCCATTGATTTCCGCACCGCGCCGGAGCAGTACCGCCACTGGACCCTCGCCATCGAGGGCGCCGTGGCGACGCTTGCGCTTGATGTCGATGCGGAAGGCGGCCTTGCCCCGGGATACGAGCTCAAGCTCAATTCCTACGATCTCGGCGTCGATATCGAGTTGAACGACGCCATCCAGCGTCTCCGCTTCGAGCATCCGGAAGTGCGCGCGGTGATCGTCACCTCGGCCAAAGACAAAGTGTTCTGCGCCGGCGCCAATATCGGCATGCTGAGCGCGTCGAGTCATGCCCATAAGGTCAATTTCTGCAAATTCACCAACGAGACCCGCCTCGCCCTGGAAGACGCCGGCGCCCATTCGGGACAGAAATATCTCTGTGCCATCAATGGCGCCTGCGCCGGCGGCGGCTATGAGTTGGCGCTCGCCGCCGATCATTTGCTGCTGCTCGACGACGGCGCCTCGGCGGTGTCATTGCCGGAGATCCCGCTCCTCGCGGTCCTCCCCGGTACCGGCGGCCTCACCCGCCTGGTCGATAAGCGCCGGGTGCGGCGCGACCGGGCGGATTTCTTCTGCACCGTGGAGGAAGGCGTGCGCGGCAAACGCGCCGTGCAATGGAATCTGGTGGACGAGATCGTGCCGCGCTCGAAATGGCAGGACGCCGTCGTCGCGCGCGCCACAGAGCTCGCCGATACTTCCGACCGTCCGGCGGATGCGACGGGGATTGCCCTTCCCGAGCTCGAACGGACCATCGACGGCGACAGCATCGCCTACAGCCATGTTGCCTGCACCGTCGACCGTGATCTGATGGCAGCAAATGTCACCGTACGCGCGCCCGCCGTAGCGCCGCCTGCTGACATCGCCGCGATCCACGATGCGGGTGCGGCGTTTTGGCCCCTTGCCGTGGCGCGCGAATTGGACGATCTCATTTTGCATCTACGTTTCAACGAAAGCGAAATCGGTACCTGGCTGATGCGCACCGAAGGCGAGAGCGATCACGTCGCGGCCGCCGATGCGGCCCTGGCGGCGCATGCCGGCGATTGGCTGGTGCGCGAGATCACGCTCTACCTCAAGCGCACCCTGAAACGCCTCGATCTATCCGCCCGCTCGATCTTCGCCTTCATCGAGCCCGGCTCCTGCTTCACCGGCACCCTGTTGGAGCTGGCCTTCGCCGCCGACCGCGCCTACATGCTGGACGGCGCCTTCGAAGGCGACAACCGGCCGCCTGCTACGGTCCGTCTGACGGAGGCCAATTTCGGCCCCTACCCGATGGCCAACGGCATTACCCGGCTGGAGGCGCGCTTTATCGACGACGCGGATGCGCTCGACCGGGCGAGAAACGAGACGGGCAAGGCGCTGGAGGCGCTCGACGCCGAGGAGCTCGGCCTCGTCACCTTCGCCCCCGACGATATAGACTGGGAGGATGAGACGCGCATTGCCATCGAGGAGCGCGCCGCCTTCTCGCCGGACGCCCTAACCGGCATGGAGGCCTCGCTCCGCTTCGCCGGGCCGGAGACCATGGAGAGCAAAATCTTCAGCCGCCTCACCGCCTGGCAGAACTGGATCTTCCAGCGCCCCAACGCGGTCGGCGCGGAAGGGACGCTCAAGCTTTACGGCAGCGGGCAGAAGCCGCGCTTCGATAGGGAACGAGTCTGAGCCATGGCGATCGACTATAATGAACGCATTCCCAACAATGTGGACCTCGCCGAGAACCGGCGCCTGCAACGCGCCCTCGAAGCGTGGCAGCCGGGCTATCTCGACTGGTGGGCCGAGATGGGGCCGAGCGATTTCAACACGGCGGATGTCTATTTACGCACGGCCATATCGGTCGAAAAAGACGGTTGGGCGAATTTCGGCATGGTCAAGATGCCGGACTATCGCTGGGGCATTTTCCTCGCCGAGCCCGAGCAGGACCGGCGCATCGCCTTCGGCGCCCATAAGGGCGAGGCGGTGTGGCAGGACATTCCGGGCGAGCACCGTGCGACGCTGCGACGCCTGATCGTGACGCAAGGCGATACCGAGCCGGCGAGCGTCGAGCAGCAGCGCTTGTTGGGGCTCACCTGCCCGTCGCTCTACGATCTACGCAACCTGTTCCAGGTCAATATCGAGGAAGGCCGGCATCTCTGGGCCATGGCCTATCTGTTGCACGCGCATTTTGGCCGCGACGGGCGCGAAGAGGCGGAGGGGCTCCTGGAGCGGCGCTCCGGCGATGTCGACAAGCCGCGCATCCTGGGCGCCTTCAATGAAGAAACGCCGGACTGGCTCTCCTTCTTCATGTTCACCTTCTTCACCGACCGGGACGGCAAATATCAGCTCGCCTCCCTCGCCGAATCCGCCTTCGATCCGCTGGCGCGCTCCTGCCGCTTCATGCTGACCGAAGAGGCGCATCACATGTTCGTCGGCGATACCGGCATCCAGCGCGTCGTGCAGCGCAGTTGCGAGCTGATGAACGAGCATGGCACCGACGATATCGCACCGCTGGGCGGCGTTCCGCTCGATACCATCCAGCGCTATCTCAATTTCCACTTCGCGGTCTCGGTCGACCTGTTCGGCTCCGAGTTCTCCACCAATGCCGCCAACTATTTCACCGCCGGCCTCAAGGGCCGCTACCGCGAAGAAAAGATCGACGACGATCACGTGCTGACCGACGGCTCTTATACGGTGCATAAGCTCGATGACGGCGTGATCGGCGACAGCGAGGAGCCGGCGCTGACGGTGATTAATGAGCGCCTGCGCGACGATTATATCGAGGACTGCCAGAAGGGCATCGACCGCTGGAACCGCACCATCGGCGAGACCGGCATCGACTATACGATGCGTTTGCCGCACCGCGCCTTCCAGCGCGATATCGGGCAATATCGCGAAACCCATTTTACGCCGGAGGGTGCGCCCATCGACCAAGCGGAATGGGAGGCGCGCAAGAATGACTGGCTGCCGAGCGACGCCGAGCGGGCGCATGTCATCTCCCTCATGCAGCGGGTCGTCGAGCCCGGCAAATTTGCCGGCTGGATTGCGCCGCCCCGGCGCGGCATCAACGGCCAGCCGATCGATTTCGAGTATGTCCATTTGACTTGAATCTCAGCCGCGGGAGAGAGCCATGACGCGATATCCCAATCTGTTTTCCGAATGGTCGATCCGTAATTGCCGCATCAAGAACCGCGTGGTGTTTCCGCCGACCTGCCCGACCTGGGTGTCGGACCCGTGGAACGGCCTCTTCATCGACATGGCGACGGACTATTACGAAGAGCGCGCCAAGGGCGGCGTCGGCCTGATCATTATCGGCGGCACCCATGTCCATCCGAGCTCGATCATGGCGCCGCTCCTCATGCCGCAACTGTTCGACGACCGCCAGATCGAGCCGCTCTCGAAGATCGCCGACGCAGTGCACAAGCATGGCTGCAAGCTGGCGATCCAGCTTTGGCATTCCGGCGTGCGCGGCTTTCCCGGCTACAAACAGGCACCGGGTTACGATCCGGACGCGACGTGGTACACGGTGTCGCCGAGCCAGGTGCCGCTCGGCGAATTTCCCGGCGCCTCGACGCCGAAGGAACTCGACGAGGATGAAATTCAGGAGCTGATCGAGGCTTACGGCACGGCCGCGACACGCGCGATGCAGGCCGGCCTCGACGGGGTCGAGCTCCATCTCAGCCACGGCTATCTGCCCTGGCAGTTCCTCTCGCCGCTCTACAACAAACGCCAAGACAAATGGGGCGGCTCCTATGAAAACCGCCTGCGCTTCCCCCTCGAAGTGCTGAACCGCATGCGCCAGGCGGTGGGCGACGAGGCCTTTGTCGGCTACCGCATCAACTCGACCTCGTTCTGGCCCGGCGATCTCGAAATCGACGATGTGCGCAAGATCGTGCCGGATATCGAGCAGGGTGCGGATATCGACTATGTCGACGTCTCCGCCGGGGTGCATCACGCTTTCATCCATACGCCGATGGAGTTCGAGGGCGGCTGGGAGCGCGGCTATGCCCGGCAAATCCGCGAGGTCTCCAACAAGCCGGTGCTCGCCGTCGGGCGCATCACCACGCCGGATTTGGCGGAGGCATTGCTCGAATCCGGCGATGCCGACGCCATCTGCCTCGCGCGTCAGCTCTTCACCGATCCCTATTGGGCGAAGAAGGCGGAGGAAGACCGCGCCGAGGATATCCGCACCTGCGTCGCCGCCAATTTCTGTTGGAAGAGCGTAAGCCGGGGGGCGCGCATCCAATGCGTCTACAATCCGGTGATCGGGCGCGAGGGCGAATGGGGCGAAGGCTCGCTGACCAAGACCGACGCGCCGAAAAAAGCGCTGGTGATCGGCGGCGGCCCGGCGGGGCTTGAATATGCCCGCATCGCCGCCGCGCGCGGCCATACGGTGACGCTGGTGGAAGGCGAGAGCGAGATGGGCGGCCATGTGCGCCTGCAATCGCTGCTACCGAGCCGCGCCGAATTCGGCGGCATCGCACTGTGGCTGGCGCAACAGGCGGCCAAGAACGGCGCCGAACTGCGCACCGATTCTCCGGTGTCGCAAGACGGGCTCGATGCACTGCTCGAAGCGGAGAAGCCGGATCATGTGGTTCTCGCGACGGGCTCGAGCGTCTGTGTCGACGGCTTCCAGGGCTGGACGGCCGAGCCGCTCCCCGGCTGGGAGAGCGGCAATTGCATCGGCTGGGACGAAGTGCTGACCGCCGGCGAAAGCGCCGCCGGCGTCTCCTTCCCAGGCGATGTGGTGGTGCTCGACGATATGTGCGACGTGGTGGCGCCGCTCACCGCCGTCGCATTGACGCAAGCGGGTGCGAATTCCGTCACCCTGATGACGCGCTGGCCGATGGTCGGCATGGAGACCATCCTCGACGTCTATCTCGATTGGATCCTGCCCAAACTCTATGAAAGCGGCGTCAATATGCTGTGCGACCGTTTCGTCCGGCGCATCGAGGGCGACAAGCTGCATATCTACAATGTCCATCACGAAAAGGACGAGAGCGTGCTCAACGCCGATTGGATCGTCATGGCCACCGGGAGGCGCTCGGAAACCGCCCTGCTCGGCTCGCTCGAAAAAAGCGGGATCAGTTTCGAAGCGATCGGCGACGCCATGGCACCGCGCTCGACCTACGAGGCGGTCTATGAGGGCCACCGCCAAGCGCGCAAACTGTAACCATGGCTTGACAGTGCGGCGGAAGGCGGCACCCTGAGCGGCAACAAAAAAAGACCGAAACAGGGAGAGCCCCATGAGCTACCGCATTACGGTCGATACCGGCGGCACCTTTACCGATATGGTGGTGGCGAACGAGGACGGCCGGCAGGTCATCGGCAAGGCGCCGACCACGCCGGAGCGGATTTTCACCGGCATGAAGGGAGCGCTCGATTCCGCCGCCGGCGAGCTCGGCGTCGCGCCGGAACAGTTATTGGCGGAGACCAGCGTTCTCATTTACGGCACCACGCGGGCGACCAACGCCATCGTGCAGAACAAGGTCGCTAAGACAGCTTTCCTCACCACTGCGGGCTTCCCTGACACACTGGTGCTGAAGGAAGGCGGCAAGCATGGACCGCATGATTTCACTCAGGAATATCCCGATCCCTACATCCCGCAGAAATACACCTATGAGATTCCCGAGCGCATCGATGCCGAGGGCGGCGTGCGCGCGCCGCTCGACGAGGCAGCTGCGCGCGAGGTCATCGCCCGCCTGAAGGCACAGAATTTCGAGGCCGTCGCCGTCTGCCTGATGTGGTCGATCATGAACCCGGCGCATGAACAAGCCATCGGCCGCCTGATCGAGGAGATCCTGCCCGGCGTGCCCTATACGCTGTCGCATGAGCTGGTGCCGATCATTCGCGAATATCGCCGTGCTTCGGCCACCGCCATCGATGCGTCCTTGAAGCCGCTCATGCAGGAGCATTTGCGCCAGATGGGAAGCGATCTTCGCGGCGCCGGCTATGACGGCGAGATCCTCGTCTCCACCGCCGTCGGCGGCTGCATGCATGTCGAGGAACTCGCCGAGCGGCCGATCCATACGGTCAAGTCGGGGCCTGCCATGGCGCCGGTCGCCGGGCTCAACTATGCCCGCATCGAGGAATTCGGCTCGGACGTGATTATTTGCGATACCGGCGGTACGACCTTCGATGTCGGCCTGGTGCGCGACGGCGAGGTCAAATTCACGCGCGACACCTGGATCGGCCCGCAATGGACGGGCCACATCCTGGCGATCTCCTCGGTCGATGTGCGCTCGATCGGCGCCGGCGGCGGCTCGATCGCGTGGATCGATCCCGGCGGGCTCTTACGCGTCGGCCCGCACAGCGCCGGCGCGGTGCCCGGCCCGGCCTGTTACGGCGCCGGCGGCGACCAGCCGACCGTGACCGACGCCGCCCTGGTGCTCGGATATCTCGACGCGCAATATTTTCTCGGCGGGCGCATGGCGCTCGATATCGAGGCGGCGCGCGGCGTGATCCAGACCATCGCCGACGGCATCGGCGGCAGCATCGAGGAGGCCGCCTATGCGATCATGAATCTGGCGAGCGAATATATGATCAAGGCGATCCACGACATCACCGTGACGGAGGGCTTCAACC
>CAZUVO010000202.1:0-2065 GCA_964623955.1 uncultured Rhizobiaceae bacterium
TCGACGAAGAGGGCTTTTGCAAGATCGTCGGGCGCATCAAGGATATGGTGATCCGCGGCGGCGAGAACGTTTATCCGCGCGAGATCGAGGAGTTCCTCTATCGTCACCCCAAGGTGCAGGACGTTCAGGTGATCGGCGTGCCGGACGAGAAATATGGCGAGGAGCTCTGCGCCTGGGTCTGCCTGAAAGACGGCGAGGAGGCAAATACGGAGGAGATCCGCGCCTTCTGCCAGGGCCAGATCGCCCATTACAAGATCCCGCGCTACGTCAAATTCGTCGACGGTTTTCCGATGACCGTCACCGGCAAGATTCAGAAATTCAAGATGCGCGAGGAGACGATTGCCGAATTGTCCCTCGAGGAGCAGGAAACGGCCTAAACAAATAACGAATAAGGGAGACGCAACAATGGCGAAACTGACTCATATCAATCCGGACAGTCTGGCGCCCTATTTGCAGTTTGGCCTGAGCCACGCGGTGGTGGCGGAAGGCGGCAAGACGGTCTTTCTCTCCGGCCAGGTCGGCTGGGACAAGGAAGGCAACATGGCGGGCGACGATCTCGCCAGCCAGCTCGCCCAGGCGCATGAAAACATCAAAGTGATCCTCGCCGAGGCCGGTTCGTCGGTCGCCGATATCGTCCGCATCACATCCTATATCGTGAATTACACGCCGGCGGATGGCGAGGTGGTGAATGCCGCCAATTTCAAACTGTTCGAAGGCCTCACCCCGCCCTCGGCCAATCTGATCGGCGTCCAGGCGCTTTACGCGCCGGACATCCGCTGTGAGGTCGAGGTGACGGCAGTGATTGGCGGCTAACTCGATCTAGAGCATTTCACGTTCACTTGCGTTCACGCGAACTGCTCTAGCTCCTTTTGATTGAAGCAAATGCGTCGTCGCAGGTGATTTCACCTGCTCGGGATTTACTTTAGCGCGCCACGCCGGGGATGGTTTCGCCGGCATATTGCAGCACTGCGCCGACAGCCTCGTCGACCGCGCGGAAGCCGATCTCGCCGCCCTGATTGGTGACGACGAAGAGCGCGATGTTGAGCGCTGGCATGACCCAGACGACCGAGTACCAGTTGAGATTGCTGCCGGCATGGGTCAGCGCCAGACCGCCCGCGGTGGGGCTGGCGACGAGCACCCAGCCGAGGGAATATTCCTGCCCCTCGCGCGGCCGATGCAGCGCGCGGAAGGATTCCGGCGGCAGCAGCCAGCCGCGCCCGCGCGCGCCGAGGAGATGCGCCGAGAGATAACGCCCGACATCGGAGAGCGAGGCGTGGATGGTGCCGGCGGGGCCGAGCGCCGGCGGGCTGTCGCCGCCCGGCCCGGGCTCGACCGGCACGATGCGCGAGCGGCCCTCATAATGGCCCCAGGGCTGATCGAGCTTCTCCGCCGAGCCCGGCGCGCCGAAGCCGCTCGCCGTCATGCCGAGGGGCTCGAACAGCTCATGGATCATCAGCTCGTCCCACGGCTCGCCCGCCGCCCTCTCGGCGATGGCCCCGGCGATGACATAGCCCGCATTGCTGTAATGAAAGGCCTCGCCGGGCGGCGCCTCGGGCGCAAGCGCCAGGGCTTCCTTGGCGATATCCAGGCGGAGGTCGGCCTTCGCCTTGGCGCTCCGCCACAGCTTGCCGGACCAGATATCGAGGCTCTTCATCTGGCCCACCGTGCCGGCGCGGTGGAGCAGCAATTCCTCCACCGTCACCTCGCGATAGGCGGCATGCATCTCCGGCACCGCATCGCCAAGCGCGCTGCCGACCGTCGTGTCCCAGCCGAGGAGGCCGCGCTCGACCAGGCGCGCGACCATGGTGGCGGTCATCGATTTGCCGATCGAGCCGAGATGCCAGCTGTCGTCGCGCGTGACCGGCGTCACCTCGCCGATCTTGCGGTAGCCCACCGCGCCGATGCCGGCGACGCGCTCGCCATGGAGCAGGATGGCGGCCAGCGCCGGCACGTCGTAATGCACCCGAATCGGCGCGAGCATGGCGTCGAAATCGTCCGCCGCGCCGTCGTCACCCGCCGCAAAGGGCGCGAATATGAAGAGAGCAAAGCAAAACGCGGGGGGGGG
>CAZUVO010000202.1:2075-7077 GCA_964623955.1 uncultured Rhizobiaceae bacterium
CCCCCCCCCCGCGCTGCCGAACGGCTCATCTCCAGCCTCGGGCCGCTACATCTTCTTCCAATTGGTGCCCTTCTCGAAGGCATGCGCCGCCTGGATGACGCTGGCATCGTCATAGCGCTTGCCGACCAGCATCATGCCGATGGGAAGCCCATTGTTCATGCCGCACGGCACGCTCATGCCGGGATGGCCCGAGCAATCGAACGGCGCCGTGTTGGTCAGCATGTTGAGCGCCGCGTCGACATATTCCTCGTTCGAGCAATCCTCCGCCGGCAGCTTGGTCGCCTGCTGCGGCAGGGTCGGCATGAGCAACAGATCGACCTCGTCGAGCGCCGCGTCATAGGCCTCGCGCAGCATGCGGCTCAGGTTTTGCGCCTTGGCGTAATAATGGCCGTGATAATTGTGATGCATATATTGCCCGAGCAGCATCACCAGCTTGACGGTGACGGAAAGATCGTCGGGCCGCGAGCGCCAGCCATGGGCGTAAGCGTCCAAGAGCGTAGTGGTGTAATAGCCTTCCCAATTGGTGCCCATGCTATTGCCCTTGAGCATCAATTCGGTCGCGCCCTCGACGGCCACCGCATTCCAGATATCCATGCCGTAGAGATGCATCGGAATCGAGATCTGCTTCACCTTGGCGCCGAGCTTTTTGAACTTCTCCGCAGCCGCCTTCACTTTGGCGTCGACCGCCTTTTCGCTGTTGGCATGGCCGAAGCCTTCCTTGACGATGCCGATCTTCATGCCCTTGACGCCCTTGCCGAGCGCCTTGACGTAATTCTGCGTCTTGGTGCCGATCTGGCGCGGGTCGAAGCCGTCGGAGCCGGCGATGGCCTGTAACAGGGTGGCGATGTCGGTGACATTGTTGGCCATCGGGCCGGTGTGATCGAGAGTCTGCTCGATCGGAAAGACGCCGGTATAGGGCACCAGGCCGTGGGTCGGCTTATGGCCGTAAATGCCCGACCAGCAGGCCGGGATGCGGATCGAGCCGCCCTGGTCGCCGCCCATCGCCATGTCGGCTTCGCCGATCGCCACCAGCACCGCGCTGCCGGCCGAGGAGCCGCCGGAGGAATAGCCCTTCTTATGCGGGTTCTCGACCATGCCGGTGGCCGGCGTCGCGCTGCCGCCGTCGAAGCAGAGATAGGTGTTGGCCGCCTTGCCGAGAATGGTGCCGCCGGCATCGAGGATGCGGGTCACCACCGTGGCGTCGATATCCGGCACATAGCCTTCCAGTACCGAGGCGCCGTTCATCATCGGTACGCCGGCGAGGCAGATATTGTCTTTCAGCACCACCGTCTTACCGGCGAGCGGGCCGCGCGATTTGCCCTTCACCTCGGATTTCCAATACCAGGCATTGTAGGGATTGTCCTCCGGCGGCACCCGGTGTCCGGTCGAGCGGGGATATTTCACCGGTAGCTTGGGCTCGGCCAAATCGTCGATGCGGTGATAGGACTTGATGGTGCCGGCCATCAGGCCTTGAAAGGATTCCGCCTCATCGACCGAAAGCGACATGCCATAGGCATCGGCGATGTCGAGTACTTCCTCGATGGTCGGTGTGCGGACGGTGGGAAACTTAGCCATGACGAACTCCCTGTCGTTTTTGTTTGTTTGGTTAAGGGCTATTTGCTGAATATTTCCTCGCAGATATAGCGCGTGATGTCGCCGTCGAACAGGGCGCCGTATTTGGCGCCCCATTCTCCGCGATAGGGCGATTCATTATGGGCGTCCATCGCCGCCCGGTCGGCGAAGCGCTCATAGGTGTTGAACACCAGCGGGTCTTCGCTATCGCGCCCGACATAAAAGCCCACCGTGCCGGGCTCGTTCGCATCGACATAATCGCCGATTTCCTGGAGCGCCCGGGCGAGTTCGTCGGCCTGGCCGGGCTTGGCGCGCAGGATTGCATTGAGTGTGATCATCAGCCTCTCCTTTTCCTGATCTCTAAAATTTGCTTCTCAGCCTGTCAAATCCGGGCCGTTCATTGTGCGTCGCACAACCAGGTTCAGGACGGCTAAAGCGATGTACACTGGTGCTTGCAGCGCATTTGCCCGGCGCGCTATAACCCGCCTATTGCACTGCACAATCGAGCGCGGCGGCCGCCGTGCCGCCCCCCAGCGAAGATCAAGGAAGCCGAATGCCCCAGACTTACAGCGACGAACGTTTGACGAGCTATTGTTTCGAGGAGTTAGAAGTGGGCATGCGGGGCGTTTATCGCCGGCGCATCAGCCAAGAGGATGTCGAGCGGTTCGCCGAGGTGTCGGGCGACGTCAATCCGCTCCATCTCGATGCGGAATTCGCCGGGCGCACCATGTTCGAGGGGCCGATCGTGCACGGCATGTATAGCGCGGCGATGATCTCCGCCGTGATCGGCACCCGCCTGCCGGGGCCGGGCTGCGTTTATATGAGCCAGTCTTTGCGTTTTCTCGCGCCGGTCCGTGCCGGCGACGAGGTGGAGGCGAGCGCCATCGTGGTCGAACTGTTCCCCGAAAAGCACCGCGCCCGGCTCGAGACCCAGTGTCATGTCGGCGAGACCAAGGTGATCAGCGGCGAGGCGCTCATTCTGGTGCCGACCCGCGAAGAACTCGCGGCCATCTCCGCCGCCGGTTAATGTCTGGCCAAGATGCGGCCAAGCGCCTATTCTCTGCGCCGCTTTTATCCACGGAACGAATTGAGATCGGGAGCGCGCTCGGCCATGCGCATCTACAGGCATTGGCAAAATGTGCCCGCCGAAGGGCGGGGCGCGGTCGTCGCGATCGGTAATTTCGACGGCGTCCATCTCGGTCACCAGGCGGTGATCGCGGATGCAAGGCGTATTGCCGGCGAGGCGAAGGCGCCGCTCGCCGTGCTTACCTTCGAGCCCCATCCGCGCGAGGTTCTCGGCAGGGCCGACGGGCCGTTCCGCCTCACCCCCTTCCGCATCAAGACGCGCGAGATCGCCGCCCTCGGCGTCGACATTCTCTATCTCATCCGCTTCGACCGCGATCTCGCCGCCCTGCCGGCGGAAGACTTCATCCACCGCCTGCTGGTGAAGGGACTTGGCGTGCGCCATGTGGTGGTCGGCTATGATTTCGCCTTCGGCCGCGGGCGCGGCGGCAATTTCACCCTGCTGCAGGAAAGCGCCGAAGCCGGCGGCTACGCGTTGAGCCAGGTCAGCGTCGCCGGATCGGACGCGGGCATCTATTCCGCCAGCGAGGCGCGCACCCGCCTCGCCGCCGGCGACGTCGCCGGGGCGGCGCATATTCTCGGCCGCCCCTGGGAGTTCGAGGGCCGGGTGCGAACCGGCGAGCAGCGCGGCCGCCAGCTCGGTTTCGCCACCGCCAATCTCGCCCTGGCCGGCACGCTCCATCCCAAGCATGGCGTCTATGCACTATGGGCCGGAATTGAGCCCAAATCCGGTGGCGCCACCGAGTGGCTGCCCGCCGTCGCCAATCTCGGCCGCCGCCCGACCTTCGCGGAGAACGATCTCCTGCTTGAAGTGCATCTCCTGGATTTTGAGGGCGACCTTTACGGCAAGCGTCTTCGCGTGAAGTTCGTCGCCCATATCCGCGACGAGCGCCGCTTCGACGGGCTCGACGCCCTCAAGGCGCAGATCGCGAGCGACAGCGCCAGCGCCCGAGACATATTGGCGGCGGACAAGCGTTCCGGTGCTGCCGCCGCCTCCTCCGAATCCGCCGCGCAATAGGCCACGCCATGACCGTCGATTACCGCAAAACCGTTTTCCTGCCGCGCACCGACTTCGCCATGAAGGCGAAGCTGCCCCAGCGCGAACCCGATATGCTGGCGCGCTGGGAAAAGCTCGATATCTACAAGCGCCTGCGCGCCGCCGCGGAGGGCCGCGAGCGCTTCGTGCTGCATGACGGGCCGCCCTATGCCAACGGCCATATCCATCTCGGCACCGCGCTCAACAAGGTCCTCAAGGACGTCGTCGTGCGCAGCCAGCAGATGCTCGGCAAGGATTCGGTCTATGTGCCGGGCTGGGATTGCCATGGCCTGCCGATCGAATGGCAGATCGAGCAGCGCTACCGCAAGGAAGGGCGCGACAAGGATGCGGTGCCGCTGGTGCAGTTCCGCCAGGAATGCCGCGAACATGCGGAGCATTGGATCGATGTGCAGCGCGAGGAATTCAAGCGCCTCGGCGTGACCGGCGATTGGGACGATCCCTACACCACCATGAGCTACCCGGCCGAGGCGCAGATCGTCCGCGAGCTGGGCAAGTTCCTGCTCGACGGCAGCCTCTATCGCGGCTCCAAGCCGGTGATGTGGTCGCCGGTCGAGAAGACCGCGCTGGCCGAAGCCGAGATCGAATATCACGACCACACCTCGACCACCATCTGGGTGCGCTTTCCCGTGGTCGAGAGCGCCAATGCGGCGCTCAAGGGCGCCTCCGTGCTGATCTGGACCACCACGCCCTGGACCATTCCCGGCAACCGCTGCGTCTGTTACGGCGAAGAGATCGACTATCACATCGTCGAAGTGGACGCGGTGGAAGAGGGCAGCCTGGCGCGGAAGGGCGAAAAGCTCGTCGTCGCCGGCGAGCTGATGGACGGGATCGCGGCGGAGAGCGGCATCACGTCGTGGAAGAGCCTAGAGGAAGGCGTTGCGGTCGGCGATCTCGCCGCATCCGTCTGCGCCCACCCCCTGGCCGAAGCGGGCTATGATTTCGCCGTGCCGCTGATTCCCTCGACCCACGTCACCACCGAGCAGGGCTCCGGCTTCGTGCACACCGCGCCGGGCCATGGTGCCGAGGATTACGAGGCGGTGATGCTCTACAATGCCGGCCTTGAGCGGAGCGGCGGGTCGGGTTCGCCGATCGAAGTGCCGCAGACCGTCTCCGGCGACGGCACCTTCTTCGACCATGTGCCGCTTTTCGCCGGCCACCATGTCTACAAGGCGGACGATCCGGTCGCCGACGCGCTGACCGAAGCCGGAGGCCTGTTGGCGCGCGGCAAGCTGGTCCATTCCTATCCCCATTCCTGGCGCTCCAAGGCGCCGCTGATTTTCCGCAACACGC
>CAZUVO010000203.1:0-6967 GCA_964623955.1 uncultured Rhizobiaceae bacterium
TTCCGATCGGCGATCTCGGCGGCGGCATGTTCAGCGCCGTCGGCATGCTCGCCGCGCTGCACGCCCGCGAGCGCACCGGGCGCGGCCAGCATGTCGATATTTCCATGCAGGATTGCCAGGTCTCGCTGATCAATTACATGGCGACGATGTATTACCTCTCCGGCGAGGTGCCCGGCGCGATCGGCAATTCCCATTTCGTGCATGTGCCCTACAACACCTATCCGACCAAGGATCTGTGGCTGATCATCGCGGTCATTACCGACGCGGCCTGGGCGGATTTTCGCGACATGATCGGGGTCGCCGAACTGCAGGACGATAAATTCGACACCCAGCCCGGGCGGCTCGCGGCGAAAGATTTTATCGAAGAGAAGATTTCCGCCCGCCTCGCGCAAGAGAGCTGCGATCACTGGCTGGAGAAACTCGCCGAGGCCCGGATTCCCTGCGCCCCGGTCAATGATCTCGAACATGCCCTGAACGATGTCCAGGTCCAGGCGCGCAATATGGTGGTAACCGTCGCCCATCCGGAAGGCGGCGAAGTGCAAATGCCCGGCAATCCGGTTAAAATGAGCGATACGGGCGAGGAAACATTCGCGCCGCCGCCGCTTCTCGGCCAACAGACCGATGCGGTACTGCGTGATCTACTGGGTAAAAGCGACAGCGATATCAAGGCCTTGCGCGACGCCGGTACGATTGGCTAGGTGCGGCCTTAGCAAGCTTAAAGGAGCGAGATGATGAGCGACAAGGTGATCGTCAACGAGGTGGGCCTGCGCGACGGATTGCAGAATCAGCCGCGCCATGTGCCGGTCGAGGGCAAGTTGGAAATGCTCGATGCGCTGATCGCGGCGGGCGTGCGCTCGGTCGAAGTAACGAGCTTCGTCTCGCCCAAGGCGGTGCCGCAAATGGCCGATGCCACCGAGCTCTATGGCCAACTGCCGCTCGACAAAGGCGTCACCTACGAGGCGCTGGTGCCCAACGAGAAGGGCTATGAGCGCGCCGTCGCCGCCGGCGCCAAGACCATCGCCCTGGTCCTCGCCTCGACCAAGATGATGAACGAGAAGAATATCGGCATGTCGCTGGAGCGCGCGACCGAGGTCAATATCGCCGTTATCAAGCGCGCCAACAAGGAAGGCATCAAGCCGCGTTCCTATATCTCCACCGCCGTGGGCTGCCCCTATGAGGGCGACGTCGCGCCGGAGGTGGTGTTCGACTTGGCGGCGCAAATGTTCGAGGCCGGCGCCCATGAGGTGGCGGTGGCCGACACCATCGGCTCCGGCGACCCGGCGCAGGTAAAATTCGTTTTCGAAACCCTGGCCAACCGTTACGGCCCCGAGCGCCTGGCAGCGCATTTCCACGACACGCGCGGCCTCGCGCTGGCCAACACCTGGGCCGCGCTTGAATGCGGCATCCGCAAGTTCGACACCTCCATCGGCGGCCTCGGCGGCTGCCCCTTCGCACCGGGCGCCACCGGCAACGTCGCGACCGAGGACGTGGTGCACATGCTGGAACGCTCGGGCTTCGAGACCGGCATCGATATCGAAGGCCTGCGCAAGGCGGTGGCGGTGGCGGAAAAATACACCGAACAAAAACTCGGCGGCCGCGTGCTTTCTTGGATCGAAAGCCAGGAGAGGCGCAAACAGGCCAAGGCCAGCGCTGCGGCGGAGTAGGCGACTTTCACCTCCGAGGACTGCGCCGGCCTAGCTTCGTCGCAAAGGTGCGAAATTAGCTGACACGCCGGTCCGGACGCGCTCGCCCCTAAGTGTTTGAAATGAAACTCCGCACACGAACAAGCCAAACGGGCCTGATCGTCAGAGCTTCTATGGCTCTTAAGCAATCAGACCCGCACCTTAAGGTTCAATATTTAGAAGACTGGGTGATAGAGAGACCCGGTTACCCAGTCTGATACACGATTGAACCGACCAGAGTGGACGTGTTGCCGAAATCCGCATCGGTCAGCGCCGTCATATTGACGTTATCACCCGCCTCCAAAAGGCTAATGTGGGTACCGGTAACGCCGGTCTGCCCGATGACGGTGTAGTAACCTGAGGTGGAATCCAGGTTCCATCCGGACACCTCTGAAAAAGAGGCCCCCGCTTGAATTAACCCGGTGGACGAAGTCGAGTAGGGCAATCCAGTGATGCGCATTTCACCTGCCGTGGTGCCACCCTTGCCACTCAGCCTGACATCGAAATGCGCTATGACCGTGTTCCCGATGCGCGTATATACCCCGGTCTGCGACGAATAGGTTTGCGTCCCCGCCGTGGTTGTCCCGATCAGAACCGGCGTCCATTCTCCTTCCTTGTATTCGCCGAGATCGGTGTCGCCGAGATTGACGGCCGCGAAGGTCGGCGTATCAGCCGAGCCGACACCCAATGAGGTACGGGCAGTGTCGCCGCTTTCGAGGCCCATCGTTCCGGTGCCGGTGCCGACGATAAAATCGCCATCGACCACGCCGGAGGCATCGAATTCCAGCCCGCCGGCCTCGTGCTTGACCATGAACTGATTGTTCGTGGCGTTGACTTCGCCGACGGTGATCCAATCGGTCCCGTCATAAATTTTTATACTCCAGGGTGTGGCATTGTCGTCTAGCCACAATTGGCCAGAATAGGGCGTGCTCGGTGCGCTGCTTCCTTTAGACAAAGAAGCCAGGGCTTGCAGTGCGTTCTCCACATCCGAGCCGAATGCGGTGTCTACCGTCATGTCTGATTGACTCATACTCGTTCTCCTAATTTGATGATTAAGAGAAAATGACGGCCCTTGAAAAATAGGGCAATCGAAACCACACTATTAACGGGCAATAATTCTTTTGTAACAATCGTTTAATACGCATAATCTTTTCCCATGACTGTTTTGTGAAACACCCTTACTCGCCCCTCTCACCTTCATGAAATTTGGCACGCGACATTAAATTCCCGAGCGCAATCAAGCCCATGGGTGAAATATCGAGATTTACTCGGTGGCGGGTTTGCAATGCGGGGAAAGCTTGGACGGAAAGCCTCGCTTTGGAGCGAGGCGAGCGGCTTGGCCTCAGCCCATGGCGGCGCGGTCGCCGGCCATGCCGTTGGCGACGAGGTCGATGGCGAATTCATCCAGCAGGATTTCGCAGATGCGCTCGTAATTGACGCCGATTCGAATCGTCTTGAAGTCGCGGAGATCGATGATCGAGGAAGAGCGGCCCTCGTCGTTGGCGTATTTGCTGGTGCCGTGATCGAGGGCGATATCGGCGGCCTCGCGCACCGGCGCCTCGATATCCTCCAAGCGGTATTTGCTGCCCTGCAGCGAGGTGTTGGCGGAGGAGCCGAACAGCGGCATGCCGCGCGCCAGCGCCTGGTTCACCAATTCATCATGTAAGGCGCCGGCATTTAACAGCATATCAAGCGTGCCGGCCTTGGAGGAATTGGCGATCACGAAGGGCGCGACACCGGCGAACAGCGGATGATCGGCGCGGAACGGCGCCACGGTCGACATGGGCAGATTGTGCTTGTTGATGACGCAATCGACCACCGCGCGCTCGCGTTCGCCGCAGATTTGGATATCGTTGAAGAGCTGCCAGTTGCTCAGCATGCCGCTCGGTTTGTCGAAGCTGCGGTTCTTGGCGGTGAAGATGCGGCGCATGGCTTCTTCGCTGTTGCCGGTAATGGCGTAGGCGACGTCGAGCGGTACGATACCGACGCCGCCCGCCTCTACCGCATCGACCACCCGCGCCGCATCGTTCTTGAAATCATAATCCGTCATGAAACCCTCAGGCTGTTTGGCGTTCGGCGCCGGCAAAGAGCCCGACCAGCCGCGCCGGTCCGCCCTCCTGCTCGAAACCATTGATCGCGCCCCTAATCTCGCCCAAATCCGGCGCGTCGCCGAGCGGCGCGAGCAGGCCGGCGATTTTGTTTTCGATAACGGCGTTTTCCATGGGGCGCGCCGGGGTGCCGATAGAATCGAGCATATCGGCGCGGCGCATCGCGCCGTCCTCCGTGCGCAGCTCCACCCAGCTGCCGAAATGCTCCGGAAAGGCGGCTTCCATGGCGTTATCGTCGACCGCTTCCACCTTGTCGGCGAGAGCGAGGATGCGCGCATCGTCGAACTTGTCTTCCGTGTAGGCCTCATAGATCTCGGGCCCGATCACCAGGCTCGCGCCCAGTGCGAAAGGCAGACTGTATTGCGCCGCCATTACCGAGACCGGGCGGCGCAGCATATGCTGGCTGCGCATGATCGCCGGCCCGCCGACGCGGATCTCCGCGATCTTGCCGGTATCCAGGGTGAAACCGTCCGTCACCTCGCGGAGCGCGTCGATGGTGGAATGGAACAGGCGGCAGCAGGGATAGGGCTTCATGCTGATGCGGTGAATCTCATAGGCATCACCCGCGCCGCGTACGAGCTCGCCATAGTCCGGCTTCTGGCCGAACAGGCTGCCGAGGCCGTAACGGCCGTCGAGCGCGCGCGACGGCCCATTGAGCCCGAGCGCGGCAAACTCCGCCGCAAGCATGCCGTTATGCGCGCCATAGCCGCCATGCAGGCGCTTGACCGTGGTGCCGTGCGGATCCTCGGAGAATTGCATCGAGCCGCCGGCCATGGAGAGCATCAGGCCCCAGGCGGAAACGATGCCCGGCCCGTCCAGCCCCAGGAGCTTGCCTGTCGTGGCGGCGGCGGCGAATCCGCCGAAGAGAGCGGTCGGATGATAGCCGAATTCGATCACCTCCGACGCGCCGACCGCGCGGCCCGCCCGGCCCATGGCTTCGTAACCGGCGGCGATCGCCGCCATGATAATGCCGCCGGAGATGCCGTGCTGCACGCCGAGCGCGAGCGCCGTGGCGATCACCACCGCGCCGGGATGGCTCACCGAGCTGTCATGGGTATCGTCGAGCTCCATGCCGTGCGCCGCGCTGGCATTCACGAGGGCGGCGATATTGGGCTGGGTGCGGAGCGTGGAGCCGAACACCAGGCTCCCACCGCTGCCGGCATAGCGCCCGGCCCAGTCGCGCAGGCCCAAGCACCAGGGCATCTCGACGCCGCGCCGGCAGACGCCGACATGATCGAGGATCAATCGCTTAATTTGCGCCCGGTCCGCCTCGCTTAGCGCGCCGTAATCGAGCGCCACGAGATTTTCCGCCAACAGGGCGGTGAAGTCCTTATCCGGAGGGCTCTTCGTCACGCAGCCGCCATCCTCGTTTCAACCGGTTTGATCGCGCTCTTTTTATCGCATGGATGTCGAACTGCTGTATATAAGATGCTAGCTTGTCCGGACCAATTACACGGAAAATTTCATGGCACAAATCGACAAGGAACTGGTGCTCGCCCAGGCGCGGCAGTTCGGCGGCAAGATCCCGTCGGAAGCGCGGGCGGAGGAGCTGGCGGCGCATCTCAATGTGCTGATCGGGGCGCTCGATACCACATCGGTGGATCTCTCCTTCGAGGCCGAGCCCGCCAATATGGCGCGCACCCTCGAGGAACTGGCCGAGGATTGACCCGGTGAGCGCCGAAATTCTCAATGCCTCGCTGGTCGAGACCGCCGAGGCGATCCGCACCAAGAAACTCTCTTCCGTCGAAGTGGTGAAGGCCGCCATTTCGCGCGCCGAAGCGCTGCAGCCGGTGATCAATTGCTTCATCCAATTGCTCGGCGACGAAGCGCTGGCGGAAGCCGAGAAGGCCGACGCGGAGCTGGCGCGGGGCGAGCTGCGCGGGCCGCTCCATGGCGTGCCGCTGGCGCATAAGGACATGTATTACCGCGCGGGTAAGCGCACCACTTGCGGCTCGAAAATCCGCAAGGATTACGTCGCCGATCATGATTCGACGGCGCTGAAACGTCTGTTGGACGCCGGCTCGATATATCTCGGCGGCCTCAACATGGCCGAGTTCGCGACCGGCCCGACCGGCCATAACGAGCATTGGGGCGACAATCACAATCCGTGGAACCCGGACCATATCGCCGGCGGCTCGTCGAGCGGCACCGGCTCGGCGGTGGCGGCGCGCATCGTCTATGGCGGCCTCGGCTCGGATACCGGCGGCTCGATCCGCATCCCCTCCAGCGTCAACGGCTTGGTCGGGCTGAAATCCACCAACGGCCTCGTGAGCCGCTACGGCCTGATGCCGCTGTCCTTCACCATGGATACGGTCGGCGCGCTGACCCGCACGGTTGCCGACAATGCCCGCCTCACCCAGGTCATGGCCGGGCAGGATGCGCGCGATCCGACGACAAGCGCGCGCCCGGTGCCGGATTACGCAGCGCTCCTGGACAGGCCGGTGAAGGGTCTCCGCCTCGGCGTGCCGCGCAATTATTACTATGAGGTGACGACGCCCGAGGTCGAAAAACTACAACAGGACTGCATCGCGATCTTCCGCGATCTCGGCATGGAGATCGTCGAGCTCGACGTGCCGGACATGCATGTGCCGACCCATATGTCGAACATCGTCTTCGTCGCCGAGGCGGTGGCGATTCACGAGAAGTGGCTGCAGGAGCGGCCGGGCGATTATCAGGACCAGGTGCGCAGCCGTTACGAGCCCGGCATCCATATGCCGGCGGAAAAATACCTCCGCGCCCTCGATATGCGCGCCGTGCTGCTGCGCGAGTTCTGCGATACGGTCTTTTCCAAATGCGACGTGCTGCACACGCCGGGCCTCTCCATGGCGGTGCCGAGCCTGGCCGATACCGACATGGCGGCGGGCCAGGGCATGCCGGAGATGGTCGCCGGCCTGAGCTGGACGACGCGCTCGAACAATTATCTCGGCATCCCCTCCCTCGCCGTGCCGTGCGGCTTTACCGCGAACGGCCTGCCGGCCGGCTTCCAACTCATGGGCCGGCCATTCTCGGAGGCGCGCCTATTCCAACTGGGCCATGCCTATCAGGGCGCCACCGACTGGCACACAAGCGTGCCGGAGATGAGCCAATGATTCGACCAAACGGCACCACCAACCGGAATGCGCCCAGCATTCCGGCAAGCGCGACCGCGCGCCCGAGCTTATGCGAGGTAGCCAAGGG
>CAZUVO010000204.1:0-5473 GCA_964623955.1 uncultured Rhizobiaceae bacterium
CTTGGCGCCCGACGCGATGGCGCGGTGGGTGTTCTCCATGGTCTGGGTATCTTCGAGCCAGGCATTGCGCTGCAGAAGCTGGGCATGCTCGAGCGCCCAGCGCTCGGAATTGCTCTCCGGCGCGCGGACATAATATTTGCCTTCCCACAGCGTCTTGTCCGGCGCCATCGGCCAGAACTGGTGGGTGAACCAGATGCCCTCCGAGATATGCAGCAGCGTATTGGGGAAGCAGACGCTGAGCTCGAAGGCGAAATCGCCGCGCCCGGACGGGTTGATCGTCGCCGGCAGCATGGTGCCCTCGCCCTTGGCGACGAGCGAGCCGCGCGCATGAGCTTGCGCGATGGCGGCAACCGGCTGAGGCTCGACGCTCATATTGAGGCAGACGCCGCAGGTACGGTGCGGGCCAAAGAGCTGCACGTCGGAAAGGCCGGTCGAAAACACGTTGGGGAACGAGCCGGCATGGATGGTGGTGACGTGATAGGCCTCGGCGAAGGCATCGTGGGCGATCTTCCAATTGCAGTCGAGATAGGTGTGATATTTGTAGCTGTGGGTCAGCGCATCGTACGGATAGCCGCCCATATGATCGCCGTAAGCACCAAGATAATCGGCCAGCGGCTGGGGCGTCTCGCTCGCCAGATTGACGAAGACGAAGCCCTGCCACACATCGGTGTGGACCGGCGTGAGGCCATTCTCCTCGCGCTCGAAGCAGGAATAAAACCGCTCCTCCTCCGGCACGTTCACCAGCGCGCCGTCGGCGCCATAGACCCAGCCATGGAAGCGGCAGGTGACGACGGCCGCCTTGCTGTGGCCGAAGGTCTCCTCGCCGGTCTCGGTCACCACCGCATTGCCGCGGTGCGAGCAGACATTGTGGAAGCCGCGCACGTTGCCGTCCCTGCCGCGCATGATGATGACGGACGTATCGGCGAAGGCGAGGCGCTTGACCTTGTAGCTCCCCGGCTCGGCGATTTCGTCGACGCGCGCGACATAGAGCCAGGAGCGGCTAAAAATCTGGTCGACCTCGCGGCGGTAATAATCCGGCGAGACGCAGGCCTCGGCGGGGATCGGCCCCTGCCCGAGATGGGGATATTTCTGCGCCCAGCGATGGGCCTCGGCGGCATTCATGGATATTGTCCCAGACGGTCTTTATTCTTATTCAGCGTGGGGAGTTTAGATCGGAACACAATTAGATGGAACTGTTTCGCGGTCCAACTAATTGTGTGAATCTGATCGACATTAAGGAGTTAGAGCAGATTAACCAGAATTGTCGGATCGCTTGGGCGATTCCGGTAAATCATGATCTGCTCTATGGTAAAACACGGTATGGATAAAGCCATGCGCGTCGAAACCGTATTCACGGAATCGTCACCCAAAATCGCCGCCGATTGTCTCGGCTCCGGCCCGGCCGTGATCTGTCTCCACGGCATTGGCGGCAACCGCTCGAACTGGCGCGATCAGCTCCCCGCCTTCGCCGCGCGCCATCTCGCCATCGCCTGGGACGCGCGCGGCTACGGCCTTTCCGACGGCTATGACGGCGATCTCGATTTCGCCGATTTCGCCCGCGACCTCGCCCGCCTGATGGACCATTTGAAGCTGGAGAGCGCCCATCTCGTCGGCCTCTCCATGGGCGGGCGCATCGCCGCCGATTTCTATTTCAGCTATCCGGAACGGGTCCAGAGCCTCACCCTGGTTGACACCCATACCGGCTTCGCCGCCCTCAGCGCCGAACAGCGCTGGGAATATATCGATTCCCGCCTCGCGCCGCTGCGCGCCGGCAAGACCGTCGCCGACATCGCGCCCACCGTCGCCGGCAAGCTGCTCGGCCCCCACGCCACGCCGGAGGTGCGCACGCGCCTCGAAGCGAGCATCGCGAGTCTCCGCCAGGACTGCTACATCAAATCCCTCACCGCCACGGTAGAGCAGGATTCGGTCGGCGACTACGCCGCCATAGACGTGCCGACCCACGTCATGGTCGGCGAACACGACCCCCTCACCACCCCCGAGATCTGCCGCGAGCTCGCCGACCAAATCACCGGCGCCCGCTTCACACTCATCCCCCGCGCCGGGCATCTCAGCAATATCGAGAATGCGGAAGACTTCAATCGCGAGGCTTTGGCGTTTCTGGATTCGCTCGCTTAGATCGCCAGCATTATCGAACTTGTCGAACCGCGTAGCCTTCGGCACGCGAAGGCATTAGTGTTTTGCCTCGGGAGGCAGCCTATGGAGCGTCGGCTCGCGGCCATCGTGTCTATCGATATCGTCGGTTATTCGCGCCTGTTGGGAGCGGACGAAGCGGACACGCTCGCGCGCATGAAAGCGCACCGGGCGGAGCTCTGGTCACCGGCAATCGAACAGCATGGCGGGCGGGTTGTCGGCACCGCCGGCGATTCTCTCCTAATCGAGTTCTCAAGCGCCGTTTCCGCGGTGGAAAGCGCGATCGAGGTGCAGCGCGGCATGGCGGAGCGCGAGGCCGGCGAGCCGGAGGATCGCAAGATGCTGCTGCGCACCGGCATAAACGTCGGTGAGGTCGTGGTCGAAGGCGACGACATCTTCGGCGATGGCGTGAATGTGGCGGCGCGGCTGCAAGCGCTTGCGGAACCCGGCGGAATCCTGGTGTCGGCCAAGGTGCATGATGAGGTCAATGGCAAGATCGCCGCCGAGTTTGCCGATGAAGGCGAGCACAAAGTCAAGAACATCATCCGTCCCGTCCGCGCCTGGCGCTGGCTCGTCGGGGACGCGCCGCGCGACAATGCGCGATCGGCGGGCGCCGCCACGGAGCCACCGCCTCTCCCCGACAAACCATCGATCGCCGTCCTGCCCTTCGACAACATGTCCGGCGACCCGGAACAGGAATATTTCTCGGACGGCATCGCCGATGAGATCATCACCGGACTGTCCCGCTTCCGCGACCTGTTCGTGATCGCGCGCAACTCCTCGTTCACCTACAAGGGAACGGCGGTGAACATCAAGCAGGTGGGCCGCGAGCTCGGCGTGCGCTACGTGCTCGAGGGCGGGGTTCGCAAGGCGGGAAATCGCGTGCGTGTCCTGGCCCAGCTCGTCGAGGCGGCAACCGGCAATCATCTATGGGCGGAGAAATATGACGGCGACCTGGCCGACATCTTCGAATTGCAGGACTCGATCACGATGGCTGTGGTGGGCATCGTGCAACCGACCATATTCGAAGCGGAAATGGGGCGTGCCCGGCGGAATTCCTCCGAAAGCCTGGATGCCTATGACTTGGTCCTGCGGGGTTGGTCGCGCTGGTTCGAACTGGCGCCGGATAGCACCGTCGAGGCGCACGGCCTGGCGATGAAAGCCATCGATGCGGACGACAGCTTCGCCGGCGCATACTCCTTGCTCGCCATGACCCATATGCTCGAAGTGGTCGAGCTGTGGAGCGACGATGCAGCGGCGAGCGTCGGGGAGGCCAGGAAAGCCGCGCAGCGCGCCGTCGAGCTCGACGATGCCGACGCCGCGGCGCACGCGGTGCTGGCCTTCTCATTGGTGTTCGACCGCAGGCACGATTTGGCCCTCGCCGCGGCCGAGCGCGCCATCGACACCAATCCGAACCTGCCAGTGGCCCACTGGGCCCGCGCGGTCGTGTGCCAATTCACGGGCAAGCCAAAGGACGGTGAGAAAAAGGTCGGTCAAGCGATCCGCCTGAGCCCTCGCGATCCCCTCACCTTCCTCTTCCTGAATACGCTGGCGGCTTGCCAGAATGTCGACGGCGCCCATGAGGCAGCGGCCGAGACGGCATCAAAGCTGGTCGCATTGAGGCCGGACTATTTGCGCGGGCAGCAACACCTCGCGATCGCCTGCGCCGAATTGGGAGAGACGGAGCGGGCGCGCGCCGCATACAACGCGATCATACGTCTGAAACCCGACCTAAACCGCGCCTGGTTCGAACAGGCCGGCCCATACAAGGATCCAGCCGATCTGGAGCGCCTTCTCGACAGCCTGCGCAAGGCCGGATGGAGCGGCTGAGCCTGACCGGCACATGAAGCGGCACCCGCGCTCCGCCGCGCGGGCTCGCGCCGTTTGGCCCGGGCGTGATACGGTACGCGGTGGCTGAGCAGCCGGGAGGAGAGCCGATGCCGATCATTAACCAGTATTTCGATTCCGAGACCGTCGAGTGGCGGCATGTGTTCGACGATACCCAGACGCCGCGCGTCGATTTCGAGTACAGTCTGCTGGGCTACGATCTGCCCAGCCAGCGCCTCGACATGCTCATCCGGTTTGCGCCGGACGGCCATTGCCGGCGGCATCGCCACATCGCCTCGACGATGACCGTCGTGCTCGAAGGCGAGCAGCATCTCTCGGAGATCCAGCCCGACGGCTCGACCAAGTCGATCATCCGCACGAAGGGCGAATATGCCCTCGCCCCGATCAATGCGCTGATGCATGACGAATGGGGCGGGCCCGAGGGCGGGCTCCTCATCTACTCCATGCACGCGCCGACCGGCATCATCTTTGAATATTACGACGAGAATCTGGAGAACCCGTGGGGCTACTCGATCGAGGACTTCGTCAAGGATTGGAACAGCGGCGCGGTCTATGGCTGGAAATCGGAAAGCTCCGAAGCCGCCGCCGGCTGACTCGGTCGTAAGGGCGGTCCGCCCCGGGTGCCGGGCGAAAGAATGGGCGCGCTATAGGATTCCCGTCGAATCGAGAATAATTAGCAGAATAACCGCCGGGGCGACCACTCGGAGCAGCCATAGCCACAGCGAACCGACGAAATTCTGCGGCAGATCGGCGGCCGCCACGGCCTCCTTGCGGCCCCACCGCCAACCGGCATAGAGGCAGATCAGAATACCCGCCAGCGGCAGCACATAGTTGGATGCCGTCTGGTCGGCGAAATCAAGCAATCCCCGGCCGGAGATCTGAATATGCGAAAGCACCCCGAAGCTGAGCGCGGAGGGAATGCCAAGGGCGAGCACGGCGGCGCCGATCATGGCGGTTGCGCGCCGGCGGTCCAGACGGGTGCGGTGAATGACGGTTGCGACGGGCACTTCGAGCAGCGAGACCATCGAAGTCAGCGCCCCGGCAACCAACAGCGCGAAGAAAACCGGGCCGATGATCGAGCCGCCCGGCATCGCCAGGAAAATCTGCGGCAGGGTAATAAAGGCCAGTTCGGGGCCGGCCTCGGGGTCCATGCCGAAGGCGAACACGGCGGGGAAGATCGCCAGGCCGGCGATGATCGCGAACAGCGTGTCGCCGGCGATAATCGCGCCCGCCGAAAGCGGAATCCGGGTCTCGCGCGTCATATAGCTGGCATAGGTGATGAACACGGCCATGCCGATGCCGAGAGAGAAAACCGCCTGGCCGAGCGCGGCGAGAAGCACCTCGGCGCGCAAGATGGCGCTCCAGTCCGGCACGAGCAGAAAGCGCCAGCCCGCGGCGGCGCCCGGCAAGGTCAGCGCGTAGGCGGCAAGCCCGACAATGCAGAGCGCCAGGAGCGGCATCAAAATCCGATTGG
>CAZUVO010000204.1:5483-6928 GCA_964623955.1 uncultured Rhizobiaceae bacterium
CGATGCCGCGCCGCACGCCGCCGGCACCCACGAACATGGTGATCGCCAGCATCGCCATCTGCCAAGCGATGGGCTCGACCGCATTGCCGATGAACCGGGTGAAATAGCCACCATAGCCTTCGGCGGCGGCGTGCCACACGCTGCCGGTCAAGGAGCCGACGAAATATTTCAAGGCCCAGCCGGCGATGACCGAATAGTAGCTGAGGATCAAAAAGCAGCCGATGACGCCGACCCAGCCGGCGTGGCGCCACGGCGAGCGGGGCGCCGCGTTGGAGAAAGCGGCCACCGCGTCGCCCGCGCCGCGCCGGCCGAGCGCCATTTCGGCAATGACGATCGGCGCGCCGACGAAAACCACGCTGACGATGTAGACGATGAGAAACGCGCCGCCGCCATTCTCGCCGGCAACATAGGAGAAGCGCCAGATATTGCCGAGACCGACCGCCGAGCCGATCGTCGCGAGAACGAAACCCCGCCCGGACGTCCATTGTTCTCTTTGTGCGGTCATCGCTCCTCAAACCCGGATCAGCGGAAGCAATATCTTAACGCCCAGGAGTCTCCGTGAAACGAAGACCTTGTGATATTTTGTTGGACGCGGCGAATTGCGTGCACTAGAGCAAATCCCGAGCGGGCGGAAACGCCCGCGACGACGCATTTGCTTAAATCAAAAAGAGCTAGGGCAGGTCGCGTGAACGCAAGTGAACGTGAAATGCACTAGTCAGCGCCATGAACAAGCCGCGTCCCACAACAAAGCTCTATCTCGTCAGCGGAAAAATCGCTGCCGGGAAGTCGACGCTTGCGCGCGGCCTGGCGGAGCGGTGCTCGGCGGTGCTTGTGCGCGAGGATGACTGGCTGGCGAAACTCTATCCCGATGAAATATCGACCCTGGACGATTATGTGCGCTGTTCCGCCCGGCTTCGCGGCGCGATCGGGCCGCATGTGGTGTCCCTGCTGCGGGAAGACCTGTCGGTCGTCATGGATTTTCCCGCCAATACGCGAAAACAAAGGCAGTGGTTGCGCGAGCTGTTCGAGGCCGCGGAGGTTCGTCACGAGCTGCATTTTATCGATGCCCCGGACGAGCTGTGCAAAAGCCGGCTGCGCGAGAGGAACGAGTCGGGCGAGCATGAATTTCAGACCAGCGAGGCGGATTTCGACCTGTTCACGCGCTACTTCGTGCCGCCCGGCGATGATGAAGGCTTCAACATCACCATCCACCGGACCCGATGAATCGGGATTGCGGCTTAGGCTCAAAGTGAGACCAAAATCCTGGTCCCAAACCAGGTCCGCCACGCGGCGCCGAACGGACATCGTGGCCGAGAATGTCTGCTTTCCGTCCGAAACCGGGCGTCATCTGGGTGAGCCGCCATAGTCCGGATTTAGCCACAAGTGGACCTCGACTTTGGTTTGGGTGGCACCCATTGTCTAATTAAGAAAACTCCATAACATTA
>CAZUVO010000205.1:0-249 GCA_964623955.1 uncultured Rhizobiaceae bacterium
ATCAGTTCGATTGGGTCTACCGCGAGATGGATTACGCCGTCTACACCCTCACGATTCACCCGGATATTTCCGGCCGGCCGCAGACTCTTCTGATGTTGGAACGCATCATCAGCTACATCTCGAGCCATTCCGGCGTGCAATGGAAGACCTTCGACCAAATCGCTGATGACTTCATCAAGCGTTCGCCGTTCACCGGCAAGCGGCCCAAGAAGAAGAAAAAGGCGGCCAAGAAAAAGAAATAGAATTGGA
>CAZUVO010000205.1:318-529 GCA_964623955.1 uncultured Rhizobiaceae bacterium
AAGCCGGGACCGATGCGGGCCGATCCGACGATGCGCCGGAAGGGCGCAGCCGCTACCTAGAAAGGGACTACCGCATCAATCTTATCAACCGGGTGCTCGGCCATTATGGCTGCAGCGCGCGCGATTGGGCGGGCAGCCAGTATATCGTGCAGAACGCCAGCGGCGGCGCCAGCGAGGTGGTGATCAATCTGCCGCAGATCTGGCAAGCCAT
>CAZUVO010000205.1:628-6721 GCA_964623955.1 uncultured Rhizobiaceae bacterium
GTCACCGGATTTCTCGGCAGCGGCAAGACCACGCTTTTAAATCGCATGCTGCGCCATCCGTCTCTCAAGGACGCCGCCGTGCTGGTCAACGAGTTCGGCGCCGTCGGGCTCGATCATATTCTCGTCGAGAAAATGGATGAGAACACGGTGCTGCTGGAAAGCGGCTGTCTCTGCTGCACCATCCGCGATGACCTCAAGGAAGCCATCATCGAGCTCAACGGCAAGCGCGAGCGCGGCGAGGTGCCGCGCTACAAGCGCATGATCATCGAGACCACCGGCCTTGCCGATCCGTCGCCGATCATCTTCACGCTCAACTCCGATACGGTCATCAAGCATCATTACCGGCTCGGCAGCATCATCACCACGGTCGACGCGGTGAACGGCCTCAAGCAGCTCAAGCGCCATGTCGAATCCGTCAAACAGGCGAGCGTCGCCGACCGCATCCTGCTGACCAAGACCGATATCGCCGCGCCGAAGGACATTGCGCGTCTCCGCACCAAGCTCGAACGGCTCAACCCCTCCGCCGAGCTGATCGAAGCGGTCAGTGGCGAGGTCGACGTCAAGCGCCTGCTGCGCGCCGATATCTACGACCCGGCGACCAAGGGCGCCGAGGTGCGCCGCTGGCTGGACGAGGAAGCCCATTCGCCGCATGACCACGGCCATGGTCACGATATCAACCGCCATGACGAACATATCCGCACCTTCACCATGATTTTCGACGAGGCGCTGGACTGGACCGCCTTCGGCATCTGGCTGACCATGTTGCTGCATGCGCACGGCGAGAAGGTGCTGCGCGTCAAGGGCATCCTCAATGTCAAAGGCGTCGACGCGCCGGTGGTAATCAACGGGGTGCAGCATGTCGTGCATCCGCCGATGCACCTCAAGGCCTGGCCGGATAAGGACCGGCGCTCGAAGATCGTCTTCATCGTCGACGATATCGAGCAGGATTTGATCGAGCGCTCGCTCGCCGCCTTCAACGCCGCCGCCGAAGCGGCGTAGCCCTAAGGGAGAAAACCATGACCGACAAAGTCGCAATCTTGGGGACGGGCCTCGTCGGCAGCGCCTGGGCCATCGTCTTCGCCCGCGCCGGGCGCACGGTAGCGCTCTTCGATGCCGAAGCCGCGCAGGCCGAGCAGGCGCTCACGCGCGTCGCCGGCAATATGCGCGAGCTGGTCGGCTACGGCCTGATCGACGATGCCGACGCGGCGCTCGCGCGCATTTCCGTCGCCGATAGTCTGGCGGACGCGCTCGACGGCGCGGCCTACGCCCAGGAGAGCGTGTTCGAGCGCGCTGACGTGAAGACCGAGTTCTACGCCAAGATCGACAAGGTGGCGGGAGCGGATGTGGTCATCGGCTCGTCCTCCTCGGGCATCCCGGCGTCTGTCTTCACCGAGGGTCTCGATTGCGCCCCGCGCTGTTTGATCGCCCACCCCATCAACCCGCCTTACGTCATCCCGCTGGTCGAAGTGGTGCCGGCGCCCTGGACGTCCGACGGTGCGGTGCAGACCTGCTGGGATCTGATGGAGGAGGTCGGCATGGCGCCGGTGCGCCTCACCCGCGAGGTCGACGGCTTCATCGCCAATCGGCTGCAGGCGGCGCTCTTATGGGAAGCTTTTCGCCTGCTTGAGGCCGGAATCGCGACCGCCGAGGATATCGACAAGACGATCTCCGAGGGGCTCGGCCGGCGCTGGGCCTTCATCGGCCCGTTCCAAACCATCGACCTCAACGCGCCGCGCGGCCTCGAGGATTATGCCGCGCGCCTCGGCCCGGGCTTCTACGAGTTCGTCAAACAGGGCGAGCCGGCCGAGCCCTGGTCGGATGCGGTGATCGCCAAGGCCCATGGTGAGATGCGCGACCATCTCCCGCTCGAAGATCACCCGGCGCGCCAGGCGTGGCGCGATAAGCGCCTGATGGCGCTCGCCAAACATTTCCAGGAAGTAGAGGACTAACGATGAAGATTGCTATTGCCGGCGCCGTCGCGCTCGCATTTTTGATTTTGCTGCCGGCACCGCCCGCCGACGCCGAAACCGTATCCGTCGACCTGCCCAAGCTCACCCCCGAGGCCGCCGCCGGCGGGCAGATTTTCGTCAAGAATTGCTCGCAATGCCACGGCTTCATCGCCGGCGGCACGGACAAGGGCCCGCCGCTCATCCACAAAATCTACGAGCCCAGCCATCACGGCGATTTCTCCTTCTTCCGCGCGGTCAAGCAGGGCACGCGCGCGCATCACTGGCCCTATGGCGACATGCCGCCCCAGCCGCAGGTGACCGAAGAAGACGTCACCGCCATCGTCACATTCATCCGCGAGGTGCAGCGCGCCAACGGGATCGAATAGCGTGTTATTATTGGTAGGATTGGCCGCATAGCCCAGGGAAAGGGAGATTGTCATGACCGACCTTAAATTCCCCCTCGTCATCACCCATCTCGACGACAGCAAGGCGGGTGACGTTTATGAAGGGTTCGCCTCGCAGGAAACCGACGCCGACGAGCAATCCGGCGGGCGCTACGGTATTCATTATTTGAGCGCCAAGGATATCATCCCCAATATTCCGAACCATATTCACACCAATATCGACGAGCAGATTTCCGTCATTCTCGAAGGCTGGTGCGAGCTGGAATATGAAGGCGTCGGGCTGGTCAGGCTGGAGCGCGGCACCACGGTCGTCGCGCCGCCGGATATCCGCCACAGCTTCGTCCGCTGCTCGGACGATTTCGTCGTCATGGAGATGAGTTCGCCCGCCGGCATCAATGTCGTGCCGGTCGAGGATTAACCTCCGCGACGATCCGCCATCTCCGCCGCGAGCTTGAGCGCGGCGATAAGGCTCGCCGGGTTGGCTGTGCCTTGGCCGGCGATGTCGAGCGCCGTGCCGTGATCGGGCGAGGTGCGCACGAAGGGGAGGCCGATGGTCGTATTCACCCCGCCTTCGAAATCGATCGTCTTGATCGGGATCAGCGCCTGGTCGTGATACATGCAGATCGCCGCGTCATAGCCCTGCCGCGCCGCCGCGTGGAACATGGTATCGGCCGAGAGCGGGCCGCGTGCGTCGATCCCCTCATCGCGTAATTGCGCCAGCACCGGGGCGATGATGTCGATTTCCTCCCGCCCCATCGCGCCTTTCTCGCCGGCATGGGGGTTGAGCCCGGCGACGGCGAGACGAGGTGCCGCAATGCCGAAGTCTCGCCTGAGTGCCGCCGCCGTGATCCGGGCGCAGTACAAAATGTCATCGCCGGTCAGGCTGCGCGCGGCCTCGGCGAGGGAGATATGGATCGTCACCGGCACCACGCGCAGCTCGGGGCAGACCAGCATCATCACCGCTTGCGAGCCCGGGCCGGCAAGCTCGGCGAGAAATTCGGTATGGCCGGGATGGGGAAATCCGGCCACCTTGAGGACGGATTTTTCGATCGGGTTGGTCACCACCGCGCTCGCCGCGCCGTCCGCAACCAGCCCGACCGCGCGCGCGATGGATTCGATCACCGCAACCGCATTGGCGCCGTCCGGCTCGCCGGGGGTAACGTTTGCGGCGAGCGCCTGGGGCAGTACCGGCAGCGCATCCTCGAAACATGACGCCGCATCGCCCGGCGCTTCGATTGCGCGCAGCGGGACGGCAAGGTCCAGGCTGTTGGCTGTGTCGCGCAGCCGGGCCGCATCGTCGATGGCGAAAAAGCGCGGCACCTCCTCGCTTCGGCGCAGCCAGGCCTTGAGCGCGATTTCGCCGCCGATACCGGCGGGCTCGCCCATGGTGAGGGCAATTGGCTTGGTCATGCGCGGTGCGGGACGATGACGCCGGGATTGAGCATGCCCTTGGGGTCGAGCTTGTCCTTCACCGCTTCCAACGCTTCGCCCATCAGGGCCGGGCGCTGGCCGCCATACCACGGCATGTGATCGCGCCCGACCGCGTGATGGTGGGTGATCGTGCCGCCCTCGCGCATCAGCGCCTCGGATGCCGCCGTCTTGATTTCCTTCCACTGGCGCAATTCCTGGCCTGGCGTGGGTTTGGCGTGGAGGGTGAAATATGGCGCGCAGCCATCCGCATAGGCATGGGTGAAGCGGCAGCTGACATGGCCCGGCGCGCCGGTCGCGCGCTGGATGGCCTCGTGCGTCGCCGCTTTTACGTTGGCGTGGAAATCGGCGAGGCGCTCCCAGGTGATAGAGGTCTCGAAGGTGTCATGCATGATGCCGCAGGAGATCAGCCCCTCGCGCTTGAAGGGGGCGGAGATGAAGGCTTCGCGCCAGGCATCGGCGGTGGTATCGCGTTCGCCCGCCGCATCGAACGCGCCGCCCGCATCGCGCACGCATTCGAGCGCGCGGTCCATCCAGGCATCGACCGGATGATCGCCCGATTCGAAACCGAGCACGACCATGTGAAAGCTGCCGTCGCCGGCGCCGGCAAGCTTGGTTTCTTCAGAGTCCACCAGGCGGCAATTGGACGGCCAGAGACCCGCCTGCGCCACCGCGCGGATCGCCTCGGCGGCGGCCTCAAAACTGGCGAAGCGGATCGCCGCCGAAGCGCGGAAGGTGGGTTTCTGCTGCAGCCGCATCCAGGCCTCGGTGATGATGCCGAGCGCTCCTTCGGAGCCGATCATCAGCCGGTCGGGGCTCGGCCCGGCGCCCGAGCCGGGCAGGCGGCGGCTCTCCATCGCGCCGGTGGGCGTGATGGTACGCAGGCTTTCGACCAGCTCGTCGATATGGGTATAGAGGGTGGCGAAATGGCCGCCGGAGCGGGTCGCGATCCAGCCGCCGAGGGTCGAGAACTCGAAGCTTTGCGGAAAATGCCGCAAGGTCAGGCCGGAGGGCTTTAGCTGCGCCTCCAGCCCCGGCCCCAGGGCGCCGGCCTGGATGCGCGCGGCGCGCGCCGTCGGGTCGATTTCCAGCACTTTCGCCATGCGCCGCATATCGATGGTGAGCACGCCCTTGAAGCCGCCGCCGACCACCGGCTCGATACCGCCGACAACGGTCGAGCCGCAGCCGAAGGGGATCACCGCCGAACCGGCGCCATCGGCCCAATCGAGCAGTTGGACGATCTCGTCTTCGGATTCGGGAAAGGCGACGATATCGGGCGCGGCCGAAAAGTCCCGTCCATAGGCCCGGATATAGTCCGGATAGGATTTGCCGTAAGTATGCGCGGCTCGGTCATAGGCGGCGGTGGAGCAGATCGCCTCGAGGGCCGCTGGCGGAGTCAGGCGCGGCGCCGTCAGCTCGATTTCGTCCAAACCCGGCGGCGCGACATAGCCTTCCGGCGTAAGCCCTGTCAGGCCGCCGATGCGCGCCGCGATCTGGCGTGCCTCCGCTTCGGAAAGGGTCTGGTCTTCATGGCCCCAGCCCCAAAATTTTAACCTTCTTTCGCTCATTAACTATTATTCTCCAATGGGTTGACGCGCGTAAATTGACATAGCTCAATTTCGCATCCCGCAGTTCGGCTTATAAGGCATAGTTTGATTGAACCTGGGAGGAAGGACAATGCAGGCTCTCAAGACTCGATTTGCGTTTATCTGCGGGGCGGTCCTCGCGGCCGCCATATTTGCCAACGCCGCCGCGGCGAGCGATTCCTGGCTCATCCGCGTGCGCGGCATCAACATGAATCCCGATGTCAGCAGCACCGTCAACGTGATCGGCGGCCAGGTTGATATCGACGACGATACGGTGCCCGAACTCGATATCACCTATTTCTTTACCGACAACATCGCGGCCGAGCTTATTCTCGCGACCACGCGCCACGATGTGAGAGACAACGGCTCGACCCTCGGCGATGTCGATCTCGGACGGGTCTCGTTGTTGCCGCCGACCCTGACCGCGCAATGGCATTTTCTCCCGGACGACCAGGTCCGGCCCTATGTCGGCGCCGGTCTCAACTACACCATTTTCTATGACGAAAGCGCGCCGGGCGGCGCGGTGACGTCAATCAATTACGAGAACAATATCGGCTACGCTTTGCAGGCCGGTGTCGATTTCGGCATCGACGAGCATTGGGGCGTAAATCTCGATCTCAAAAAGATTTGGCTGCAGTCCGACGTGACCTTGAACGGCGGCGCGATCACGGCCGATGTCGATCTCGATCCCTGGGTATTCGGGCTTGGTGTGGCCTATCGCTTTTA
>CAZUVO010000206.1:0-6648 GCA_964623955.1 uncultured Rhizobiaceae bacterium
TCAAAGCGCGCCGCCCGCTTTAATTTTTTGCAAATCCCGAGCAGGTGATTTCACCTGCTCGGGATTTGCTCTAATCCTCTCCTGTTGAACGTAGTGGCGGGGCGATAGCGCTTTCGCCGTCCTGATCTTCCGTACCGTCTTCGAGTTGCACCGATTCGATACGTTCGGCGCGCTTGCCGACTTTTTCCGTCGAAATGCGGATTTGCCGCATATCCTCGCCCGCCTGGTCGAAATGGCGCTGCAATTTGCCGACCCGGTCGTCGAGGCGGACGACATCTTCCAGGAGGGCATGGACCTCCTTTTGGATAAGCCCGGCCTGCTCCTTCATGCGCACATCCTTGAGGATCGCCCGCACCGTGTTCAGCGTCGCCCAGAGCGTGGTGGGCGAGACGATAAAGACCCGCGCCCGGTAGCTCTCATCGACCACGGCGGGGAAATTGGCGTGCAATTCGGCATAGACCGCCTCGGAGGGCAGAAACATCAGCGCCGCATCGGCGGTCTCCCCGGCGACGATATAGCGCCCGGATATATCCTTGATATGGGTCTGCATGGCGTCGCGAAATGCGCGCTCGGCGGATTTTTTCGCCACCTCGTCCGCCCCTGCCGCCTGCAGGGCGTGATAGCTTTCGAGCGGGAATTTTGCGTCGATCGCTATCGAGCCCGGCGGGTTGGGCAGCTCCAGCAGGCAATCCGCCCGCTTGCCGTTGCTCAATGTCGCTTGAAAGCTGTAGGCCGAGGGCGGCAAGACCTGGCGCACCAGATCGTTGAGCTGGATTTCGCCGAAGGCGCCGCGCGCCTGCTTGTTGGAGAGAATATTCTGCAGGCTCACCACCTGGCCGGAAAGGTCGGCGATATTGGCCTGCGCCTTGTCGATCACCGCGAGGCGGACCTCGACCTTGTTCATCGATTCCAACGTCTTCTTGGTGGCGCTTTGCAGGCCATCGGCGAGGGTCTTGTTGATCGCCGCTTCGCGCTCGTGCAGGCGCTCGCCGAGGGCGCGCTGTTCCGCCTTGAGGCGTTCTTCCATGTCGCGCTGGCTGGCGGCGAAGGTTTCCGTCAGGCGCGCCAATTCACTCTTGAGCGCTTCCGATTCTCCGGCCCGGCCGCGCAATCTCAAGAGCGAAAACGCCGCAAACCCGGCGATCAGCGCGACGACGACAAGGAGGACGAGAATCACAATATTCATGCCCGTCATAATGGGCCCGCCATCCGCCGCCTGTCAAAGCGCCACGCCGCCGCTTGACGATGGCGGCCCCCGGTAATACCTAATCCGCCATGACAGTTCGCCCCATCCTCGTCGCGCCCGACAAAACCTTGAAGCTCCGCTCCAACCCTGTGGAGGCGGTGGACGATGAGATTCGCGCGCTCTTGGACGATTTGCTTGAGACCATGTATGCCGGCGACGGCCTCGGTCTTGCCGCGATTCAGGTCGGCGTGCCCAAACGCGCCATGGTAATCGATGTGCATGGGCCCGACGATCCGCCGGCGCCGCTGAAGATCGTCAATCCCGAAATAATCTGGTCTTCGCCGGAGCGCATTGTTTATGAGGAAGGCTGCCTGTCCTTTCCGGAATATTTCGCCGAGGTTGAACGCGCCGCCAAGGTGCGCATCAGCTATCTCGACGAACGGGGCGAAGCATGCGAGATCGAGGCGTCGGAGACCCTCGCCATCTGCCTCCAGCATGAGGTCGATCATCTCGACGGCAAATTGTTCGTCGATCATCTCTCGCTGGTGAAGCGCGGCATAATCCTGCGTAAAATGGCCAAGGCGCAGCGCGCCAAAGCCCAGGAAGCCTAAGGCAGGGCCGGCCCGGGATGGCCAATACACTCATCTTCATGGGTACGCCCGACTATGCCGTGCCCTCGCTCGATGCGCTTTTGGCGGCGGGCTTTGCCATCGCCGCCGGCTATTGCCAGCCGCCGCGCCCGGCCGGCCGCGGCAAGAAGCCCCGGCCCTCCGCCGTGCAGCGCCGCGCCGAAGCGGCGGGGCTGGAATTACGCATGCCGGTATCGTTGAAAGGCGAGGCGGAGCAGCGGGAATTCGCGGCACTCGAAGCCGATCTCTGCGTGGTTGTCGCTTACGGCCTGATACTGCCCAAACCGGTGCTGGAGGCGCCGCGCCTCGGCTGCATCAATGCCCATGCCTCGCTATTGCCGCGCTGGCGCGGCACGGCGCCGATCCAGCGCGCGATCATGGCCGGCGATCGGGAGACTGGTGTTTGCATTATGCAAATGGATGAAGGGCTCGACACCGGCCCGGTCCTCCGCCGGGAGCGGCTGGCGATCGAGGCGGATTGCGACGGCGGCGAATTGCATGACCGGCTCGCCGCCCTCTCGGCAACCCTTCTTACCGAGACCGCCGACCAGCTATGCCGTGGCAACGCGCCTGCGCCGGTGGCGCAGAGCGGCGAGGCGAGCTATGCCGCCAAAATCGACAAGGCGGAAACCCGGCTCGATTGGAACCGCCCTGCGTCGGAACTGGCCAATCTGGTGCGCGCCCTTTCGCCCGCGCCCGGCGCCTGGTTCCTGCATGGCGAGGACCGTATCAAGCTGTTGGCGGCGCAAACGGCAACCGCCACGGACGCCCCGCCGGGCACCGTGCTCGCCGGCGATGGCCTGATGGTGGCCTGCGGCGAGGGCACGGCGCTCAGGCTTGAGCGTTTACAGCGCGCCGGCAAGGGGGCGATGGCGGCGGCGGATTTCCTGCGCGGCCATGAAATCTCCCCGGAAGAGATGTTGCCATGCCCCGCTACAAGCTGACCGTCGAATATGACGGCACGGAGTTCGTCGGCTGGCAATTTCAGGCCAACGGGATCTCCGTGCAGCAGGCGCTGGAAGAGGCCGTCGCCGCCTTTTGCGGTGAGACGGTGCGGGTGCATGGCGCCGGGCGCACCGATGCGGGCGTGCACGCCCGTGCGCAGGCCTGCCATCTCGACCTTGCCGCCGAGGCCGCGCCGGATGTGTTGCGCGACGCGGTGAACGCCCATTTGCGGCCGCGCCGGGTTTCGGTGCTCACCGCCGAACGCGTGGCGGATGATTTTGACGCCCGGCGCTCCGCCAGGGTGCGCATCTACCGCTACCGCATCGTCAACCGCCGCGCGCCGCTCGCGCTCGATGCCAAGCGCGCCTGGCAGATTTCCCGCCCGCTCGATGCCGACGCCATGGCGCTGGCCGCCGGGCACTTGCTTGGGCAGCATGATTTTTCATCGTTTCGCGCCAGCGCCTGTCAGGCGCCCTCGTCGGTCAAGACCCTGGATGCGCTCGACGTAAAACGCGAGGGCGAGGAGATTCGCCTCACCGCGCGTTCGGAATCCTTCCTGCATCATCAGGTGCGCGCCATGGTCGGCAGCCTGGTTTGGGTCGGCGAAGGGCGTTGGACGGATTCCGATATCGCCGATGCACTGGCCGCACGCGACCGCCGCCGCGCCGGACCCAACGCGCCGCCCTGGGGGCTTTATCTCGAAGCGGTGCTCTATTAGAGCGTAAGAGCTATTTCTTTTTGGCGCGTGCCTTTTTCTTCGGCTTGGCTTTCGCTTTGGCTTTCGGCTTAGCCTTCGCCGCCGCTTTTTTCTTTGGCGCCACTTTCTTCTTCACGCCGTCGATGCCGAGATTATAGATGCCATCGGCAAATTCGCGGCAGCCGGCGGCCGTTTGACCCTTTTTCGGCTCAAAGCGGCTCGACCAGGTGATCGTGCTGCTGCGCGATGTCGCCGGCGCCACCTTGATGGTCGCCGTGTAATTTACGAACGGCACGATATTGTTGGGCTTGTCGATGATGGCGTAGATCTGGGTGCGGGTGAGGCTGTCATATTTGATCAGCCGCTCGGTGACCACGCCTTTCACGCCTTTGACTTTGATCTTGCGGATGGTGCCGGTCTTGTCGACATCGCAACTCGCGACCGCACTTTGGGTGATCGCCTTGAGATTGGCGAAGCTGCCGATATGCTCCCAAACCTTGTCGGCCGGCGCGCCGACCTTTGCGGTAACCGAAGCCCGTGAATATGCCATGACGCCGTCTCCCTTTTTTTATGAAATGCTATGTGCTTCGCTTCATGGTGCCGGATGGCGCTAAGCAATTCAAAAGGTAATTTTTGTAAGGGCTATTGAACTGTTTTCCTCACGCTCGGTTTGTCCTATCCTAAAGCCATGAGACTGCTCTTCGCGACGCTTCTTTGTGTGTTGTTGATCGCCGGCACCAGCGCCCGGGCGAGCGACCATTATTCCGAATGGGGCGGCGGCGACGAAAAACTGGATGCGCTGGTCGATCGCTTGCATGAGCTGATCGACGGGGCGGAGAAGGCGCGCGCGGCGGATCCCCGCCTGCTGCAGGATTTGCGCGATGCCATCGCTGAACATTCCGGCGCCGCGGCGGCTTCTGCGCCGGAACCCGAGCCCGAGCCGGATTTGCCGCCGCAAATCCTCGTGCATGACGATTTCCGCGACGGCAATTTCACGCGTAACCCGGGCTGGACCGTGACCTCCGGCCGGTTCAGCGTCGATTCCGGCCTCGGCTTAAGGAGCGTCGTCGCCAAAGCCGTCGCGCCGGTGGAAAAGAGCGACAAGGATAAGCGCAAGGAGCTCGTCACCGATGTGCTGGGCGCGCTCCTCGGCGCCGAGAAAGAAGAGAGTGCGCCGAGCCAGCCGAGCCAGCCCGAGCGCGCCGAGATATTCATCCGCGCGCCGATTTCGAACGCCTTCCGCGTCGTGTTCGAGATCGTCTCGCGCGAAAAGCATGGCCGCTTTTCGTTCGATCTCTTCCAGGGGCGCTCGCGCGGCGCCGGTTACCGGCTGGCATATGTGCCGGGCGGTCAGCCCTCCCTCGAGCTGCAGCGTTTCGGCTCGAGCGGCGCGCGCTCTATCGTTGCCCATAATCGGGCGCTCAATCTGGAAGACAATTTCCGCCACCGCGTCGAGATCAACCGCGACAAGGCGGGCGGCATGACGGTCTTGGTGGATGGCGCGCAGCTGCTGAGCGCGAACGACCGCAGCTTCCGCGATCCGTTCGCCGGCATTACCATCGCCAATGACGGCGGCGATTATTCGCTGCGCGAAATCACCGTTTTCGGCGACCGTTAATCTTTTTTATTTGGCGCGGCCTTCAAGCACGCCGCACTCGCGGATGACTTGCGCCGCGGCTTCCTCGCCGTGGGGCGCCATGAGATGGGCGCCCGAGACGCCGTCGATCTCCCGCATCTGCTGAATGAGCTCGACGCAGACCTTGCGCCCTTCCGCCTTCGAATCCTCGGCCTGCTCGAGGCGCGTCACGATCTCGTCCGGAATATGCACGCCGAACAGATTCTCGTTCATCCAGCGCGCCGAGCGCGCCGAGGCGATCGGGCCGATGCCGATGATGAAATGGGTCCGCTCCAATATGCCGAAATCGCCGATGCGCGCGAGATAGGCGCGCAAGGTTTCCATATCGAAGCAATATTGCGTCTGGAAGAAATCCGCGCCGGCGGCGATCTTGGCTTCGAGGGCGCCGGGGGTGAAATCATCGTCGAGCTTACGCGGCGCATCGGCGCCGCCGATGAAGAGGCGGGGCGGTGTCTCGATCTCGCGCCCGCCGGGATAATGCCCCGCATCGCGCATATCGCGGACCGTCTCGATGAACTGGGCTGAATTGAGATCGAACACCGGCTTGGTCTCCGGCTGATCGCCGGCCTCGGGCGAATCGCCGGTGAGGCAGAGAATATTGTGAATGCCGAGCGCGCCGGCGCCGAGAATATCGGCCTGTAGCGCGAGACGGTTGCGGTCGCGCATGGTGAATTGCAGCACCGGCTCGATGCCGCCCGCCGCCATGATCGCCGCCGCCGCGAGGGGCGAGAGATGGGTCTGCGCACCCGGGCCATCGAGCACATTGACCGCGTCCGCCAGGCCCTTGAGGCAGTGCGTGCGCGCCAGCACGGCCGCCGCATCCGCCGAATCCGGCGGCGCCGTCTCGGCGGTGAGCGCAAACTGCCCCGCCTTGAGCACGGCTTCGAGCCTGCCGCCGCTCACCGGCGCGGCTGCGTCCTTGTCTTTCATGGTTTGTCCTTTTTCGGCGGCAATTACTATAGTGGCTGGGAATTCGCTGCCGCGGACTATAGCGATCGAGAAAAAGGAAACAAGAATGCCCCGAAAATCGCGCGCCAGGCGGGAAAAATCCCCCTTCCGCTTTTTCGACAATCGCGAAAAATATTTGATGTTCGTCACCACCTGCAGCGAGAAATGGCAGGTCGCGGCGCATATGGCGCGGGAATTGAAGACGATCAATCCCAGCCCGCCGGCGCTCCGCGTGCTCGATGCCGGCATGGGCGACGGCACCGTTCTGACGCGCACCATGCGCGCCATGCACAATATGTTTCCGACGATTCCCTTCCTCGTCGTCGGCAAGGAGGTCAGCCTCGAGGATGTCCGTCTCTCGATCGAAAAGATGGGCGACCGCTTCCACGAACACCCCCACACGGTCTTCGTGGCGACCAATCTCTATTATTACGAGGTTGCCGGCATGATGCCGCGCAAGTCGCCGATGGCGGATTTCATGTGGCGCGAGATCGCCCTCGAAGGCACGACCACCCATGAATTCGACATGCAGATCAGCGATCAGCTCCAGCCCATTTTGAGCGCCGGCTGGCGCACCCGGTCGAGCGAGAAGACCGGCAACCCGCTC
>CAZUVO010000207.1:0-6356 GCA_964623955.1 uncultured Rhizobiaceae bacterium
GTGGGTCATTGAGGCGATACTCATGCGGCACCTCCTGCCACCATTAGCGTTTGGTCGAGGGCCGACAAAAGCGCATCGCGGTCAAACTTCTCGACATAGTCCGTAAATCCGACATCGCGGCCCTTGTCCAGATCGCTCGGCTCGGAATGCGACGACAGCGCGACAATCGGCGTGTCGACCCAATTTCCCTCGGCCCGGCAGGCCTTGGCGAAATCGAAACCGTCCATGCCGGGCATCTCGATATCGCTGATGATAATGTCGAAGCCCTTGCCTTCCTCGCGCATCTTGAGCGCCGTGCTGGCGTCTTCCACGGCGGTCACGCGGTAGCCGGCGGAATTCAGGATCGGGGTCAGCAGATTGCGGAAGAACGGGCTGTCATCGACCAACAGCAGATTGACGTTGGCGGCATGCGAGGTGTGCGAATCATTCTTGAACCATTCGCCGAAGCCCTGCGACAGATAGAAGCCGACATCGATAATTTCCGTGGCGTTGCCGTCGATAATGGCGCTGCCCAGAAGACCACCCTGGCCGGACGTGTTCTCGTAGCTCAGCTTGTCCTCGACGATGTCGACGATCTCGTCGACGATCAGGCCCATGCAGCGGCTGCCATCGGCAAAGACGAGAACCGGCTGACGCCCCTCCGACAGGAAGTTTTGACCCTGCTCGACCGGCACCAACGGCATGAGCTGGCCGCGATACTGTACCACGGGGCGCCCTTCCGAGGTTTCGAGCGAGTTGATGTCGAGTTCCTCGAGCCGCGCGACCAAGGCCAGCGGAACGGCCTTCGGGCCGCCGGAGCCGGCATTGAAAAGCAGCAGCGCGGTCTTCTCGCTTTCCAGCGATTCGCTGGCTTCGGCGCCGAGATCGACCCGGTCGTCGTGCATATGCTGCTCGCCGACGGCGACCGCGATGCCATTGGGATCGAGAATCATGATGACGCTGCCATCACCGAGAATGGTGTTGCCGGAGAACATGGTGATGTGGCGCAGGATCGGCGAGACCGGCTTGACCACGATCTCCTCCGTGTCGAACACCCGGTCGACGATGATGCCGAAGGTATATTCGCCGACCTGGGTGACAACGATGAAGTCCTCGCTGACATCGGCTTCGCTCGGCGGCTCGTCGTCATCCGCCAGCTTGAGCAGCTGATCGAGGGAAACCAGCGGCAACAGGCGGTCGCGCAGGCGCAGCACCGGCGTGTCGTTGATCGATTCGATCTTGTGCTCGGAATCGCCCTTGGTGCGGACAAGCTCCAGAACGCTGATCTGCGGGATCGCGAAGCGCTCTTTTCCGGCCTCGACGATCAGTGCCGAGACGATCGCCAGCGTCAGCGGGATCTTGATGGTGAAATTGGTGCCCTTACCCTCCTCGCTGGAGAGGCTGACGGTGCCGCCGATGCGCTCGATATTGGTGCGCACCACATCCATGCCGACGCCGCGACCCGACACGTTGGTGACTTCCTTGGCGGTCGAGAAACCGGCGCGGAAAATGAACTGATGGATCTGCTGATCCGTCAGATTGTCGAGCTCGGCTTCCGAAGCAAGACCGTTCTCGATCGCCTTCTTCCTGAGCTTGGGGGTATTCAGGCCACGCCCGTCATCGGTAATTTCGATGATGATGTGACCACCCTCGTGATAGGCGTTGAGGCGGATGCGGCCGACCGGATTCTTGCCGGCGGCAACGCGCTCATCGGTCGTCTCCAGGCCGTGATCGCCCGAATTGCGCACCATGTGCGTGAGCGGATCCTTGATCAGCTCGAGAACCTGACGGTCCAACTCGGTGTCTTCACCGTTCATTTCGAGCTCGATCTTCTTGTCGAGATCATGCGCCAGGGTGCGCACGAGGCGCTCCAGCGGAAAGAGCGCGTCGTAGCGCGCCAGGGTGCGCACGATGCGCGGCAGCTTGGACCAGGCATTGCCGATCGGCTGCATGCGGGTCTTCATCACGCCTTCCTGAAGGTCGGTGGTGATATGGCTGAGCCGCTGCAACGGCGCCTTGAACTCGCTGTCCTCATGCGCACGCACCATCTGCAAGAGCTGATTGCGCGTCAGCACCAGTTCGCTGACCGTGGTCATCAGGCTCTCGAGCTGGTCGACATGGACGCGAATGCTCTGGCTGGCAACGCTCGCCTTGGCCGGGCCGGCCTTGGCGGCGGCATCCTCGGCCTGCGGCGCTTCGGCTTCCACCGGCGCGGGCGCTTCGGCGATTGTTTCGGCCTCCGCCGGTTGCTCGTCGCCCTTGCCGAGCACGTCGTCGCGGGTCGATGCGGCAATGGCGATAACTTCGGCAATCAGCTCGGCGGGAACGGCGAGCTCCTCAAGGGTCGACTGCAGATGCCCGGCAACCGCGTCGAAATGCCCGTCATTCAGCCCGGCATCGACGAGATGGGCATGGGCGCTCTTCAGATCCTTGCCGGAATAATCGCTCTCGCCGCCGAGCGCCATGGTGAGAAACGAGGTCTGCATCTTTTGCAGATTGTCCATGTTCGCCGTCTCGAAGAACGGCGCCAGGCTGCTGTCGGCGGTCACTTTCTCGTAGAACATGCCGACGGCGGCATCCAGGGCCGGCGCGCCGCCAATGCGGTCATAGAGGCTGCCGTCTTCGGGCGCGGCCTCGGGCTCGGCCGGCGTCTCGGGCTCGGCTTCCGCCTCGGGCTCGGCTTCCGCCTCGGCGGGATCCGCCTGCGGCGCGGCCGCGGCCTCGCCCGGCGCACCGCCTTCGGCCATGACGTCGAGCTGGGCGATCAGGTCATTGTCGTCACCGTCCGGCTCGGCCTCGTTGGCCTCGAGCTCGGAGAGAATATCCTTGATCCGGTCGATCGATTCGAGAATCAGCGATACCGCATGTTCGTTGACGACCAATTCGCCGTCGCGGAATTTGCCGAGCACATTCTCGGCGGAATGGGCGACCTTTTCGAGGCGCGGCAATCCGAGGAATCCGCAGGTGCCCTTAACTGTATGGACCATGCGGAAGATGTTCCCCAACAGCGCCGGATCATCGGGCGTTTTCTCGAGCTTGACGAGCTCGACATCGAGGGTCGCCAGGCTTTCGCCGGATTCGGTCAAAAATTCTCTAAGAAGATCGTCCATGAATGGCCCCTATTTTCTGTCCACCGCCACATATTGACGGCTGCCCTCACCAAGTGATCCGCGGCGCGCTGCACCGGATATACGAACCGGCAAATCATGCACATGGCTGGTTAACATCCCGTAAAATCGGGACGCCAAAGGAATTGTGGGTTTATTCAGGTGTTTCGGGCGGGGCGACGAAGCGTCGGGAAGAGCAAAAATTTACGCCGGAACGGTCGATATTTCGAGCTTGCCCTCGGTGCTGGAATCCGCGCGCACGGTAAGGCCAATCCGCGCCGCGAGATATCCCGCGAGATAGGGCTGAACGAACCGCGCGTTCATTTCCTTCAGCATGGCATTGTCGCGCCGGCAGCCGCCGGCAAGCGCTTCCGTCGAGTTTTCGTCGAGAATGACCATGGCGCCCGTCCCGTGGACCGCGAGGACCGGCTGTTTCGCCGCACCGGCGGCGCGAAATTCGAGAGTGCCCCCGCGCGGCAAACCGTTCGAGGCGAGCAGGATCAGATTGAGCGCCAATTTACCCGCATCGGCGATTTCCTCGCGCTCGGCGCCGCCATAATCGCCCTGCCAGGTGAATTCGATCTTGGCATCGGCCAGCATCGCGGCGCTGGTCTGCATCGCGTCGGCCCAATCCATGGCGCCGTAATGGCTGCCATAGGCGAGGCGGAAAAATCTCAGGCGGCGCACCGCCTGGCCGGCGCAGCTCGAAATCAGATCGCGCGCGTCTTCCATGCCATCCGCATCGCCATCGCTGAGCAATTCGGCGCCGTTATTGACCGCCCCCACCGGGCCCGCCAGATCGTGACACAGGCGCGCACTCAAGAGCGCCGCTAATTCAATTTCCCAATTAGACGAATCTGCCATCGTCCCGTCTTCCCCGCGTTTCGCCAGCTTTCGCCGATTCCCATTATGCGTCAATGCGATACAAGATTCGACAGGCAAAATCGAGCCATCCACGCGGGTAGCACTCACTAGACAAGAGGATAGCCCCCGAATCGACCGCACCCGCCCGGCGCGCTATCCTGGCGCCATGCCGCGCGACGGATTTTCCAGCCATTTCGCCCCGGGCGATTGGGTGCGCCATCCCGACCGCCCGGAATGGGGCCTCGGGCGGGTGCAGTCCGCCCTCGGCGCGCGCCTGACGGCGACCTTCGAGCATGCCGGCAAGCAGTCGATCAATGCGGCGGTGCTGACCCTCGTCCGCGCGGAGCCGCCCGGGGGCGATGCGGATGGGTAAAAATCCATGAATTTCAAACAGTTCGACTATCTCATCGCGCTTGCCCAGGAGCGTCATTTCGGGCGCGCGGCGAAGCGCTGCAATGTCGCCCAGCCGACCCTCTCGACCGCGATCCGCCGGCTCGAGGACGAATTGGGCGTGCCCATCGTCATGCGCGGCCAGCAATTCATCGGCTTCACCGCCGAAGGCAAGCGCGTCCTCGAATGGGCCGAGCGCATCGCCGCCGATCAGGACGCCATGGTGCAGGAGCTGAGCGAAATGCGCGGCAGCCTGCATGGCCGCCTCAGGATCGGTGTGGTGCCAACCGCGCTGCCGGTGGTCTCGCGCCTGACGCTCCCCTTCTGCGAGACCTATCCCGACGTGACCATCGCCGCGCGCGCCATGAGCTCGCTCGAAATCCAGCAGGGCCTCGACAATTTCGAAATCGATCTCGGCATTACCTATCTCGACAATGAGCCCATGCCCGGGGTGAAATCGGCGCCGCTCTACCGCGAACACTATTGCCTCGTCCGCGCCGGTCCGACGGGGCGGAAATCCAAAAGCGCGACTATCTCGTGGCGCCAGGCCGCCGAGCTGCCGCTTTGCCTCCTCTCGCCCGACATGCAGAACCGGCGCATCATCGATGCCGCCTTCGCCTCCGCCGGCTGCCGCGCCACGCCGCAGATCGAAACCAACGATCTTGCCGATCTCGGTCTCCATATTAAGACCGGCAAATGGGCCGGCATCGTGCCGCGCCATGTGCTCGACATGCTCGACCTGCCCAAGGGCGCCGAGGCGCTCGATCTCGTCGAGCCCGAGGTCTCCCATGCCGTCGGATTGGTGGTTGCCGACCGCGAGCCGCGGCCGCCAACGGCCAAGGCCATGCTCGCCCTCGTCGAAACATTCGGCGAAGGAGATATCTTCGCGCATGATTGATAGAAATTATGTATTGAATGATAATTATAATAGATTTTACAAATTAATCCGGCTTTGCCACCGTATGCCCCACGAAGCGCAGACAGGAAGGAATTGATGGTGGCGCCAAAGAGCGGCATCCGAAAGTTCGGCCATCCCGGAAAGGGCCGGCGCGGCGCCCGCTATGAGGGCAAGGGCCGCCAGGTCGAACCCGCCGCGCTCGCCGAGGTTCAGGCATTGCTCGGCAATACGCCGCGCCGCCGCGATCTTCTGATCGAACATCTCCATCTGATTCAGGACACCAAGGGCCATCTATCCGCCCCGCATCTGGTGGCGCTGGCGCATGAGATGAAGCTGTCGCTGGCCGAGGTCTATGAGGTCGCTACCTTCTATGCGCATTTCGATGTGCTGGGCGACGATGAGGCCGCGCCGCCGCCGGTGACGATCCGCGTATGCGACTCCCTCTCCTGCGAAATGGCCGGCTCCGAGGCGCTCTATCAGGCCCTCGGCGAGCGGCTGGAGGAAAGCAAAATTCGCGTTCTCCGTGCACCCTGCATGGGCCGCTGCGAATGCGCACCGGTGGCGGAAGTGGGCCACCGCCATATCGTCTCCGCGACGCCGGACGCAGTAGCCGAAGCGGCCGAAAACGGCCAGAGTGAGCCTGTCATACCGCCCTATATCGGCCTTGATGAATATGTCAAAAACGGTGGCTATGGCCTTTTAAAATCATATAAAAAGGGCGATGTGGATATCGAGGATATCCTCTCCGTGCTGGAGGATAGCAATCTGCGCGGCCTGGGCGGCGCGGGTTTCCCGACCGGGCGCAAATGGCGCTTCGTGCGGGCCGAGCCGACGCCGCGCCTGCTCGCGGTCAATGCCGACGAAGGCGAGCCCGGCACGTTCAAGGACCGCTACTATATGGAGCGCGATCCGCACCGCATCCTCGAAGGCATGCTGATCGCCGCCTGGGCGGTCGAAGCGGAGGAATGTTTCATCTATCTGCGCGACGAATATCCCGGCATCCGCCATATTTTGGAGGTGGAAATCGCCAATCTCGAGGCCGCCGGGCTCGCCGAGGGCACCAAGGTCACCCTCCGGCGCGGCGCCGGCGCCTATATCTGCGGCGAGGAGTCGGCGAT
>CAZUVO010000207.1:6386-6614 GCA_964623955.1 uncultured Rhizobiaceae bacterium
CCGCGCCACAAGCCGCCTTTCCCGGCCCAGGTCGGCCTCTTCGGCCGCCCGACGCTCATTAATAATGTCGAGACCCTCTATTGGATACGAGACATCCTCGAGCGCGGCGCCGATTGGTTCTCCGGCGAGGGCCGCAACGGTGCCAAGGGCCTGCGCAGCTTCTCGGTCTCGGGCCGGGTCGCCGAGCCCGGGGTCAAGCTCGCGCCGGCCGGCATCACGGCAAACGAG
>CAZUVO010000208.1:0-6612 GCA_964623955.1 uncultured Rhizobiaceae bacterium
TTTGCACCAAGTCCGTGATTTTAGCAACAGTTGAGCGCTCTGAATCTCGCGAAAAAGCGGCGCCTGAACATCTCGATTCGTGGCCCGCAGGAATCTTCCATCTATTCTCTAAACCCGTCAACTAATTAGCATATCTCGTTTTAAGACACCAGCGCCACAGAGTGTTATTAGCGTTAACAGCCGGCGGGTAGCGCCAAGCTGTTACATTTATGTAACAGGCATGGTTAAGACCGCCTGAAGCCCGCCGACAGTTAGCGATTTCCCCGGATAACATCCAGTGATTTTCGTCTAATCGACTGAAATCAAAAATAAATTATTCGGCACTGGTTGCCGGAAGCGCTCCCTCGGGCAATCCACGCCAGTCCTGACTGTCCGAATCGGACAAGCCGAACTTCGAATCGAACATTGCCCTGCCTTGGCCAATCCCGGCCGGCCGGCTGTGTGCCGCCGAGTCGGCTGCCGTCAACAAGCTCTTAACCAAGGTCGGATAGATTTGGCGACGTGAAGGATACTCCGTTCATCGCTTACGAGTAAAACGCCTCCATGTCCGCCAGTGCCGCCGCTGCCACGAGCAGCTTGAATTTCTTCGAAGGCCCCGATGTGGGCATCCGATTTTCCGAGGCGACGTCCCAGCCATTGGACGCTTCGGGCAGCCGGATTGCGATCTATCTTCGCCTCTCCATGCTCGCCGAGAATATTCGCCGGGGTTACCATTTGGACTTGGCGAAGCACAGCTTTGCTTCCACCCGCGGCGGGATGACCGGCGATCTATATCTGTTCGACAATTCCGATATGGTGCTGTTGAGCCCAAATGGCGATACGGAAACGACGGAAAATCTAACCCAGGGGCTGCGCAGCCTGTTCGAGGGCCTGTTGACGGTCGAGCCCGGGCAGGGCAGCGGGTCGATCTGCAACTGGTTCGATCTGGCGACCCAGGCGGACCAATTCAAAGAGTTTTGCCGGCCGTTAAACATCGGCGAGGGTGGGACGCCCTGCGGCATATCGCGCCCGGCCGATCCGGGAGATAATGTCGCGCCGATCGACACCGAAATGCTCGCCAAGCTCGAGCGCGGATTACGCACCATCGATGTCGGCAGCTTCCTGCGGCGCCAGCCGATCTGCAAAATTCTGCCCGGCCTGCACACCAATCCCAAACATGTCGCGAACGAGGTCTATGTGCACGTCGCGGATCTGCGGGAGGCGATCTTGCCGGATGTCGACCTGACGTCGAATCGCTGGCTGTTCCGCCATTTGACCGCGCAGTTGGACCGCCGCGTGTTGTCGACCATCCAATTGGATATTCAATCTTTCCTGCGCACGCCGATCTCGCTGAACATGAATCTCAAGAACATCATGTCGGAGGATTTTACCCAGTTGGTGCGCATGCTGTCCCCGGCGCAGCGCGAAAAGATCATCATCGAAATCCACTGCATCGACCTGCTGGCCGATGCCGGGGCGTTCATGTTCGTCAAATCCTATCTCGGCCACACCGGGTTCAAGATGGCGCTCGACGGCACGGACCTGTTCAGCTTCCCCGAATTTTCACGCCACGATATGGGGTTCCATTACGTCAAACTGCAATGGAACGATGCGCTCGAAAACGGGCTGCCCGACAGCGAGTTTCAAAAACTACAACAAGCGGTCGCACGGTTCGGCTCGGAGAAGGTCATTTTGTGCCATTGCGGCACGCCGAGCTCCAAGGATATCGGGCACAAACTGGGCGTGCACAATTTCCAAGGCCGCCATATCGACGAATATTTCAATCCGACGACCCGGCGGCAAAACTGAGCGCCGGGCGCGGTCCTATTCTTCCTCGGCTTGCGCCGCCGCCAGGACATCATCCGCGAGGCGGCCGGTCAGCTCCTGCAAATGATCGAATTCGAATTCGAAACTGCCGACGCCGAGGCTTAAGGATCTCAGCTCGATAATGAGATCGTGCATCTCGGCCTGAGGCATTTGGAAAGTGGTCTCGTCCCAGCTTGGCCAGCCTTCCTTGCCGGCGAATCCCAACACCTGGCCGCGGCGCCCGGTGATCAGCCGCTGGACATTCGGCGTGAAATCGCTCGGCGCGGAAATCACCACCTGATAAATCGGCTCGAGCAGCACCGGGCTGCATTTCGGCATGCCTTCCGTCATCGCCAAGCGGCCCGCCGTCTTGAACGCCTGCTCCGAACTGTCGACCGCATGATGCTTGCCATCGGTCAGGGTGACCGAGACATCGACCACCGGGAAGCCGAGCGGTCCCTTGACGAGGTATTCCTGCACGCCGTTTTGCACCGCCGGAATGTACTGTTTGGGCACCGCGCCGCCGACCACGGTGTTCTCGAATTCGAACCCGCCGCCGCGTGGTAGGGGTTTGATGTCGATATGCACGTCGCCGAACTGGCCGTGCCCGCCCGATTGCTTCTTGAAGCGGGAATGTTGCGAGACCGGTTTGCGGATGGCCTCCTTGTAGGCGACCTTGGGAATCTCCGTGGCCAGGCCGACGCCATATTTATCCCGGAGGCGGTCGAGGGCGACGCGAAGGTGCATTTCGCCCTGGCCCCAAAGGACGGAATCATTGGTGTCGGGCACGAGCTTGAACAGCACCGAGGGGTCTTCCTCGCGCAATTTGGCGATCGCCGAGGATAGCTTGACCTCTTCCTCGCGCTTGTTGGCATGGACCGCGAAGGAATAAACCGGCGGCAATTCGGGCGCCATCGGCAGCGGCTCCGACTCCGGAGAATCCTGCGGCACGATGGTCGCACCGGTTACCGTGTCGTTGAGCCGCCCGAGGCCGACGAGATCGCCCGGCCCCGCCTTGGAGATCTTGTTCTGCTGCTGGCCAACGAGGGTGAACATGCCGGCGATGCGGTCGCCGCCATGAAGAACCGTGCCGTCGGGAAATTCGCCGCGCCAGATGCGCGCCAGCGAAATCTTGCCGCCATGGGGTGAGATATAGGTTTTGACGATCTGCCCGAGCGGCTCGGAGGACGACATGTCGATGCCTTTGAGCCGCGCCGAAGATTCGCTGCCCGGCCCGATCGCGACGATTGCCTGCAACAGCCGGCGCACGCCCCAGTCTTTTTCCGCCGCGCCCATGAATACCGGCACGACATTGGCGTCCGCCAGGGTATCGCGCAGGAAGCTCGAAACTTCCTCTTCGCTCGGGATCTTGTCTTCCAGCAGATTTTCCAGCAGCGAATCGTCGAAATCGGCGAGGCTTTCGAGCAGTTGCGTGCGCGCCTCCTCCTGGCGCGACGAGACGCTGTCCGGCGCGCCGTCGATCTGCCCGGAGGCCTGGTTGTCGGCATATTCATAGGCATTGCCGGTGATCAGATCGACATAGCCGGTGACATTTTCGCCGTCGCGGATCGCCACCTGGCAGGGCACCAGCGGTGTCTCGGAAATATTGCTCAGCGCCTCGATGAGCTGGGCCACGCGGATCGAGGATTCATCGATCTTGTTGGCGAATATCGCGTGGGGAATTTTGTTTTGGTCGAGAAATTTCAGCAGCCGGCCCATGGTCCAGATGCGATCGATATCGGGCTCGCAGACGACGATGGCGAAGTCGACCCCGATCAGCGCATTGTTGGCATCCTGCGAGAATTCCACCGAGCCGGGACAATCCAGCACGGTGATTTGCGTGCCGTCATGGTCGAAGGTCGCGGTGTTGACCTCGACGCCGGATTGGCGCGCCCGCGCCTCGGCGGAGGCGTCACCGACGCTGTTGCCGTCACGCACGCTGCCGCGCCGGCCAATCGCGCCGGACACGAACAACATGCTTTCAAGGAGCGATGTTTTGCCGCTCGTATAGGGGCCCACAAGGGCCACGCTACGCGGCCCGCCAGCTGGTTCGCTCATGATATCTCCCTTATCGAGCGCCCGTCTGATGCGGACGCTTTGTCTCGTGATCCTTGTAGATCCGTTTCGCTCAGCCGCCGGACACAGGCTCACCGCTCGCACGGCCAGTGTTTCCGGTGCGTTGGCGCTATTGCACCAGAGAATTCCCGATCCCGCAATTCCGGCTTTTTGCCGGCGCCCGGCGGCCGCTACACTGGCGCCCGGGGAGACGGCGGATTATCTTGCTGTGATCCCTCACAAGGAGTCCGGGATGAGCATTTGGGGCAAGATTATCGGCGGCGCAGCGGGGTTCGCGCTCGGCGGGCCGATCGGCGCCGTGGTCGGCGTCGCGGCCGGCCATTTCGTCGACCGGGCGACCGCGCGCGGGCGCCTGCGCTCCGGCGGTGCGACCGCCGCCATCGAGACCAAGCGCCAGGCCTTCGCCATCGCCCTTATCGTGCTCTGCGCAAAAATGGCCAAGGCCGACGGCAAGGTCACGCGCGACGAGATCGACGCCTTCAAGCGCATCTTCCGCGTGCCCGAGCGCGAGATGGAGCAGGTCGGCCAAATCTTCAACGAGGCGCGAAAAGAAGCGACCGGCTTCGAGCCCTATGCCGAACAGATCATGGAGATCTTTCCGCACAACCACCATGTGCGCGAGGAATTGCTCGGTGCGCTGTTTCACATCGCCCAGGCGGACGGCGTGATCCACGAGGCCGAGATGGCCTTTCTCAAGAGCGTCGCGCGCATCTTTCAATTCGACGAACGCGATTTCGAGCGCATCTTCTCAAGCCATCTCGGCTCGGACGACGCCGACCCCTATGAAATCCTCGGCGTCGACCGCGAGGCCAGCGACGACGAAATCAAGCGCGCCTATCGCGACCTGGTTCGCGAGAACCACCCGGACCGGCTGATGGCCGAAGGCCTGCCGCAAGAGATGATCGATGTCGCCAACGAAAAGGTGGCGCATATCAACGATGCCTATGACCGCATCGAAAAGCTCCGCGGCATGAAATGAGGCGCGCAGCGCCCGGTGCGCCGGACACCGCATGAACTCGTCTTCCATGACGCCGCTCCATATTTTCCTGGCCACGGCGATGGCGATGCTGTGGGGCTTCGGCTTCGTCACCAGCAAATATGCCGCAGTCACGATGGAGCCGCTGTTTTTCCTCGCGCTGCGCTTTATCGCGGTATCGCTGATCCTCATCTGGTTCGTACGCCTGCCGCGCGGCCAGTGGAAGGCGATCATTCTGTTCGCGATCAGCATGGGGGCGGGGCATTTCGGCCTGTTTTATGTCGCCCTCGATATGGGCGTGGAGGCCTCGACCGCGGCGATCATCTGGCAAACCCAGGTGCCGCTCACCGTTCTCCTCGCGGCGTTCCTGTTGCACGACAAGCCCGGCTGGGTCGGCATATTCGGCATCGTCATCGCCTTTGGCGGCGTGCTGGTGCTGGTCGGCGAGCCGCGGCATTTCGAAAATGTCCTGGCGATCGGCCTCGCCCTCGCCTCCTCCATCATGTGGGCTGTCGCCAATATCCAGGCCAAGAAACTGGCCAATGTGGAGCCGCTCGCGCTGAACGCCTGGATGTCGGTCTTTTCGGCGGTCATCCTGCTGGTCTGCTCGCTCATTCTCGAAAGCGGCCAACTGCAAAGCTATTGGGTCGCCGATTGGCGCCTGCATGGCTCGCTGTTCTATCAGGTGATCGGCTCGACCGTGCTGGCCTATTGGATCTGGTATTTTCTGCTCGCCCGCCACCCGGTGTCGCGGGTGAGCGGCTTCATGCTGCTGGTGCCGTTTTTCGGCGTGCTGTTCGGCATCTTCACCCTGGGCGAGCCGATGACCTGGCCGACGGCGCTCGGCGGCATCGTCACCCTGATCGGCGTATCGCTGATCGTCTTCTCCCGGCGCCCGGTCGACAGCGCCGGGGAAAACAGCGGCCGCGCGCCGGCCCGTAAGTTGGGATAAACTGCGGCCATGGCAATCACCTATAAAGACTGGCCGACGCCCAACCAGGACGAACGCCCGGACGATGCGCCGGGCACCGATATTCTGGTGCTGCATTATACCGGCATGGTCAGCGCCGCGGCCGCGCTCGAACGCATGCGCGATCCGGCCGCCAAGGTCAGCGCCCATTGGTGCATCGACGAAGACGGCACCATCTACCGCCTGGTGCCGGAGGAGATGCGCGCCTGGCATTCCGGCCTCAGCTATTGGCGCGGGCGCCATCTGGTGAACGACACCTCGGTCGGCATCGAGCTGGTCAATCCGGGCCATGAATTCGGCTATCGGCCGTTTCCGCCGGCGCAGATGGACGCGCTGATCGCGCTCGCCGGCGGGATCGTCGCGCGCTATGACATCCCCGCCGCCAATGTGGTCGGCCATTCCGATGTCGCGCCGTTTCGCAAACAGGACCCGGGCGAATTGTTCGACTGGGCCCGCTTGGCGCGCAACGGCATCGGTGCCTGGCCGCGCGCCGCCGGCGAGCCGGTGCCCGAGCCGCCGGCGCTCGACCTCGGCGCGTCAGGCCGCGAGGTGCGCCGGCTGCAGGAAAATCTGTTCGATTTCGGCTATGGCCTGACGAGCGATGGCCATTTCGGCGAAGAAAGCCAAGCCATCGTGCGCGCCTTTCAGCGCCACTTCCGCCAGGCCCGGGTCGACGGCATCGCCGACGGCGCGACCCGCGCCATCCTCGATAATCTTCTGGAACAGGACAGCGGCACGGCTTGACGGCGCGCGCCGCCGGGATTATCTCACAAGCGCCAGGCGGCCGGATGACCGCCGCTTCGTC